>OZ271836.1:2102643-2403020 GCA_965601745.1 Alkalispirochaeta sp.
CTTCGCCGAGTCGGTATTGCTCCAGATAGAAATCGGGTGTTTTCATACTCATATCTCCTTCAACGCGAGCCCGCTTTCTCGCAAGCGACGAAGTCGTTTACGAACTCCGGAAACCGACAACCCAACCAGATTAGCCGTCTCTTCAAGCGTCAAGCCGTCCAGGTAGTGGTAGACCGCTATTTCCCGCGTATCCGGTCGTTGCTCGGCGAAAAGCCGATCTAAAAAATGACCGGTCAACGCGGTATCGCTGTGTTCTGCGCCCCATCCGGCGAGTTTTTCCAGGTCGTCGCCGACGGGAATACTGCGATCTCGTGACCGCGATCGAATTCGGTTAAGGCAGACGTTGGTCGCGATCGTGTATAACAGGCTCGACGGTCCGCGGTCGTTTAATCGATCGCGATATCGAAGTACCTTTACAAAGCTGTCCTGCATCGCGTCCAACGCTTCCTCCTCGTCGCGGAGCATTCGCCTGCACCGCCGTAAAACCATCGGGCCATATGTTCTATAGAGATCTTCAACCGAGATCTCCTGTTCAACCGCCTCCAAGTGCGATACCTCCGTACAACCGGCCTTCAAACCGTTCGTTTGGGTATAGTCCCCAATCCGAATCGTCGGGCTCGACGCCTTGATTGAGCACAGTGTAGTTTACGCCAAAGCCCACGACGAGCCCCCTGAGGTTGGTTTGAATACCGATACCGAGGTATTGGTACAGAGATGCACTCCGGATCGAATCGGAATCGCCGTACGCGTCACGCCGCGAGACGGTCCATTCGTCGTTCGTTTCGTCGTAGTACGCGCCGTCGTCCACATCGATTCGCGCCGCGAATCCGAGTCCGTAGCGTACATAGGGATCGATAAACGAGCCGATGCCGAACACGTGATACGAGAAGAAGAGATCTGATCTCTGATCGAGCCACCAGTCGGTATCGGTGCCCGCCTGTTCGCGAACGACCGGATCGTCGATTTCAAAGGCATCAAATCGCGCAACATGGCGTATGCCGAGGCCAAAAGACCCGATGAGCAGCTCCATCTCGACGCCGCTTAACATTCGATCGGGGTCGGTATCTCGATATTGGTCGGCTACGTCACCCAGTGATTCTGGATCATCGGCAAACGGCGCCACCGCCATACCGACGATCTGAAACCCAACGGGTCGCGCCGCGAGAAATCCGGTGCAACTCAGGAAAACTATCGCTATCAGAAAGAATCTTTTTTGCTCCATCGCACCCACCGCCTGTATCTCGTATTCATAGAGATACAACACCTCGGCGCGAGGATGGTGTCACCGCTCGTCGACGTGAATCTCCCACTCGTCGTCGCGACGTTTTGGTAGCTGCTGTGTCGCCGGAGTCTTGAAGAGGTAGATAAGAAGAACAAAAAGCGTGACCGCGAGCGCAATCGAACGAAAGAGCGGGCGGTTGTCGCTTGGCCACGGGACATCAGTCGGAAGAGAACCGGGTTGGTATTGATACGCCGGCAGCCGCCCGTATCCGTCGAGACGAACAATTACCTCTCGCTCGCCAACCATTCCGATTCGTCGTGCTTCGATGATGATACGCTCGGGATCGGACGTGAGTGACTCGATCTCACGCTGTAGTTCCGCGCCCTGCAATTGTGCGTCGCTCAGCGCCGACTCGGCATCGACGAGATAATCCAACAGTACGGAACGAGCGACGATGCCATGTGTGCCGAACGAAAGCTGCAGGAGTAAGTAGACAGATATGCCCAGGAGGAGGGCAATCAAGACCGAGGACGGCTTCATCGTTTCAAACTACGGCGTTATCCGTCGTACGCTTTAGTTTACGCGGGTCTTGCTCAGTATCGCGCCAGGGATTACATTGAATTTAACCCGTCGCGGTGCTATACCGACACTCAGAGTAGGTATACCTACGGCTGGGAGCGAATTGCATGGCAGAACAAAAAAAAGAAGAGTTCCAGGAACAAGAGTTGGAACGCTATGGCGTATGGGTTAAGGCGGGCCCTGAGGAGGTTGTCGAAGCCGACGAGGAGGATTACTCCTTCTCCGACCTCCCTGGCGACGAGCCGCTCGGCGCGGTAGACGAAACGCCTGCTCCCAGCGTTGAGAGCTCGGAATTGCATCTCGACGACGACCTCGACGCGCTCGAAATCCCAACGGGAGAGTTCGATGACTTTGACTCGGACGATCTTGGTTCCCTCGACAACCTCGACGATTTTGGTGAGATCGAGGAAACGAGCGAGGTAAGCGCTGAACTCGGCGACGTCGAACAACTCGAAGACGATCTCGATCTTGGTTCGATCGAGGACATCGGAGACGAGCTCGGCTCGCTTGATGACTTCGATATTGCTTCCGATTTGCCAGATATTGAAGAAACAGGTTCGATCGACGAAGTCGGAGAGCCGGATCTCCCGTCGTTTGGGGAGACCGCGGATCTCGCCGTCGAGGAGGCGTCTCTCGACACCGACGATTCGCTCGGCGACATACAGATCGCCGATGATCTCGGTGCACTCGATGATCTCGACGATTTTGAAACGACTGAGACCGTCGTCGATGAAGCGCTAACGACCGAACTTGGCGCCGATGACGATCTTGTAACTCTCGACGACCTCGATATCGAAGAGGCCGACGTCGATAAAGATCCATTTGCGGCGTTGGAAGTCGGCGCCGACGAGGAATCAGGCGCCGAAATCACGGCGCTCGAGGCCGAAGCAGGTGTCGAACCACTTATGCCGGGTAGCGACGAGGAGATCGACGAGATTTCGCTCGACGATATCCAGATGAGCGATTCGTCAGGGGGCGAACTACCGGAACTCGAAGCCGACTCGCTCGACGCCCTCGATACGCTCGACACGACGGAGCACGATTTTACGCCCGAAGACCAAGGGATCGAAATCATCTCCGCGCAGCCAACAAACCACATCAGTCCCGAGGAAGAAGAGCTCTTGGCCGAGGAACCGGCTCAGGCGGTACGGCACATGGATGACGACGAGCGCGAGGCGTTCCAGCGCATACAGAGCGAACTCGACGATATCAAGCGGGAGCTTCACGAACTAAAAGAGGCGCTCCGAAGCGGCGCTGCCGTACAGCTGGCCGAGCCCGCACCCGAGGCGCGGATCGAAGACGACGCGACCCATCACGGACCCGGCTTTTTTGAGGAAGACGAGGACGAGACGATCGCGCTCACCGGGGACGAGCTCGATAACATCCTCAACACGGCTGAATTCACTGAGGAAACGGGCGAGGCCGAGGAACTCGAAGAGGATTTTGTCGCCGCGGTACCGCCCAGTGCGGAGACTTCTGACGCGGCCGATCTTGATCTCGAGACTGAAATCACCGAAATCGCCTTGGAGGACTCCGACGAGGCGGTCATCGACGAGTTGGCCGACATGAATATCGAGGCCGAGTTGGCCGATATCGAAGCCCTCGACGATAGCAGTGAAGAGCCGACCGCGGATGAGCTTGAGCTTGATCTCGACGAGATCGAGAGCCTAAGCGGCGAAGAGTTGGCCGAGGCTCCCGAGATGACCGTCGACGAAGCGACCGATTTGGAGCTCAGTATAGACGAGACCGAGTTGGAACTCGATGATTCTGAACTCGAAACGGGAACCGACGAGGGATTTGAGGAGTTTGCCGCGGCGGTTCAGGACGATCTTTCCGCGGCCGGAGAAGATCTCGAAGTCGAGGAAATCGACCTGGATCAGCAGCTCGACATCTCCGCCGCCGATTTGACCGAAGAAGAAGAAGATAGCGAAGGTACGATCGCGGAGCTTCCGGCGCACATCAAGAGTGAAATCCGCTCGGTGCTCAGCTACATGGATCAACTCCTCGAGGCCTTACCGGACGACAAAATCGAGGAGTTTGCCCAGTCGGAGCATTTCGACGTGTATAAACGCCTGTTCGAGGAACTCGGCTTGGAGACCTGAGCTCGAGAGAGCGTACCTCCATGGAATTAAAACAGCGGTTATCACAGGACGGGAAACCCAACTCGATCATCGGGCGAGCGATCGCGATGCGCGGCGGTGCTCCCGAGCCGGAAAAAACGGACAATAGCCCCGACATCGCGATTGGCGCGGCGGTTCGCGCGTTTCTTCGCGAACTCGACGGCGAGCAACACCCGGGAATAGTAACTCCCTCACAGCTTTTTTCGCTTTTTCACCGCCATCTTCAAGTAGAACGCGGTTCATTTCTCGTTTACGAACCGTCGGAGGGCGCGTTTGTACCAATCGCCACCGTCGGACTCGACGAAACCAGCCGATTTCGATTTCGCCTCGACGATTCGATGATCAAGAACCTCCGGATTGAATCACGCGTTCGTGTTCTCTCCAGCGATGAACGGGAGTCTCTGCAATCGGTTGTGTCTTCCGGCGATTATCGCCGATCGCCGCGGATCGCCTTGTTCCCGTTTACGCACCTCAAGAGCGTACTTGCGATTCTCGTCGTGTTTGATTCGCCGATGCTCGAGCTCGATCGCACCGTTCTTGACGTTCTTCTTGCGGCCCTCACCGATCGGATCGGTCGAATGCTCTTTGACGGGCGTGAAAAGCCACTTGCCCGCCGGGCGCGCGCATCGGTTTTCGATCCAGGGCTCATCTCGGACGCGATCGCCCGATCTCAGCAAAAAGCCGAGGAGCGCGGGAGCGAGATCATCTGTATCGAAGTGGGCTTGTCGCCGATTCTCCAGGCGGTCGTGAGCGCTCATCCACATCTCGATACAAATCGCCTCACTGAGGATATCCTGACGACGGTTGCGCTGCTCACGTCCAAGGAGTGGATCACGGTCCAGCAACCCGGCGTTCGTGTCATCCTTATTGGAGTACAGGACAACGCCACCGATCCTGAACTGCTTGTGCACCTGTTGAGTACGACGCTTCGACAGCTGTTTAGCGCCGGCAGTGCAGTACGCCTTCAGTATTCGCTCCGGAATCCTCAAGACCTCAGCGGTGATCGTCCGGCGTGAAACCGCCCGCCGGGACGGTCCGACGGTCGCCATAGACGATCGATATCTCCACTCCAATTACGATCCCCACGCCGAAGCCGACCGGTTTGCCAAAAAAGTAATCGTCGATAAGACCACGCGGACCCTGCTTATCGTCGGCGATGGACTTGGGCTGACTCCCGCGATATTGCGCCGCCAATATCCCCGCTTACGGACAATATCGATCGAACCGGTTCCCCATGACGGCACGCTCGAGACGTACTATCTGTCGGAAGACGCCGATCGGTACGCCGTCAGCACGCCCGACGAGATTCGCCTTCGTGGACGCCTCCGCGGAAGTATACGGCCGGCCGAAATCGGCGGCGTTCAACTCGTTCACTGGCCGGCAATTGATCGTTGCGCACCGGAATGGCGCCGCGCCGTTGATCGCGCGATCCGCGGTGCGCTCGAGGACCTCACGGCTGAACTCGCGACGATCGCCCATTTTGGCGCGCTCTGGATCGCCAACGCGTTACGCACGACGCTAACGGTTGAGAAGCGCGCTGAGGCGCGTATTGTCGATGGCGTTCCGGTGATCGCAGGTTCGGGCCCGACGATCTCCGCCCTAACATCGGCACATCGTCCGCTCGCGGTCAGCTCTGCCCTTCACTATCTGCGTCGGAGCGGCGTCCGGTCGCTCCTCGCGCTTCACACCGACGCCGGAATCTGGGCCCGCCGCTATCTCGCCGACGTTGCGCCGGACCACGCGACGATCGTGGCGATGCCGTTGCGCGCCGGTAACGCGAGAATCGAAACACCGCTCCTTCTCGCTGATCGGTCGATCACCGACGAGCTGGCCCCCGACGTCGCTACCTTCCCTCACCTTCCCGATCAACCGAGCGTCGCCCTCAGTCTCCTCGACCTAGCCCGCCGCATTGGCGCTACCGACGCGTGCGTCGCCGGCGTCGACTTATGCAGCTACGACCTGTTTGCGCACGCCCGTCCGCATCCAAACGATCGCTACATCGCCGCCCGATCCACGCGTCTCACGAGCGAGCATGCCCAACGGTTTGCTCGTCTCCGCCCCGAGCCGACCGAGCGTCGCTGGTCAGACGGCGCACGCGCTTACCACGGGAGCCCACTCGCGAGTCTAGTCGCCCCGATCGTCGAGCGGTTTATGGACCAGTCGTTTACGATCGCCCCGCTACAACCTTCACCGGTCTGGCGGGACATCAGTTCCGTGGAGCCGATTTCGCCCAACAGCGTGACGCCCGTTGAGCTCGAGCTCAGCCTCCTCGACCGTCCGCCGGAAGTACGACGTCGACAACATGCGCAAGCCGTTCTCGAACACTGGTCAGACCTTCTTTTGCTCGCGGGAACGGACGACGACCGGCGTAACGAGCTCCTCTTGTACCTCGCGCCGGCCGAGCACCTCGCTGACCTCCGCGAGATGACGGCGGAGGCTCCGGCGATCGCGCAAAAACGACTCCGGCGTATTATGTGCAAAGCGGGATTAGCGTGAGCAGAGCTACGTTTGCGGCCAATATCGCGGCGTTACGGGAGCATTTCCCCGAGTTCGCCGACCGGATGAGCGCCGCCGCGACGGATCCGCGGCTCCAGTTTGACATCGCACGAAATGGAAGGAGGATCGCCGTTGCTCAACTTGACGGCGACACCAAGGGCCTTAACTCCCGTTACGATCCCGATCGCGAGAGCGCGCGACGACTCGCTGGGACGGAAGGATCGGCAACCCTTGTCCTTTTCGGCGCGGGGGCTTTGATCGACGCCCGTCGAGCCCTCGCCGAACGACCGGGCCAAGCGGTGATCGTTGCCGAACTATCGCCGACGACATGGCGGTCGATCGCAGAGACGATCGACCTCGTCCCGATGATCAGAACCGGCCGATTCGAGCCGGTCGATTCGCCTGAATCACTACAAGCGGCGATCTATCGAACCCATTATCCGTCTATCGCTGACGGTATCGCCGTTCGTTGGCTCGGCCCGTGGACCGACATCGAAGCTCATCGTGATCGTTTTAGCCAGCTCGGCGAGGTCATACACTCCGCGAGCCAGGAGCTCGCCGCCGATCTTTCGGGGTACCGACGGTTCGGTCTCCGGTGGCTCCATCACCTTGTGCGCAACTCGTTCCATCCGATCGCCGGCGATGGCCTTGCCGAGCTCCGGTCGCGGCTGTGGGATCGGCCCGTGAACGTCGTCGGCGCCGGTCCAAGTGCCGAGAGCATCCTTACCACCACGCCACGTGATCCGATCGTGGCCGTCGATACCGTCGTCCCGATGCTTCGGCGGGCCGGAATAGCGGCGAGTGCGGCGGTCTCGATCGATGCTCATGCGTGGAGTGCGCTTCATTTCCGCCGACCGCTACAAAACAAAACGATACTGGTAGCCGACGCCGGGGTATCACCACGTCTGACGGCGGATGCGTCGTGGATTCCGGTTGTTGGAACACACCCGTTGGCGTTGTTGCTGGCCGCGGCGGGAGCTCCGCTCCTATCCCTCGGTGTTCCGTATACCACCGTTACCGAGGCGGCGGTAATCGTCGCCCAAGCTGCCGGTGCTCGAGAGATCACCATAATCGGCGTTGATCTCGGGTACCCGCGGGCCAAGAGCTACGCCCGCGGCACGTATCACTACGATCTGTTTACCCGGCAGGCACAACGCATCTTCTCGAACGAGGCGCAATTCGGGGCGTTTGTTTACGGTCGTGAGTTACAAACCCGGGGTAATTTCTTCGAACTCCCGGGTGCCCGGTCCGCTCGAGAGCGGATAACCTACCTCGCCACCGATACGGTCCTCCGGAATCGGCTCCGGCGAGCCACCGTTTATCCTGAGGACGGCGCGACCGCGCGAACCCGCGTTCGAGCGTTCTGGATCGATCACCTTGCCCGGATCGACACGGCAATCGAGCGCGTCGATAGCACGATCAAAGCGAGCACGCCGGAGCTCCTGCGCCTGATCGGACCGCACGGTCTCGCCCATCTTCCCGCCCACGAGTCGCTTAAGAACGCGTCGGAACCCTCCCCCGCACAAGCGCTCGCTCGATCTTTTCGTCAAATTCGTGCTCTTGTGTCCGGTATAATCAACCGATATTGTTAGGGGATGAAACGCGCGCTCCTTCGCGTATACGTATCGTTTAGCTTTCTCATAATTCTGGCGATTACCGCGTATTTTTTTTACGGTATGTACTCGATACGCCAGGAAACACGGGAACAAACGGCAACCGCGTTTCGGGATCTGTCGAACGTTGCCGCATCACTCTGGAACGAGAACGAGGTCGATCGCGCCGGCACTCTGCTATCGCAGGCGATCGCCGAGATGGAGAGTATCGCACCGCTGTTTTTCAGCGTTTATCGTCTTGAGGACGGGATCGACTACCTCTGGACCGTCGATGATCGGTTTCTGGTATCCGTTGACGGTACGCGCAGCGAGCCCGTCGCCCGGAGTAATCAAATTCTCCACAGCCGCTACTCCCGATCGTTTCAAGTGAGTGACGGTCAGCGCCGAATTGTTACTGCGGTCTATCCGGCGATACCAGGAGCGGACGCGTATCCTGTTTTACGAGAAGTACTTATAGCATTTGTCGTCCTGGTCGGATTCTCCCTCGTCGTCGCGTTAGCGTCGATTCTCTCGCGGCGAGCCCCGAGAACGGTGCCGCTCGCCGACGGTCCCTCGTCGGAACCAAAACCGCCGGTCGCGACCGCCGTCCACGACAGACGTGCCCAGCGCGACGAGACGACCGGTCTTAATCCGGAGTCGGTGCTCGAACGAAGGATCGGCCTGGAGCTTGAGCGCGCCGGTTACCACGAGCAGGATCTAAGTGTGGCGCTGTTTGAGTTTAACTCCGGTAAGCGGGCGACCGAACAACGCCACCTCAACGCTCAAGCCATCCTCTCGTTTTTCACGTTTGAAGACCTCTGTTTTGAGTTTGGACGAACGGGAATCGTCGTCGTCTTTCCCAACACGAGCCTTGGCGAAACCCTCAAACAGATTGAGCGATTCCAACAGTACTACTGGAACGAGCGGACAAGCTGGGAGAACCGGGAAGCAGATTTCTTGTGCGGCGTGTCCGCCCGCAACGGTCGCCTCGTCGAAGGAACGCGCGTCATCGGTGAGTGTAAAATCGCGCTCAAGCGCGCCTCGTCAACTTCGGGGAGAATCGTCGGTTTTAAACCCGATCCCGATAAGTACCGCGAATACCTTTCTTCAAAATAACTGTCCTACTCGCGATGCGGGATCGGAATGTGCATCCGGTCTCTCGTGAGAAACGCCTCGGGAAACTCGGCGCGCGCCTCGATCGCAAGTTGTTTGAGATCGCGGTTTGTGAAGCGCGGGCTGTAATGGATCAACCCCATCCTTCTTATCCCACCGGCTTTCGCGGCGAGTCTTCCGGCATCGCCCGCAGTCATATGCTTTTTTTCATACGCGCTTTCGCGGTGTTCCTCGGTAAACATACCCTCACTGATAAGTAAGTCCGAGTCGCGAATGTGTTCCAGGACCGAATCGATCGGCAGGGTGTCGGTCATGTAGGTAAACTTGCGCCCTGGTCGAGGCGGCCCGAGCACATCCGCCGGATTAATCGTCAATCCACCGGACCCGACGACCGACTCGCCGGCCTGGAGTTGCGACCACAGGGGACCTCGTGGAACACCTGCGGCGATCGCGCGATCCGGAAAAAAGATCCCGGGGCGTTCATCCTCGACAAGCGTGTATCCAACGCAGCTCCGCGAGTGACGGAGCGGAAACGATCGAATCGAAAAATCGTCTCCGCGAAACACTTCCTGAGGCTCCTCGGGACGAGTAATCTCCTGGATTCGAATTTCAAAGTTGATATACATCTCGAGAACTCGACGGCTTGTCTCGACGTACTCTGCTATTCGCGGAGGACCGATAATAGTCAACGGGTCCTCGCGATCGACCTGGCTCGAAAGCATAAGCATCCCCGGCAAACCGGTCACATGGTCCGCATGTGTATGAGAGATAAGTATCGCGCTTATCTTCTTCCATTTGAGGTTGAGCGCTCGCAACGATACCTGGGTTCCTTCGCCGGCGTCAAAAAGGAATACCTCACCCTCACGTCGCAACAGCACTGAGGTCAGATGCCGGTTTGGGAGCGGCATCGTACCACTTGTACCGAGGACAAATGCTTCCATGTTCATAACGCGACCGAATGTATCACCAATAACGCGACGGTGTCACCGCGTTCGCCGCGTATCTAGGAACGACCGATCTGAGCTCGCAACCAGGCATCAGCGCTTCGCCGTCTCAGATCACGCAGGAGAGTCGCGGCGAAAACCGCGGCAACGAGCGCCGCAAGCGCCACGACGATATGAAACGGTGCGAGACCACGAAATATCGCGTGGACGCCCCCGGCCGTCACGGCGAAACCGGCGCTCCATACCGCGAGTAGTCCGGGAACAGCGCGTCGTCGACGCGCCCGATCGATCTGCTCTTCCGTGTCTTGTATCCACCGGTAGACCTCGGCATGGGCCAGGTTCTCATCGCTCGCAATACGCTCGGCGGCCGCGACAAGATCGCCGCGTTCGAGAACAGCCTGCACCAGTAGCGGAAGAACTCGATGATAGATCTCAAGCCGTTGTCGCTCGCGTTCCGCCACCGTCATCGGAAACGCTACTTGGAATAGACCTGCAGTAGTTGGACGAGATAGTAAATCTGCTTGTACATGGCGGTCATACGACCTTTAATCGAATCCTCGATCGAGTTATCGAGTTCCTTCCAGTTTAGGACCATTTCGTGCTCCTTGCGATCGACGTCGTCGATCAGGAGCTTGAGGCTTTTGCCGATAATGATCAGGTTCTGGGCCGAGTCGTTGATGAGGCGACTCGCCTCGTCGTTGACTTCCTTGAGGATGACGGCAAACTGTTTTTGGGTAGACGGATCACGTTCGACGACGCGGCCCATCGCGCGCCGCAATCTCTGACCCCGCTCGCCTTCATCGGCCAGACTATCGTCAAACGCGACGATCTGCTCGGCGTTGCTCAAAATCGCATGGTACGCATCCGATAGCTGTTGTGCCTGGATGTTGGTCGTCCACTTACCGCGGACGATCAGGAGATCCTGTACGACGACGCGCACGTCTTTTTTAAAAAAGTCGAGCAAATAGGCCTTGAGGTAGTTGAGCGCCTCGGGAAACCGAAATCCTTCGCTGCTGTTTTTCTGAAAAACCGTATTCGCTTTTGCCGTGTAGTTCTTGGTTCGGGCGATAACGGACGTACCAAAAACCTGTTGTACGAGCTGGTCGATTTTGTTGTTTCTTCGTTCGTTGACGATTTTATTGAGAGTAGCTTCAACTCCCGATTTGATCTCCGCAAGGTACGGTTCGAGTATACGAGTTGAACTGCGCGTCGGTTTTGGCATCCAATGGGGATCGCGGGTTGCGTGCTGCACAACCCGTTCGAGCACCCCCGTTTCAAGAATCGTAAACAAGCCTTTGGAGATCTTCTTCCATTGGCCGCGGTCAATTACCTCGACACCTTTGTAGCCGGCGAGCAGATCGAGAACGCCGTCCCAATCCATCGCCGGCGAGAGAATCGTCGCGACGTCGAGAAAATCGCGAATATCGTCGACGACGTACTCCGAACTGATCGCTTCAAACTTCGGTTTTCCCGAGAAACTGTCCTCGGCGATCGAAGAATCAAACTTCTTGAGACTAAAGTAGAAATCAAAATGGCAGAACTCGACAAAAAGCTTGAGCTCGTCGTATACACCGTTTATCGCCTTTACCTGATTGGCGTCAAAAGTCCCGACAAAGTTGATGAGCGTCTCTTTTACCTGGGAGGCAAGTTCCTTTACTTCAACACCGCGGGCGCGCTCCCGAATGAGCTTTTCGTCGAGCTCATCGCGCAACTGGCGTTGCTCGTCGGTTAGCTTGCTTTCGATAGCGACATACTTGGCCCCGCCGCCAACCTCGCTTGGCTGAATGAGCTTTCTTACGGGGGATACCGTCTTGTATATCTCCCAGAGGAAACGCGCGAGCTGTGGTTCGATCTCTCCCGCCCGCGGTTTATAGAACTTGAATTTCTCCTTGGAGAGGCGTTTTCCAAGCGCGCGGATGAGGCGTTTTTTATCGCGTTCAGGATCACCGACTCCAAACAAGGCACCGAAAATTCGCTCAATAAAACTCTCGGAGCCCGATTGATCCGCGGGCTTTGCTTGCGCACCGTCTGACACAAAATCAGCTTACGGCATAGCGCCTTTACCGTCAATTCGGAAGCGATTATAGTCAAACGATGAATAACCTGGCAGTTGAACTCAATGCGCAGCTTGAGGGGACCGTTGTCTCACGCGTACTCTCTGATCTCGGACGTCGGATGTACTTCCCCAAGGGTATCGTTGCGCAATCCGCTGAAGCAAAAAAACGAGCTCACCGGTTTAACGCCACGGTCGGTATGGCCTACGAAAACGGCGACGTTATGACTCTCCCGCTTATCCGTCAACTCACCGCTCCGCTTGGCGCCGCGGAGTCCGCCGCATACGCTCCGACGGCGGGAGTCGGTGAATTGCGCGAACTTTGGAAGAGCGAGATGGAGCGAAAGAATCCCGATCTCGTCGGGAAGTCGACGACGCTGCCCGCGGTCGTTCCCGGACTCACTGCCGGAATAGCGCTCCTCGCCAAACTCTTCAGTGACAGCGATACCGTCGTGCTACTACCAGATCTTTTCTGGGGAAACTACCGCTTGATATTCGAGGAAAACCGCGGTTGCCGACTCCGAGAATTCCCGTTTTTTGACAAGGACGGACGCTTTAACCGCGAGGGATTTGCCGACGGCGCGCGTTCGGCCGCAGGCGACGGCAAACTCGTGGTCCTTCTCAACTTTCCCAACAACCCAGCGGGCTACTCACCTAATGAGGAAGATGCCCAGTTTATCGTGCGGACACTCACCGCACTCGCGGAATCGGTACCGGTGATGACGATCTGCGACGACGCCTATTTCGGCCTTTACTACACTGATGACTGCTATAGACAATCGCTGTTCGCGGGTCTTGCCGATGCGCATCGGAACCTCCTCGCCGTCAAGGTAGACGGCGCCACAAAAGAGGATTTTGTCTGGGGTTTCCGCGTGGGCTTTTTAACCTACGCGTTTCGCGACATGACACCCGATCATGCCTTTGCCCTCGAACAGAAGACGATGGGCGCGATACGGAGCGCGGTCTCTAACTCGAGCATGCTCTCGCAGGCGCTTCTGCTCCGGGCGATGAACGATCCCGCGTATCGGGACCAGAAATCGCAGGCCTACGCCACACTCAAGACGCGGTTCGAGGCCCTACAGGAAATCCTAGAGAACAAATTAAACGCGCATCGCGCGCCGATGCTCGAAGCGCTCCCAGCTAACTCCGGTTACTTTATGAGCTTTCGCTGTATAGGGATAGGCGCCGAGGACCTTCGTCGACTCCTTCTCGATAAGGGAATCGGCACGATCTCGGTCAAAGACACATTTCTGCGCGTCGCATTTGCCGGTATCGACAAAGAAAATCTCGCCGAACTCTACGAGGAAATCTTTACCGCCGCCGAGGAGCTGGCAAGCTGAGCCGCCGTCGAAGCGCGCGTTTCCATACGTTTCTCGTGATTTCCGCTGTGCTCATCCTGGCTTCGTGCGGCCGGGACAACAGCGAGGCACCGCTTCTCTTGTGGAGTAACGAGCCCGACGCCGCGTTTTTTGTAGAGCGCTACAACTATCTTTCCGACGATAGCGTTGAGTTTGAATACGTAGAGAACATCGTTGAGGCGATCACCCAGCGGCGGGACATTGCCGACGTCGTGGTAGGATCATGGGTTAATACACCGGTCGTTTCCGACCGGATGGCGGTACTTGAGGAGGACGACCGTTGGATTCCGCTCGCTTTCGCCCTCCCAACGATCGCCTACCCCGCCGGCGGCGCGTTATCGGGTCGAGAAAGAGTAACGCTCTCCGAGATCGGTGAATTAACGTACGCGGACACCCCGCCGGATCAGATAGCCAATCTCGCATTTCTTCCGTCCTACGGCCGCGAGACCTCGTGGGTTTTATTGCGGTCGTTGGGATTGTCTATTGCCGGTGATGCGACGGGAGATCCGATACTGGAGACGGACCGCCTTTCGCAGCATCTTTCGACGTTGAGAGATTGGCAGAACCAATACCACGGCTCGATCGCTCGCGAGCACAACTATCGAGACCGCTATCTCTACGAGCCCTGGAATCAGCTCCTGGAGAAAAACCGCCTTGAGGCGCTCTATATCTCAAGCGAAGAGCTCCTCGATTGGGAGTTCTTCGCTCGATCCCGATGGGAGTTTTCCTACTTGACCGACGGCGAGGGGGGACTTTTTGCGCTCGACGGCGTTGTCTACGCGGGTATTCCGGCAGGTTCCGACCAAATCCAACGATCCCGCAACCTTATTCGCTGGTTACGTGATCCGGAAGTACAAATTGCGCTGATTGAGCAAAAACTGATCCAGCGAATCGACAGTTTTGGTCTATTCGGCGGGTTCTCAATGGCTCAGGAAGTCAATGATCAGATTCTTATGGAGTTGTATCCCCACCTCGACGACCGGCGATTTCTCGTTAGCGAGGTTCGCTTACCCGAACAAAGACCCCGTTATTGGAACGAAGCGCTCGATCAGGTCGTCTTTCCGTTTTTGGTCACCCCGGAAAGTGGTGATCTTACGGCCGAGCTTCGGCGTTGGTATCGCCAACGCGGTGACTAAGCACAACTAACACAAAAATCCGGAACTTTGTACGTCTTTTTACGCTCCGGCGTTCAATTTGACAGCTCAATAGGGTCGGGTTACACTGACCAGACATAAAATAATGGGGAGGTGCCACATGGCAACTGTCGAACTCAAAGACATCAACAAGGTGTACGACAACGGATTTCACGCGGTCAAAGATGCCAACATCGACATCAAAGATCGTGAGTTTGTCGTACTCGTCGGACCATCCGGATGTGGAAAAACTACAACCCTTCGAATGGTCGCCGGGCTCGAGGATATCTCCGGCGGAGATATGATGATCGATGGAAAACGGGTCAACGATATCCCGCCCAAAGATCGGGATATCGCGATGGTCTTCCAAAATTACGCCCTGTACCCGCACATGTCGGTCTACGACAACATGGCGTTTGGCCTCAAAATCCGCAAGTTCGAGAAAAAAGATATCGAAGCGCGGGTTAACGAAGCCGCCAAAATTCTGGATATCGAGCAACTACTCGAGCGCAAGCCGAAACAGCTCTCCGGTGGTCAGCGACAACGCGTGGCGGTCGGTCGAGCTATTGTGCGTCATCCCAAGGTATTCCTCTTTGACGAACCGCTTTCCAACCTTGACGCCAAACTGCGCGTACAGATGCGTGCGGAGATCAGCTCACTGCACAGCCGACTCCAGGCAACGATGATCTACGTTACCCACGACCAGGTCGAGGCGATGACGATGGGCGACAAAATCGTCGTTATGAAGGACGGTATTATCCAACAGATCGGTGATCCGCTCACTCTTTATAACAACCCGGTCAATCGATTTGTCGCCGGTTTTATCGGATCCCCACCGATGAACTTTTTGGTCGCAAAAGTGATCGAAGAAGGCGGAAGCATCCTGCTCGACGAAGGCAAGTTTCGCCTCAAGATGGACGCCAAACTCACCGAGCTCGCCAAACCCTACGTCGGTAAGGAGATCGTATTTGGCATCCGCCCCGAGGATCTCGACTATCAGGAGAGCCCGGCAGCGGACACCTTTGTCGATAGTTCCGTCGAGGTTGTTGAGCCGCTTGGTGCGGAAATCCACATCTACGTGAGCACCGGTAAGCATCAGATCATAGCTCGAATTCCTCCGACCTTTAGGGTCGACGTCGGCCAGAACGTCAAATTGGTGCCCAACCTGGAACGGGCGATCCTGTTTGATCTCGAGACGGAGAAAGCGCTCAACACGACGGTCGCGGCCGCGACCTAAGCCGGTCGTTGGAGAGCAAAAAGCCACCCTCAGGGGTGGCTTTTTTCTTGTGAGGTCGACCATTGCGCGCGCGGTTCTCCAACCACTATGATTAGAGATATATGAGCGTCATTCCGTTTACCCTGCGCAACGAGCTCATCTCGTCGCTTCGATCGATCGAAGCCGAGACGGGCAAGGTGTTTCTCGGTCTTGCCGACACCCTGCCGAGCCTCGTCGCCGAGATGAAAGAGAGTCTCGCCCAGTCCGAGAATACGCTTATCTGTATGGCGGATACCACCGGACACGACGCGGCGCTCGCCGGATGTCGCGACGAACTCGAGATATCCGCGCTGGTTAGCAAAACACGCACCGTCATGGACAACGGCTCGGAAGAGTTTCAGCGGATCTCTCATGGCTACACGACGCTTTTTTCCGATTTACAGCAGAGCATCGGTCAGCTGGAGACGATAGACCGGCTTATCGGTCGCATCAAGCTCGATAGCGAGGACATGGAACTCGTCTCTTTAAACGCGATGACCGTCGCCTTAAAGGCGGGAAGTGCCGGTCGCGCATTCAGCTACATCACCGAAGAGCTCAAACGCCTCGCGACGCGGACCATCGTCCTCAGCGAACAGATATCCACCCGTGGAACGGAACTCATCTCGGGATTTAAGGAGTTTGAACACACGCTTCAGGAAGCTCGGTCGTTTCAGGCGGAGCTTTTTGAAAACTTTCAGAACCGCATCGGCCGCAGCTTTGAGGAGTTTTACCTGGCCGTTCGGGCGACCGTCGACGGTCTCCACGAACTGCGGGAACGTTCCGCCGACTTGCAGGCCCCGATTAACGGTATGATGGAAGCTATCCAGCTTCAGGATCTTATCCGCCAGTCGATCGATCACATTATTCTGGCGCTTGAGGCGATTAAACCGGAAGACGAGCTTGTCGACGATGAATCGCTGCTCGACGAGCTGAGCTTTCTCCTCTCGATCCCGGAACTGGCGGCGACCCTTATCGACGACGTCGCGTCGCAGATCGAGGAGAGCGTCGCAACGTTTGTGCGCCTGACGAGCGACGCGAAGTCGCGCCTCGACGCTCTCGAGCGCGATCGCCGCGAGTTTATCGATGGGAAAAAGCGGCTCAGCGACGGTCAGGAGCTGGATCTCGACCATCTGTTTGAATCAACGGCGATCATGCTCAACGATCTTCTCCGCGACATCGAGGCCAATATCGCCAACAAAGCGGTCTTGGTATCCGGTTCCGAGACGATCACGGCGAGCGTACAGGCGCTCGAAGAGCAGTTTCGTTTGTTCGATACGATCGTAACGCGTTTTCACAACGTCGATATCGCCAGCCGCATCGAGGTTGCCAAGCAGGAACGACTACGCCAAATGGGCACCAGCGCCGAACAAATGACCGCGTTGACGGGGCAAATCGAACGCGACGTCGACGAGTCGCTCCTGGCGACGAGGGAGTTTATCGGCGAGACCGCCTCGATCATCGATCGTTACCGCGAGCAGTACGCCGAAGAACGAAGCTTTGTGACGAGCTTTTCCGACCGCTTGTCAAACGCAAACCACGAGCTCAACGAAGCTCGCCGCGGCGTAACCTCGACCGTGGCGGAGTTCTCGCTGTTCACGGACGGCTTTTTTCGTGTGTTTACGCTCAACGCGGAGAACGGCACGCGCCTGTCATCACTCGCCGATTCGATCCGCGGCCTCAAGACAAAACTGACGGCGATGCAGGAGGCGATTGAGGGTCGTTACCGTGAGGCGCTGCGGTCACGCGGCATCGATAATTGGGAGATATCAAACGATCGACTCAAAGCGATCATCGACCGCTTTACGATCTTCTCTCATAAAAAGCAAGCCGGAAACATCGTCGGAGTCGAGGTCGACGAGGGCGTCGAAGCCGGCGACATCACCTTCTTTTAGCCATGTACCATCACTACAACCGCGCCTACGACCGCGATACGACGATCCTTCATCCGGGCGAGTACTACGCCACCCGCGATGAGATCATCATATCGACGGTTCTTGGAAGCTGCGTTGCGGTCGCGTTGTACGATCCCGTCGAGAAGATCGGCGGACTTAATCACTTTATGCTCCCCGGGGAGCTGCATTCCCGCGCGTTCTATCGAGAGGAAAGTGGACGATACGGCATGTACGCCATGGAGCTTCTTATCAACTCGATAATTAAACAAGGCGGGATTAAAAAGCGTCTCGAGGCAAAGGTTTTTGGTGGAGGACACGTTCTCGACACTAATGCCGGTAACATTCCCGATAGCAATATCGCTTTTGCCCTCGATTTTCTTGAGTCCGAAAAGCTGCCCGTGATCTCGCAGGATGTCGGTGGAAATCAGGCCCGAAAAGTCCTGATGTTCCCAGAAAGCTCCCGCATCCTCCTCAAGCGCTTCGGCGGAAAGACGATTCGTCCGATTGAGCGCGAAGAGGCGGCCTACCTCTCGCGTATACAAAACAAGCGCCGCGTCGAAAGCGGTTCAAATGTTACGTTCTTTAATTAGCTCAGGGGTCAAATCGAAATGCGGCGAGTACGCGAAGCGCCTCGCCGATACGCCGCTCCCAGATATCAGGATAGCCCACCCAGTCGCGACGTTCGTACTCACTCCGGGCGTAGACGGTAATAACCGGCGCTAAGCGGTCCCAGATCGATAAAAGCTGCCCTCCGTCAACGAGCGGTTCGGGACTCTCAACAAACAACACCTCGTCGAGCGTCTCGCCGAGCGCCGTAAACTGTTGGGGCGCGGTATCGGGATCGGCACGATCACGACCGAGAAGAACGATTTCCCGACGTCGGCCCGCCCCGACCGAGGCGATGAGGTCGCCATCACGGGTGAGATCGTATCGCCCGTTTTCCACCTCGACAACAAGCAAATCCGCCTGGCGCTCGATCTGTGCGTTTCCCAATCCGCTTATCGAGATCGATCCGACCAGTAACTGTGACGCGTAGGCGCCATCGCCAAAAAAACGGATCGTACCGTAGCCGAGGTACGCGCGATCCTCCGATATAAGCAGCATGTGCCCGCGCGGACCCAGCTCCAGCCATCGCGAGTACGACGGCAGGCGTCGGGCCTCGACCGTTCGATCACCCGCGCTGATCCAATCGAACGCCTCTACTTGAAAGGACCGTCCTTCAAACGGGAGATCGAGCACCCCGGGGCGCTCGAGGTCGCCGGCGTGTCCGAACCGGAGAACACGTACCGGCCTGCCGACCGCTTCGCGCGGTAGTCGTTCCCTGACAAAAAGTTCGAGTTGACGTCGATTGCTCGGCAGTCGAGGTGCGAGCGACCATTCCTGCGCCGCCCCTTCGACCAAAACGAGCATAACGAGCACCAGACTCACGCCAAAGACATACAGCGCCCGTTTCCGGTGACGGATTCGATCGGGGCGACTCATCGCTCGCGCTCCCGCGCAAAGCCGGGAACAGGCCTCATGACCGTGCGCAGGCGCGTATCACCACCCGACCGAGGAAGGTGTCGCCATACGGGACTGGACTCCATGCACAGGTAGACCGGTACCGTCGGAAGGGACTCGGCGAGCGCGCGCTTCATCGTCTTGTATATCTCCAATCTCACCGGTTGAGGATAGCGCATTTTTCCGTCTTGTGCCGCTACAAACTCGCCCAGCGCGTATGGTCGTTGCTCAATCCACTCGCGGAGCGCGGGAGGGTACCGCAACGTCCCAAGACTGATCCACTCGACGTGCTCTTGCGAAAATCGACGGAGCGTACGGGCGACGGCTACGTACTCTTCTCTCCACTGGTCTACGGCAATTATCGGATCAAAGTGAAACGCGACGCCAAATCCCGCAGCGGTCGCGCGTTCGGCGGCGGTGAGGCGCTCCTCAAGCGAGGCGGCTACGCCTTCCTCCGTATCGATAACGCGCTGTGGATTGAGCGAAAACGCGATAACGGTCGTGGAATCATGAGGTACATCGAGCAGGTGATCGACGTAGTCCGTTTTGGTCTTTAGCTCGATGCGCAAATTAGGTACCCCACGAGCAGCTTCAACCAGGCGGCGAGAGAGATCAAAGAGCGGGTCGTAGAGCAAGCTGTCGCCAACCTCGCCCGTTCCGAGTCGAACAACGTGGTCGGGATTACTGCGGGCGAGATCGACGACCCGAGCGATCATGTCATCCGTCGGGACGATAACCTCAAGCGTGCGATTACGAAGATAGCTTTGCATGATGCAATAACTACATCCGAGGTTACATCCGGCATAGATATCAAAGGTGAGGTAATTACAACATCTCTGCTTTGCCGTTCCCGGACAGCGCCCAAACTCGGCCGTTCCGCCCGATCGGACGTACATCGTCCTCGCCGACAACAGGTCTTCCGGTATCTCCTCGCGGCTCCGAACGACCGTTGAGCGTTTACCGGGAAGTAATGATTCGACTCGCTCGCGCAGGGAGGAGTCACTGAGCGTGCGATCCCAGACAAAAGCGTCAATCGTCGCCGTATAGTATTGCCATGAGTTCATCCATATGCTCCTGAAGACGACCCGCTGCCGCGAGGCGTCGCGTGAGGTCGGCGTCTGATGAGAATTCGAATGTGACGGTATAGCGCCCACCCTCGAAATTGCGAGGTGGCTCAAGCGTCACGCCGCTTTGCGCAAGGGCGACCGTGGAAACCGCGGCAACGCGACGTTCAAGCGTACTCACAACTGGGTAGCGCGTTTTCACGATGATGTCGAGCCGGTCCCCGGGGCTCGTCGAATTTTTAAGTCGCCCGATCACGGACGCCAGGACGTCCCAACCGTCCCGGCGGCCAATCTGGTCGGCATAAGAAAAAAAACGGCGCCGATTGCTGTAACTCATCCCACGGCTCGCGCCTTCGAGCTCTTCGTATAATGATGCCGGCATACCCGCCACCAGTTCGGCGGTCTTGAGATCGCAGATACCTTGCATAACCCATGTACGCATCGCGTCGGGTAGCGCGCCAAAGCGCCGTGATAATCGAACAAAATCCGCGTCTCGGTCGACAAGCTCCGAAATTGCGGCGGTATCCACGGCGTTTACCTCGCAATACTCGAGGATACGGCGCTTTTCTTCCCAACTATAAGCGCCCACGCGCCGCTCCGTCGCCAACGCGAGTCGAATTCGGTCGGTAGCGTTTGCCGAAATAACGACGATTACGAACGTTTTGATCGTGAGGGTCGGATCGATAAGATGCCGGCCCCAAACGAGGACGGGACGGTGATCCTCCGCACGTTCGTCGAGGTTCTCAAAGGACACGATGGGAAGAAGGCACGACTCGGGATCGAACTCACGCTCAAAGAGGTCAAGGTCGTTTCTCGCCAGGAGATGCTGAACCTCTTCGGGCGACAGCGAGAGAATACGTTGGTCAGGACGCATAGTGTTCAAGCCTACCAACGAGGGACGGATAGGACAACTCGATTAGTTGACATATACGGTGAGCGTCGATACCGTCGCTAATGACTCAAGAAAGGGGCTCCTTAACGTGAAATATATAGAATACAGCGTCACTCCAAAGATCCCGAAGCAGCTCAAACCGCTCGAGGAACTGGCCCGGAATCTTTGGCTCAGTTGGAACGATGACGCGCTTAGCCTTTTTACCCGGCTCGATTTTGATGCGTGGGTTGAGAGCCGACAGAACCCGGTGCGTATGCTCGGAATGGTATCCCAGGAGCGCTACGAGACGCTCGCCGAAGATGACAGCTATCTCTCCGCGTTGAACCACGTCAAAGAGAAGTACGACCGTTACATCTCGGGTAGCGACACCTGGTACAAAGGATCGCGGAAGAACACGATCGCGTACTTCTCGATGGAATACGGCTTGGATGTCAGTCTCCCGATCTACTCGGGCGGTCTCGGCGTGCTTTCCGGCGACCATCTCAAGAGCGCGAGCGACCTTGGACTCCCGCTCGTCGGTGTCGGTCTACTCTACCAGCAGGGGTATTTTCGCCAGTATTTAAACGCCGACGGATTCCAACAGGAGAGCTATCCCGAGAACGACTGGTACAACATGCCGGTCCATCGTGTGCTCGACAAGGACGGGGCCGAGGTCAAGGTTACGATTGCGTTTCCGCAGGCTCCCGTGACGGCACGGATCTGGGCGGTAAGCGTTGGTCGGATAAAGCTGTACCTCCTCGACACCAACATAGAGGAAAATCGCGTCGAGGACCGGCTCATCACGGCGTCGCTCTACGGGGGTGATCGCGAAAACCGAATCAAGCAAGAGATCGTCCTCGGCATCGGTGGATTGCGTGCCCTGCGGGCTATGGATATCAATCCCTCGGTTACCCATATGAACGAGGGACACTCGGCGTTTCTCGGTCTCGAGCGTATTCGCGAATACATGAGTAACAAAAACCTCTCACGAAGCGAGGCGATGCACGCGCTTTGGCCGACCAACATTTTCACGACGCATACCCCCGTGCCCGCCGGGAATGAGAGATTCTCGAATGAGCTGATGCAGAAGTACTTTCCGACGATTAGCGAGGGTACGGGATTTACCTGGGACGAGTTTGTAACGCTCGGTCGGGAAAATCCGGATGATCCTCAGGAACCGTTTTGTATGACCGTCCTGGCGATCAAGCTCAGCGCCTACAACAACGGCGTCAGTCAACTCCACGGGGACGTGTCCCAAGAGATGTGGAAACAGATCTGGCCGGGGCTCCCGCAGTCTGAAATACCGATCACCTATATTACCAACGGCGTTCACTCGCGCAGTTTCCTCAGCCCCGAGATGAAAGATCTTCTCGATCGGTACTTTGGACCGCGTTTCTACGATGAGCCGACCAACACAGCGATTTGGGACCGGATGGACCGCATCTCCGATGAGGAGTTATGGCGAACGCATGAGGCGCGTAAAAACAAGCTCGTTTCGTTTGCCCGGAGTAGATTTAAAGAACAGCTCACAGCGCGCGGGGCGACGCAGTCTCAAATAGTCGCCGCCGAGGACGTGCTGTCGCCCTACACTCTTACGATAAGCTTTGCCCGTCGTTTTGCGACCTACAAACGGGCAACGCTTTTGTTTCGTGACGAGGAACGCCTCAAGCGCCTTTTGACCGATCCCGATCGGCCGGTTCAGCTTATCTTTGCCGGAAAAGCCCACCCTCACGATATCCCCGGCAAAAATTTGATCAAGGAGATCGTGCACTTCGCCGCCGATCACGAGATTCGCAGTAAGATCGTGTTTCTCGAAAACTACGATCTTGAAATCGCCAAGCATCTCGTGAGCGGGAGCGACGTCTGGCTCAATACACCACGTCGTCCTCTCGAGGCAAGCGGAACAAGCGGGATGAAAGCCGCAATCAACGGCGTTCTCAACTGCTCGATCCTCGACGGTTGGTGGGCGGAGGGCTACGATCCGGAGCTCGGATTTGCGATCGGCGCCGGCGAGGAGTACGAGGACGAGGAGCTCCAGGACGAGATTGAGAGCAAGCTTCTTTACGACTTGCTCGAACGCGAGATCGTCCCCAGCTACTACGACCGGGGTCGTGACGGGTTACCGCGAACGTGGATCTCTCGTATGAAAGCCTCCATGCGCGATCTCGGCGGTCGCTTTTCGACAAGTCGCATGTTACTCGAATACAGCGAACGTTTTTATTTACCCGCGTTAAAGAACTACGAGAGCATATCGCGGTCAAACTACGAAAGTGCACGGGAGATATCGGCGTATCTATCGCGCCTCTCCGATCGCTGGGGACAGATTTCGGTTTTCGACATCAGCGACGGCGGGTCGGCGTCGCTAAAAGTAGGCGATAGTCTCGCGGTTGAATGCCGGGTCGATCTTGCGGGAATCGATCCCTCTGAGGTCCAGGTTCAGGTCTACACCGGACGCGTCACCTCACATGAAGAACTCGAATCGCCCTACACCGTCGTTATGAAGCATACCGGTACGGACGAACGCGGGCACGTGTATTCGGCGCGCGTTAAATGCCAGCATGCGGGGCGCCAGGGTTTTGCCGTGCGGGTGCTCCCCGCCAACGATGCGCTTGTACATTCGCTGGTTCCGGGAATGGTCAGGTGGAACGGGTAGACGCTCGGGCGTCTACAACCCGATCGTCGTAGAGACTATCCACTGGAGATCAAACCGCCAGTCTCGTTTAACGTGTCCGCGATTTCGTGTCCACTGCCCGCTGAGTTCTGATCCGAGACGGAGCGTACGTCGACCAAAAGCTTGATTAAAACTGCCGATGCCGACGGGATAGAGTTCGCCGTACGCGGTCGCGACGGCAGTCCACATCGCCTTTCTGCCGTCGTAACCCGAAGACGGCGCCGCGAGATCGGCATCTTCCTCGGACAGCGGACCACGAAGCCCGTCGCTCACCGTACTCTGCAACAAAGCGTTAATCGGGACCGAGCCGTCGCCCTCATACGATAATTCGAGGCCGTAGCGATTTCTCCCCGGCGACCCAACGGCAATGTCGAGGAAGATAAGCGCGTAGTCATTACCTCCCCGATGCCCGAGCGGTTTGTCGTACCAGATCTGGGTACGCCCCAGGGCGTGATGGGCCATGACGTAGCGGCGACTCGTGAGGCTCGTAAGCGGATGGTTGTGGATGTACATCCACGGTGTCGCATAAACGCCTTCCAACGTCACAAACAGGTAGGTCGAATCCAACGGGCGGCGATAGTCGACACCGATCAGCGCGGCCCACGCGTTGGGCTCTTCGGTCTCGTCCGTCCCGGGTTCAAGGGGACTCGTCCATTGGTCGGGGCTGAGTGCGCCGTAGAGCGAGATTCCCGGCGCGATCGCCAGGTCAAACTCGTAGCTTCGGTGCGCGTTTCCGGTGTTCTCGGTATTGGTATACAGGTTGTGGTAGTTGTAGAGCGGGTTAAGATGACGGAGTTCGACACGTTCACGCCCGTAGACAATGCCCATCGTATAGGCCAAACCGAGCCGCTCCCACAGCCTCAATTCGAATCGGTGAGCGATAAGGTTCTTGTGCTCCTCGTCCGGGTCGTAGTCGTAAATCGGATCACCACCGCTCTCCGGCTCGTCAAACTGGTCGACGCTACCGTCTCCGTCCGTGTCCCAGCCGACGAGGCGCTCTTCAAACTCGCGTTCTTCGTCGCTGAGGGATCCGTCCAGACTCACCCACATCCACGAAAACTTAAACCTGTTCCAAAACGTCGACAGCTGGATACTGTCGTACCAGTCGCTGTAATCGGAGATGTAGAGGTTACCCGTATGCCCATTTCCCCAGTCGATCGCATCGCGACCGATCGTCGCACTCCACCGGTCGCCGCCCACTCCCAACATCGCGCGATGGGGAAACTGCGTGTCGATCGTATCAACGTCCGTCGGCCAGTTACTCCAGGGATTCTCTTCACTCGTCTCAACGTCGATCTGGCCGCTTCGTGAGTAGCTTGGATATATCGAAAAATCAGGCACGTTCTTGATAAATGAGAGATCGATTATTCCGTAGGCGTGCGATCCGACCCACGCCTCGAGCGGAAAACGGGCGAAGGGAGAGCGTTCCTCCCAGGTGTACTCCATGTACGGGTTGTCGGGATCGGTATGAACGTAACTCTCGACGCTAAACTCCGCCGCGGCGCCGATACCGAGGCGTCCGCCCTCCTCCTCGTACAGGAGGCGCGGCGTCAGTCGATCGAGCAGCCATGAGCGAGTAAGCGATCCCGCCTGCGAAAGGCGAACGTTGTCGATCCGTTCCAACGCGAGCCGGATCTCACTTTCGGAAACGGGGCCGGAGCTGAACGGCAGGGCAATTCCCGCCTCAATGTAAAGCGTCCGGAGCGCCTGATACTCGGGAGACCGCAGCGCATAGCTTTTCTGTCCGTTCTGTTGCGCCGGAAGATAGGCGCCGATGAGAATACCGATAAGAACTATCCAGACACCGCGCTGATTGCTCACTTAAAGTACAAAACTCCCGATTAGCGGATCGATCAACACAAAGGCCACAACAAGCAGCAATCCGGGAAGAAAATCCGCCGTTTTAATTCGACGGACCTCCAGCAGGTTGAGCCCGATCATGATGACCATCGCCCCCCCGACACCACTGATCTCACTTAACATCAGGTTCGAGACGTAGGGTGAAAGCGACTCGGCGGCGAGCGTGAGCCCACCCTGGTATACGAGCAAGGATATCGCCGAAAAACCGACGCCGATCCCGTATGCGGCCGTGAGTAGTACCGCCATAAATCCATCGAGGACCGACTTGGTCAGGATAAGCCCATACTCGCCCTCGACCCCCGCCTGAAACGCGCCCAGAATCGTCAGCGCGCCAACGCAGAACAGGACCGTCGCGGCCAAGAATCCCTGGGCAAAGCGATGCTCGCTTTGGTCGGATAATCCGGCTCGTCGTTTGATCCACTCGCCTAATCCCAGTATTCCATCCTCGACGCCGAGCCACGCGCCAAAAAGACCCCCGGCGACCAATGCAAGCGCGAGATACAAAAACCGTTGTGTTTCGAGCGCCATGCTGGTTCCTATGACGATCGAAACGACGCCGATTCCGGAAAAGACGACCGACCTAAAGGAGTCTCCAATACGGCGACCGATGATGGAGCCGACAAACGTACCAAGAATGACGGCCGCAGCGTTGATAAAAGTGGCGATCACGTAGCTCGATCGTATCGTCTTGATTGGCACGTGTAAACGTGGTACCGTCTGGCCGTGAAGTACGCAATGACGGCGCGTCGGTTTTTATTCGCGTTGGCGATAGCTGTAGCTCTCACGGCGTGTTCCAGCGTTCCCGAACCGGTTCCCGAGGGACTCAGCCCCGCAGAGATGTTTCAGCGTGCTCAAGAAGCGGTTGACGAGTCTGATTGGGATCAGGCGCTGCTTTTCTATGAAGTCTTTATTGAACGCTTTCCCGATAACCGCGGAATGATCGTAGAGGCAGAGTACGAAATTGCCTTTATCGCTTACAAGCAGGAGCAATACGAGGACTCTCGTTTCCTCTTTGAGGCGATCCTGGCAAACTATGAGGCCGACAACTCGGGAGAACTCCCGGAGTGGCCGGAGATCCTATCGCGGAAATTGATCGAGATCATCGACGAAAGAATGGTTGAGGAAGGCTTGCTTCCCGTCCTGGACCAAGAAACCGATACATAAGACCATGCATGCCGATCAGCTGGAAGCACTGATATCAGAAGGACTGCATCGCCATCAGCAACTAAGCGCCGAATATACCGCAGAGTTTCCGGGTGAACCCTCGGTACTGGTCAGCGCGCCCGGTCGCGTTGAAGTAATCGGCAATCATACCGACCATAACAACGGTCGGGTCGTCGCCGCGGCGATAGATCGCGACACGCTTATTCTCGCCGGCGCCTCTTCGGACGGCACCCTCGCGCTCGTTACCGACCTCTCCGACGAGGTATTTCGCGTCGATCTAAAGCAGGATCCACATACGGATACAAGCGATACCCAGCGACTCATGAGGGGCGTCGCGGAAGGACTTGTTGCTCGCGGATATGAGGCGCCCCCGTACCAGGCGGTCGTGACCAGCCGAGTCGGCATTGGAAGCGGATTGAGTTCCTCGGCGGCGTTTGAGAACGCGTTGGTCGGTGTGCATGCGGCGCTTGCCGGGTACGACATCCCGCCGCTCGACGCCGCGCTCATCGGTCAGTACGCCGAGAACGTAAGGATGGAAAAACCGAGCGGCTTGATGGACCAACTTGCGAGCGCCTCCGGCGGCATGTTGGCGATCGATTTTGTCGATCCGCAGAACCCGCGAACGCATGAGCTCACGTTTTCGTTTGAGAGGCACGGATATCGATTGGCAATTGTCGATACCGGCGGGGACCACGCCGATCTCACCGATATGTACGCGTCGATTCCCCGCGAAATGGACGCCATTGCCCAGACGCTCGGGGGAGGCAAACTGGCTCGGTACAAACGAGCAGATCTGCTCCAGCATCTGTCGCTGTCCCGCAAAGACAATGGCGATCGAGCGGTCCTCCGGGCGTTCCACTTTTTTGACGAACAGGAGCGCGTCTCCACGTTTATCGACGCGGTTACGACCGAACGTATTGATTTAATTCTTCGAATGATGAATGAAAGCGGTCGATCGAGTTGGCGCCTTCTCCAGAACGTGTACCCCGAAGGCCACGCCGCGACGCAGCAGGCCGCGCTCGGCCTGTATATCACCGAGGCGTTTATCAGCCAGCGCGGAAGCGTCGGCGCGGCGCGAATACACGGTGGCGGATTCGCGGGTTCGATTCTAACGGTTATTCCGGACGCCGTATTTGAGGAGTACCGTCGCGTGATGAATCGCGTGTTTGGCGACGACGCGGTTCAACCGTTGGTCACGCGCGACTTTGGTATTGTAACGGCGACAATTCCATAGGCGTCGGGATCAGGAAAGGCCGCGATCTTTCCGTATCTGATCCCACGCCGTCTGTATCTCTTGAAATCTCTGTGTCGCGTATTCAACAAACTCTTCGGGCATACCCTGGGCGACGATTCTGTCCGGGTGATACTCCTGGGCGAGTCGACGGTAGGTACGTTTTACCTCGTCGTCGCTAGCATCCTCGGTGAGCCCAAGAACGGAGTAGGCGTGATCGGCCGAGGCCAGATAGCGGGCGCGGATCGCTTCCATCTCGGCGGCCGCAATACCAAGAATGTTGCCGACCGAGCGAATGATCTTTTCCTCTTCAGGATGGAACTCGTTGTCCGCCAGCGCCACACGGAAGAGCATATCGACGAGACTTGATCTGATGTCCGCTTGTCCGATCGTCATCTGGGCGAACTGGCGGGCAAAATCGTCGACGTCGTGCCGCGAGTTCTTGGCCTCGTTAAACACGCGGATCGCAAACTGCCGTTGATCGTTTCCGACTTTCATTCGGTCGAGAAACTCTATGACGGTTTGACCTTCCTCTCGGGTTATCTGACCGTCGGCCTTGGCCAGCTTGCCGAGAATCGAGAAAAGCGCGAGAAAGTACGCTGCCTGCCGTTCCTCGGCGTTAAACGGTGATCTGCTGTCTGCGGTCGACGACGGTCGCGCCGTGGAAGACCGGGTTCGGCTCCGTTGCGACTCGGCGGCATCGCGTAACTTCTTTTCCCATTCGGCGCGGCGACGCGCGGCGCCGGAGGAATCTTTGTCAAAAAGGTGGTGTCCGACGGCAGCGCCGGCAATCGCTCCAAGCGGACCACCGATCATCATGCCGACCGTGCCGCCCAACATTTTACCAAACCAACTCATGGGGTCAATTTAATGGCGCATCTCAATCGCGGCAAGACGATTAGACGGGGTGTTCGGTTCGGATACGCTTGGACACGACGTGCCCGCTGATCATGCTCATCGTCGTTCCCGTGCCCGGAATTGTGTACTGCCCCGAAAAGTAGAGGTTTGATACCTTGCGCGAACGATTCGACGGTCGAAACCACGCGGTTTGGAGAAGGGTCTGCCCCAACCCAAACGCGTTACCCTTGTAGGCGTTGTAGTCACGCTTGAAGTCATTGAGCGACATCGTTTCTTTAAACACGAGGTGTCGGCGTAATTCCCGACCGGTCCGTTGCTCGATCCGGGTAAACGCGTGGTCGAGATAGCGATCACGTTGCTCTTGCGTATCTTCAAGGCCGGCCGCAACCGGAATAAGAAGAAAAGCCGCTTCGTGTCCCGACGGTGCCGCTCGGGGATCAGTTTTTGACGGAACATGGAGGTAGAACAGCGGCTCGTCGATCCACTCCGGTTTTCGATACACCGCACGAAAATGGGCGTCCCAATCCGCGTCAAAGAAAAAGGTGTGGTGCGCAAACTCGTCGAGCGGGCGGTCGAATCCGAGATAGTAGTTGACGACGGCCGGCGCGAGGCTCGCCCGTTCCCAACGACGATCTGAGACGCTGCGCCATCGTTGGTCGATAAGATCGCGTTCAACGTGGGGATAGTCGGCGTTGGCGACGACGATATCCGCGTCGTAACGTTCTTCGCCGCCGCGTGTTCTGACGGTTACACTCTCGGCGCGACCGGCGTTGACGTCGATATGCGTGACCTCGCGATTAAAAAGAAACTCGACGCCCATCCCTTCGGCGACCCGTTGCATCGCCTGCACAACAGCGGCAAACCCGCCCGCGGGATACCAGGTTCCGAGGTTAAAATCGATATGGTTCATCAAGGTATAGACGGCGGGCGTACTGCGAGCATCGCTACCGAGAAAGACGACCGGAAACTCGAGCATTCGCCGCAGGTACGGATGACGGAAATAGCGGGCGACGCGACCGCCGTAGCTCTGAAATAGATTGAGCAGCGGAAGGCGGGTCATCGCTTTGGCGGTAACTGAGTTCAAGAATCGATCGTAGTTCTCGTAGATAAACGAGTCGATCGCGAAGTCGTACTTGCGCCGACAGTCGGATAAGTAGCGCTTAAGGGCCGCGCCGGCACCCGGTTCGAACTGCTCAAACACAGCGCGGGCGCCCTCGGGATCGGCGGGGACTTCGATAACGTTCTTAGTTTCAGACGGCTCGACATCACCGAAATAGACGCGATAGCTCGGATCAACGCGTTCGATTTCGTAGTAGTCGGAGCGGCGCGCGCCAAAATCGGCGAACCATCGGTCGTGCTCCGCGGGCATCCAGTACCAACTCGGCCCCATGTCAAATCGGTAGCCGTCGCGGTTAAGCAAACGGGCGCGTCCGCCGACCCAGTCATTCTTTTCGAGGACGCGTACCTGATACCCCTCACGACGGAGATACGCCGCCGCCGAGATCCCCCCGAATCCACTGCCGATTACGACAACGCGCTTCATGCGACTATCCGTTCACGTAGACAAACGGGATAAGCTCGGCGGTTGTCGTCTGCAGTTCGGTATCGCGTTTGGTCGCCAGAAGGCGGTCGGCGCGCAACTGAGCGTCAACGAGGTACGTCTCGTGGAGCGCGCGACGTTCGTCGGCCGACAACGCCGACGTTGATTTGCTTTGCCGGGAGAGCGCGGCATCGATCGAAATCTCGACGGGACGCTTGTCCTCGGCGACGTGTTCCCACGCTCCGCCCGAAAGGTCAAAGCGGTACTCGGAGAGAAACAACGCGCCGTTGGCGACGATAAACTCGATAGCCGCGCAGAGAAACTCAAAGTCATCGTCTTCGATAAGGTAGTGGAAATTGAGTCGTACCCAACCCGGTTTGATGCCGCCGGTACCGCGGCGAATGTAGTTTCGATAGCGTTCCGAGGTATCCGGATCGATATGAAGCAGTCGGTGGCCGTAGGGGCCTGCGCAGGAGCAGCCGGCGCGCGCCTGGATTCCAAAAAGATCGTTGAGCAAGCGGACGACAAACCGAGGGTGTAGATAGCCGTCCTGCGTACGAATGTTGAACGAAAAAATTGCCAAGCGGTCTTCCGCGGGCGCATCGCCGATGATCTCGATTTCGGGGTGACCACCGAGACGTTCGACGGCGCGGGCAAAAAAGTCGTGTTCGCGGCGCTCGATTTCATCGATACCAAGTTTGTGCTGGAGATCGATCGCCAGGGCGGCGCGGATCGTCTGGATGATTCCCGGCGTGCCCGCCTTTTCGCGTTCCTCGATGTCGGCGACATAGTCCTGGTCGGTCTCGTTTACAAAGGTTACCGTCCCGCCTCCCGCGACGGAGGGCGGAAGATCGCATCGGTAAACGGAGTCGCGAATGACGAGAAGACCGCTCGACCCCGGGCCACCGAGGTACTTGTGCGGTGAAAAGAAAACGCCGTCAAAGTAGCACTCCTCGTCGTGATCGACGTCGATATGTACGTAGGGGGCCGAGGCGGAAAAATCAAAAAACGCGAGGGCGCCATGACGATGAAGAACTCGCGCAACCGAATACACGTCGGTGCGAATACCGGAGACATTTGAGGCCGCGGAGAAAGAGCCTATTTTTTGGCGCCCGGACAAGCGCGGATCGGCGAGCTTCCGGTCGAGATCGTCGATATCGAGGTAACCCGATTCGTTGAGATCGATTTCAACTACCTCCGCGTATCCCTCGCGCCACGAGATTTCGTTGGAGTGATGCTCGTATGGGCCGACAAAAACGACAGGACGACGCGACTCCTCGATGTGGAGCGCTCCGTCATTAAGCAGGCGATCTTTTGTAGCGGGAGGCAGAAATATTCCCAGTATTTGCTGAAGCTTGGTAACTGCGGCGGTGGCGCCGGCGCCTACCGAGATGATCTTGTAGCGATCACCGGCGTTCAAGCGCCGCTTGATAAGCTCTTCCGCGGCCGCCAGTCTAAGGCTCGTCAATCGACCGGTAGTGTCGTCCTCTGTATGGGTGTTGGCGTACAACTCCAGGAGGTACGAAACGTAGCGCTCGATCGGCCGGAATCCCCGCCCCGAAGCGGTGAAGTCGGCGTATTCCAGCAGACGATCACCGTAGGGCGTCTCTATTGTTTCGTCACGACCGATGATATCGGCGCGAACTCTATCCCACTGGTACATGCGGCCAGTATACGGGATTGCGCCGTATCTGTGTATCCGCGCCTAGAAGTTGCTGCGGACGCGACGGACGAGATCCGAACTAACCTCGGGGATGTTTCTGTTTCGAGATGCGGTCGTGACGGAGTCGACGTCGATCTGCGGCGTCCAGTCGGTGATCTGGGTTGTGAGAACGACGATATTTTCATCGACCGACTGCCGGTTGAGCCAACCGACTACGTCACTGCGGACTTCTGAACCGACTCCCGCATTAATGACGAGCACGGAGTCAAAGTCTTGCGAGTCGATCGAACCAAAATCTTCAAAACTACGTACCGCGATATAGGTACTCCCGTTGTCCAGCTCATCGACGATCGATTCGATCAACCGCTCCTTATACCGACTCCACTCGGACACTATCACGACCCGATTTGCCGCTCCCTGATTACCGATATCCTGCGGTTCCACCGGTTGTAAAGCCGCGAGTGTAAACGTCACCATCCCCAAAACGCTCGCGGCGATTAGTCGTTTATGAATCATACCTGTACTCCTTTGTAGTCATTCCTCTAATTCCCGAGGAAATTACATCGGTTTAACGCCAAAATCCAGTGTTCGTCGGTTATTTTTCCGTTCAATTTCCAATAGCCGGGCGATTCGTTCCGACGTGCTCGGGTGAGTGCGAAACAGCTGCACGATCGGATCCTGGGCGCCGGAGGTTAAAAATCCGGGCCCGTAGGCATCTAATCGACCGAGCGCCGCGGCGAGGGCGCGCGGATCTCCAGTCAGTTCAACCGCGCCGATATCCGCCTGAAACTCTCTTGTTCGTAGCAGGGCAAACTGAGCGACAAGCGACACAAGCGGAATGATCGAAACGTAAAGAAATGCATTTGTCGGGAGCGTCACCGATCCAAACACAACAAGTGGAAACGCAACAACAATAAGCAACGCCAATACGACCGCGACGCCGCGCGTCAAACGGCGGACCGTTTCGACGATCGTAAACAGGTACAGATCGTGATTACGAATGTGGGCGATTTCATGGGCCAAGACGCCGATGATCTCGCGAATCGATAAAACCGATAAAAGACCGCGGCTGACGACGATCTTTGCCTCGTCGCCGACCCCGGTCGCAAAGGCAGTCACCTCCGGCCTGTCGAGGAAGTAGAGTCCGGGCGTACTCGGCAATCCCGCGCGTCGTGCCAGAACCACAAGCGCATCGTGAAGCTCCGGGAATCGCCGCGGTCCCGCGTGATAGGCGTTTGGCGGGAGATGAACCTGTGCACGACGAAGGCGCAGGCTCACTCCGACGATCGCAGTGAGTGCGGTAACCCATCCGGCAACCGGACCAAACAGAACGGCAATCGCCCGTGCGGATAGGAACACGAGCGCTCCAACGAGTACAACACTTTGCAGTGCGCGATAGGTACGTTGTCTTCGAATTTCCTGATGCATTTTCTCTCCGTACAAGAGACTGCAAGAGGCGTACCAAGTCATACTGCTACTGAGGAAATCGCTAAGTCTTTACTAAGAGGTAATTTACGTGCCGACAGCGCTACAGGGTGCGATCCTGACGCCCCCGGATCACTGCGTCAATGCGACCCATCGAGATCGCGCGCGGGTCAAATAGACGCGTTCTAATCGATAATCAGCACCGTCGAACCCTGCGTCTTTCGCGCTTCGAGATCACGATGTGCCGCCGCCGTATCTTTCAAGGCGTAGCTCTGTCGCGCCGGAATGGCGATGACGCCGCGTGATACGAGGTCAAATAACTCGTTGGCGTTGGCGTTGAGCTCGTCCGGCGTTGCGATGTAGTCAAACAACGTCGGTCGGGTCATAAACAGCGAACCGTGCCTGGACAGGAGCACCGGATCAAATCCCTCGATCGCCCCCGAGCTCTGTCCAAACATCACCAAGGTGCCGCGCCGCCGCAGGCAGTGCAGGCTTTGACTAAACGTATCTCGTCCGACCGAATCATATACGACGGAGACTCCCGTCGCGTTCGTGAACTCGGCGACGCGATCCACGACGTTCTCCTCGCGATAGAGGATCGTCTCGTCACACCCGAGTTCACGCGCGACGACAGCTTTATTTTCGCTCCCGACCGTGCCGATTACACGGGCGCCAATATAGTGAGCCCATTGAACGAGGATCGATCCGACACCTCCCGCCGCGGCGTGGACCAATATCGTATCGTCGCTGCCGACCGCGTACGTCTCGCGCAGTAAGTAACGCGCGGTCATACCCTTGAGCATCATCGCGGCCGCCTGAACGTCATCGACCTCGGCGGGGACGGAGACGATCTTGCGCGCCGACACGACGTGGTATTGGGCGTATGTGCCGCGCTCCGGGCCGACGCAGGCAACGCGATCCCCGACGGTCCAGCCGTGAACGCCGGGGCCAACGGCCTCGATCCGTCCAACGCCCTCGACGCCGAGCGTCGCCGGTAACCGAGTGATCGGATAGTATCCCGTCCGGTGGTACGTATCGATGAAGTTGAGTCCCGCCGCCGACATACGCAACCTAACCTGACCGTCTTTGAGCTGCGGAAGCGGCGTTTCTCGGTACCGAAGCTCTTCCGGACCGCCAAAAGAGTCTATCTGTACGGCGTAGGGCATGTCATACCTCGCTTTCCGTTCGTATATTACGGTACATGACTGAGCAGTATAGCGGGCGGTCGATTCGGCCGGAAGATGTGTTTCTAACCGGCTTACACTTTTTATTTATCGTGTTCTCGTTTGCGTTTGCGCTTGGATCGGAATGGTACTGGGGCGCGACGATGATCGTCACTCACGCGCTACACGAAAAAATAGTCGGCGATTGCGTTCTCAGCCGGATTCAGAAGCGGCGCGGGTACAGCGGCGCCGAGGACGACTATTTTTACCATCTGTTCGGTCGACTCGGCATTTCGCCCAATCGGAAGGTCACCGGAAGCATCCACATCGCGATTAAAGGATCGATTCTGGCGATCGTCGTTTGGAAAGCCCTTGTCTACTACGGCGTACTCTGACCGTCATTACTTTCTCGCTTACAACGGCAGGTAGAAACGCACCCCGATCCCAAACTCGAGGTCCGCGTCGGTTTCGGGAAGCAAACCGACGCCCGGTGCTATGTCGGCGAAGAACTCCAGCGGTATCGCTCGAATCGGCAACAACGACAGGCCGACGGGGAATCGAAGGCCGATACGCGGATCGTCGGAAAGCTCGTTTGTCACTCCGGCGCCGACATACGGCACGATATACCGCCCGCCTTCAGTCTCGATGAGGGCCAGATGAAAAATCCCATCGAGTTGGATATTAAACTCGGAGTTCTCGTTGAGCTTCCACGCCGCACTTCCGGCTATGCCAAAACCGGTCTCGGTAAACCAGAGCTTTGCCGTAAAACCGGTCGGGTCGCCGACGACGACGCCCCCACCGAGTATGGCCGGTCCTTCCGAAAGTCGACCAAGTCGAATCCGATCGACTTCTTCGCCCTCGTCGTTTGCCTGCGCGGCGATTCCGTACGTCGCGAGCACCAGAACAATCACGGTGTAAATCAAACGGCTTCGAAACAACATCAGCCACACTCCGCGAAAAATCCCTCTAACGCGCGGCAACCCGCCGCGACTCGAGGACATACCTGCTCGACAAACGCATCTTCGTTGACACACTCTCCATCTCGATAGCGAATAAGCGCCGTAAGCCCGTCAAAATCAACCGTGGACAGGCGTAATCGGAGCGCCGATTCGTCGTCTCCAAAAGCCGTACCCGGTAGGCTCGCGAGCGACGCTCGGTCAAGAAGCTCGTGGGCGAGTTGGGTGCTCGTCTCGATTCCGTATGTGCCCTTGAGCCCGGCCGCGTACGCAGAAAAATCGGGATACAAGTAAAATCCTCCCGCTGGCTCGGCGTAGTCGACATTAAGCGTACGGAGCGTCTTCCAGACGTAGCGAGTAACGATGTCGTGTATTTCAGTGCACTCGGCGATGTACTTCTCTATCTCGGTGTTCTCGTCAAAGGCCGCCAGAACGCTGTACTGGATCGGCGTCGATACGGCGCTGAACGTCTCGCTGGCGATCGACCGCAACACCTGAAAAATCCGCGTGTGTTCGCGCGGAACAAGCGCGACGCCGAGGCGAAATCCGCCAAGAGAGAGATGTTTACTCAATCCCGTGGTAACGATCGTACCCTCGGGATAGTAGTAGGCGATGCTTCGATGCGGCCGCTGAAACGCCACCTGAGCGTAGATCTCGTCGGAAATGACGAGGATCCCAAATTCGCGCGCCACGACGGCGATCTCTTGGAGTTCGACGGGAGTGTAGGTCATGCCCGTTGGATTGTTTGGATAATTCAGAATCAACTTGGTGGGATTATCACCGGCCGCTCTACTCTCAACGATCGCCCGTCGCAAGCGGTCGCCGTTGAGTTTGTAGTTTTCCTCCGGACCGAGTGCGATCCTAACGACGTTATCGCGGGTTATCATCGTCTGCGGAATGTAGCTGACCCACGATGGCGCCGGAAACAGCAGATCACCTTCTACGGCGAGCTGAATGTCGAATATCAACTCTTTACTACCGGGACCGATCATCGCTTCAAACTCGTCGGAGACGATGTCGTGCTTTTTCCGAATGTACTGGCGCGCTTTTGATCGGAGCTCACTCAGGCCGGCCGCCGGCATGTACTGGTTTTTTCCTGAGTACCCGGCGATCGCCTGTTGGATGATCGGATGGACCGGAAACGGTGACTCGCCAAAACCCATGTGGTAGACCGTCGCACCCCGGGCGCGGTGTTGGGCTACTTCCTCGTTGATCAAGAGCGTCGGCGAAAACTTAAGACCGCGGAGACAGGGACGTACGGAAAATCCGCTCATGGTCCCGAAGTGTACTCTCCGAGACAAACGTGTCAAGCTCGCCGACACTGGTCGGCATAGGTCGCTTACTTACATCGCAAAAGCTTCAAAATGGAAGTTGCCACCGGGAACGCCGGTTTTTCGCAGGTCCTTGATGATCGATTCCATCATCGCCCCCGGTCCACACAAGTAGTACGCGTTGCCTGGATCGACGAGACCGAGTTCATGAAGCTTCTCGAGGTTGGCGCGCCCGCGGTGTATCGGGAATCCGTTTGTCTCGGGAAGCTCGCCCTTGCCCGTCAAAAACAGCTCGACCCGAAGCGTCCCGATCGCATCCTTAAATCGACCAAGCTCCGTCAGCGAAAAAAGCTCCTCGCCGTGGCGGATCGACCACAGGAGCGCAACGCTCCGCGATTCACCCGAGTCGGCGAGATCCGCGAGGATGCTCAAGAACGGAGTAATCCCGATTCCCCCGGCTATACACACGATTGGACGATCCTGCGGAATGCGTTTAATCGTGAATACGCCATACGGGCCGTCGACGGCTACGGCTGCGCCGGGTTTCACCAAACCGAGGTCGCCGGTGAAATCGCCGAGCGCTTTGGCGGTGACGCGGACTTCGCCGGCGCCGGGCGCGGAAGAGATCGTAAACGGATGCTCCTCGGGACCGGGAACCCCGTCGAGGAAACGGAAATAGGCAAATTGACCCGCCCGATACTTAAACTCCCGCTCAGGAGGCGTCGCCAGACTAAATGAAACGATCTCCTTGGTCTCGGCGGTCACGTCGGATACGGTAAACGGCTTGCGTTTATTGACGGCGGGTCGCCAAATCTTGTGCCAGATGTAGTAACCCAGGGAGACGGTAAACCACAAAGCCATCAACACGATTCGCACGAAGGTCTCGAGAGTCGAAAACGCCAAAAGCACATGAGCAAGCACTGCAAACATCGCCAATACGACGAGGTTATGAAACGTCTTGAGTCGATGGTAATGCCAGCGCCATTTATTGGCGGCAACGTTCTTCAAGCGGCGGATCGGTTTGAGCTTGGAGAGGGAGTTCTCCACCATAAAGACCAGGGATACAACGACGACGAGGAAAAACACCAGGAAGGCGATCGATCCAAGCGCCAGCTGAACCGTCAGGACGGGAAAGTAGACCGATTTCATCACCCCGTGTCCGATCGCAAACAAGGTCGCGGTAATCGCCATATTGGCGTGGAACTTGTACATGCGGTCGAGTCCGTACAGGCGGTCCCAATAGCCCGGCCGAGCGGCCACAATAAACTGGTTGAGATAGTAGATATAGGCGACGATTCCAAATGTCATCGAAATCGAATAGCCGTGGAAAAAACTAAACCAGTTGCCGGCGAAGTAAAAAGCGATCGGGATTACCGGCGATAGTATATAGAGTGCGATCCAAAAAAACCGTTCGGTCGATCGAGCTGTGTCTGTCATCGTCCGATATCATAGCAAGCTGACGATAATCCGTCACCTTGCGATCGGTAAGCGTTCCGGGGTATCAATGATCCGATGCAGATTACCCCTCGCCTCCTCAAAGGATTCCGCGATTTTTTGCCAACTGACGAATCGCGGCGACGCGGTTTTGTCAGGGTACTGGAAGACAGTTTTCGTACCTTTGGTTTTGTACCTATCGATACGCCGATTCTCGAGTACGCCGAAGTACTGTTGGGTAAGGGGGGTGGCGAGACCGATAAACAGGTCTATCGATTCCAGGATCACGGCAAACGCGATGTTGCGATGCGTTTTGACCTGACCGTACCGTTTGCGCGGTACATGGCGCTGCACAAAAATGAGCTCTACCTTCCGTTTAAACGCTACCATATCGACAAGGTGTTCCGAGGCGAGAACACCCAGCGCGGTCGTTATCGCGAGTTTACCCAATGCGACTTTGATATCGTCGGTACTCACTCGATCTCGGCGGATCTTGAGATCATCTCGGTAATCGATTCGGCCTTTCGTGCGCTCGGCGTACCCCAGATTCAAATTCATATCTCGCACCGCGCCCTCCTCAACCGTTACCTCGAGACGCTGGGTGTTGCCGATCGTGGCGAAACCGTGCTGCGGGCGATCGACAAGTTGCGCAAAGTCGGCCGGGAGAAGACGATCGCGACACTTGCCTCCGAAGTTGGCGCCGAGACCGCAACATCGCTTATCGAGTTTGTGGAGGTAACCGGCGATTACCACAGCGTCCTCGCGCACGTCGAGTCGCGTGTCGGCGCCGACCTCGCCGAAGTAAAAGACCTGCGGCAGATCGGCGAGGCGATCGACGGACTCGGGCTTTCGGGTACGGTCCGCCTCGATACCTCGATTACGCGGGGTCTCGACTATTACACGGGAGTCGTCTACGAGACCTTTCTCCGCGGGGCCGAGGGGATTGGCTCGGTGTGCTCCGGCGGCCGCTACGACGATCTTGTAAGTATCTACAGCTCCGAAACGATGCCGGGAGTCGGCGCTTCAATCGGTCTGGACCGCTTGCTTGCGGCACTCGAGCAGCTGGACGTTGTTCGAACTCCGAGCTCGTCGGCAGATCTGCTTATTGCGATGCAGGACGTCGATCTCCTCGGACACTACCATGTCCTCGCCAAGGAGTTTCGAGCGGCTGGGTTTAGTACCGAAGTTTATCCGGATGGCAAAAAGCTAGGTCAGCAGTTTGCATTTGCCGAGCGGAAAGGAATTCCCTTTGTGGTCGTTTGTGGACACGAAGAGTACAAGACGGGAACGGTAAATCTACGTCGGATCGATGATCGTCGACAGTTCGACGCGTTAAGCGTCTCCGATGCTCTCAAACAGCTCCGTCGCTCCCGACAGGCAAACGCGGGAGCGGGTGATACATAGGACGGGCTTTTATCAATCCACGTGACCTCCCGGTCTATCAGGAAAAAGATCGCATTCTCGCCGCCCTCGAAACGAACCAGGTCATCGTCGTCGAGAGCCCGACGGGAAGCGGCAAGACGACCCAACTCCCGATAATCCTCCATGAGGCCGGATATACACGGACCGGTATCATCGGCCACACACAGCCGCGACGCATCGCCGCGGTTTCCGTGAGCGAGTTTATCGCCAATCAACTTGGCGAAGAGATATCCGGTCTCGTTGGCTACAAGATGCGTTTTTACGACATCACGAGCCGATCAACGCGGATCAAAATAATGACCGACGGAATCCTCCTTCAGGAGATAAAAAACGACCAGAGACTCAGCGACTACTCGGTGATTATCGTGGACGAAGCCCACGAACGAAGCCTCAACATCGATTTTGTGCTTGGGCTTCTCAAACGCGCCCTGACCGAACGAAACGACCTTCGTGTTATCGTCTCATCGGCAACTATCAACGCGGAAGTCTTTTCCCAGTACTTTGACGCCTGCCCCGTTATCCGGATTGAAGCGGCGATGTTTCCGGTTCGGGTGATCTACGACGATCCAGCTCGCGGCAGGGCAGATCTCGAGCTCCCCGAGGGGTATTCCGCGCGTGAACGCCGCGAACTCGCGACTGAAGCGTTGGTCGATAGAATTGCGGCAATAGTTCGTCGCCGAATTGAATCGGAAGAACCCGGCGATATCCTCGTGTTTCTATCGGGCGAACAACTCATCCGCGACACGATCACACGCCTCTATTCCGATCCGATCCGCTCACGCCTGCATATTCTGCCGCTCTACGGGCGACTGAGCAAAGAGGAGCAGGATCGCGTGTTCCCGCCCGGTCCGGACGACAAGATCAAGGTGGTTGTGGCCACAAATATCGCCGAAACGAGCATCACGATCGATGGCATCACCGCCGTCGTCGACAGCGGCCTGGCAAAAACGAACTACTACAATCCCAGAACCTATACTTCCGCGCTCGTCGAGGGTCCCGTCTCCAAAGCGAGCGCCGCCCAGCGCAAAGGGCGGGCGGGTCGAACGCGTCCTGGTTCCTGCTATCGACTGTACAGCAAATCGAGCTATGAGAATCGGCCGCTCTTTGAGCAGGAGGAGATATACCGAACCGACCTTTCCGAGGTCGTTTTACGGATGGCCGAAATAGGTATTCGGGATTTCGAACAGTTCGACTTTCTATCCTCGCCGGGACGCGGAAACATCCGTGGAGCCGTCGAGACGCTCCGGCTCCTGACTGCGCTCGACGAGGATCGTGATCTTACTGAGATCGGTCGAATGATGGCCGTCTTTCCCCTGCTGCCGCGCCACTCACGAATCATCGTCGAGGCGATTCATACCGTACCACAGGTGCTAAACGAGGTTCTCATCGCGGTCTCGTTTCTGACCTCTCAAACTCCGTTTACCCTCCCGCCGGGAGAGGAGGTCGAGGCACGCCGAGCTCACCACCGATATCGGGACGAGCTTGGCGATTTTGTGAGCTATCTGCGTCTTTTTGCCGCATACCAGGATGCGCCGGAGAAGAAGCAGTTTTGCGAATCGCGCTATCTCGATCCAAGGGTCATGGCCGAGATCGTCAACGTCCACGGCCAACTCTCTGAGATCGTATCGGAGATGGGAGTACCAATTCTCACCGGCGGTCCGCGGGCCGACTATCTCGCAGCGATCGCCCGCGGGCTCATTCAGTTTGTTTGCGTCCACACCGGCAAGGGGATCTACCAAAGCCTGACGGCCGAACGCATCCAGATTCACCCCGGTTCCGGGATGTTTCGCGAGACGCCGCAGTTTATCGTCGCCGGCGAGATCGTCAAGACAAGTCGAACCTACGCGCGCAGCGTCTCCCCGCTTCATCGGGAGTGGCTTCGTTCGATCTCCGAGGAGCTCTACCAGAGCCTGCGCCGCGAAGGAAGTGGAAAAGCGGGCCGGGGCGATCGCGAATCACGTGGACAGAAGCGCGAGGAGCGCTGGCAGGTACAGATCGGCGGTCGCGTCTTTCCGTTGTTGCCCTATAAAGGCAAGAAAAAGATCGTCGTGCTTCCCTGGCGCGAGTTTGCCGCTCTCTACCGCCGGGGACGGCCGGCGGCGCCGCAAAATGCCGGGAATCTTCGGGCGCGAGTAGAGATCGACGGCCGTACCGTGCTCAACGGTGAACGGCTTTCGTCGGTCATTCGGATCGGCGAGCACTTGGCAAGCGATCCGCGACCGGTGGAGTCATGGCCGCGCAAGCAAACCTTTACCGTGCCGGAGCAATTGCCCGAGCTCATCGCCAACCTGTCGTTGGTGTTAAGAATGGCGCCGATAAAAAGCGGAGATCATCTCGGGTTCCTGGCGCTTTACAGTTCTGATGACGGGCACTACTGGTTTAAACCCAACAAAGGCTTCTTTAACGCCGTTCACGAAAGCCTCGCCAGCCTCGAGCAGCTCGCCGATGATCTCGCCGAGGCATCGGGCGATCGGTTTAAGGAAAGCGTGAACGAGCTGTATCGTCGCCTGGCGGGAATCATCGATCGCGAGTAGTTTCTCCAAACAGCGTCAGGCGATACGCCCCGAGGGCCATTCCATCAAAAGAGGTCACGTAGATGGCGTATACGCCGTTCATCGGAATCGAGAGCGTAATCAGGCTGTCATCGTCACCACCGCTGTCATCGTCGCGACCAAGCGTTCGACCGAGGGGATCGCTGACGTATACGACGGTGTCAAACTCCGCGGACTCGAGAAAAACCGATAGTTCATCACCGCGTCGCGCTTCCCACTCGTAGCGGTCGAGTACGGTGCCGTCGTATCCGCGTTCATCGGTCCGGGTGAGCTCCCCGTCAAACTCAGCGAGAACATCGCGCGACGCCTGGCGTACCGAGATCTCGTAGTCGCCAAGATCGGATCCAAATAAGCCGCGGACGGTCAAAATGAGAAAACCCGAATCCTCAAACTGATAACTCACCCGACTTCCGAACTCGGTTTCACCGCCGTCATCGTTGCGCAGAACGCGGCCGTTCTGGTCCCGCGTCTCAAGAAACGGGTCAAAATCATCTGAGGTAACATCGATAACTACGCGCGTACCAGACTCGCCGTTGAGGCGATACCGGCGCACGAGCATCCCATCAACATCGTCGTTTTTCCCGATTGATCCACGGATCGTCTCACCCGGGAGGATCGGTTGTGGGACAGGGATTTGCCGGACGGTGATGCGATACGCCCCTTCCTCTCCGGGAAAAACGGAACTCACCGTAAGGCGCATCTCGCCATCCTGGACGATCGTCGCCTGAAATCCGGCGTTGAGCCGGTCGTAGTCGTCGTTGCTGCGCAGACGACCGTCGGGAAGGAGCGCCCGGACAAAGCTGTCAAACTCATCACTCTGGACGAGGACCTCGACCGCGATGCCGCGTTCGAGTGCAAGCCGGTAGGTATGCTCGCGTTCGTTCTGAGTGAGCGATCCGCGCGTTTCAAACAGATACTCCTGAGCCGGTAGAAGGGCGGCGAGGCCGAGAATCAGTACCGCTACGATTCCACGCTTCATCAGTTTCTCCTTACTCGTCGGACGTGAGGACCGCGAGGACATCCACGGTTTCCACCGCCTCCAGCGTCGTCTCCTGTGCTCCAGTTTGTAGCACAAACATAAGTCGCTCATCGCGACGTTTCTTGTCTTTGCGCATGGCGGCTATCAACTCCTCGGGTCGGTATCCGCCGACCGACAGATCGTAACCGAAGCGATCAAGGAGCGCTCGTACCCGATCTGACCACGCCGTATCGGTCATGCCGAGGCGCGTCCCGAGGGCGAGCGACCGTCCGATTCCCCAGGCGACCGCTTCACCATGGGTTTTTTCGCCGAGGCCGGCGACCGCCTCAAGTGCATGTCCAAACGTGTGCCCCAGATTGAGAAACGCACGCTGGCCTGTCTCTTTAAAATCGGCGTTAACGACATTAGATTTTACCACTACCGCTCGCGAAATAATCTCATCTATAACCACAGGATCGCGATTGAGGACCGCCTCAGTTTTAGACTCTAAAATGCGCAGCAGCTCAGCGTCGCCCAGCATCGCAGCTTTGATCACCTCGGCGAGGCCACTCAGGTACTCCCGATCCGGCAACGACCGTAAAAACTCCGGAACGATGAGGACCGAGTCGGCGGGGAAAAACGTACCTACGAGGTTTTTGTAGCCATAGTAGTCGATTCCGGTCTTGCCACCGATCGCCGCGTCGACCATCGCGAGGAGCGTCGTCGGTACAAGCGTGAGCGCTACTCCGCGCATGTACACGCTCGCGGCGAACGCTCCGATATCGGTCACGGCCCCGCCGCCGACGGCAGCGAGTCGGGCGGATCGGGGGATTTCCAGACGGGTCAGCTGTTCAAGCGCGGCAGAAAGCACGTTCCACTGTTTGGACCGTTCTCCTGCGGGAACGCAGATGCGTGGGGATTGCGCCGGAGACCAGACGACGATCTCCGCTACATCGGCCAGGCCGCCGTCGTAGACGACGACGTCCGGATCTATCGATTGCAGTAGGTCTTGGCCACCGAGAAAAACGCGGGTCTCGGCACCTGATAACGTGAGGCGGGCAATCTCGGCTGAGATACGCTAGACCTGTTCGCGTCCGGTCAACACTTCTTCCGGCACGCCGAGTGGAGAATCGATGAGCGACCCGACGATCTCACGAACAAAGGGATCAACGATCGAGTAGATTCGTCGGTTCCCTCGAACTTCACTCTCGACGATACCTTTTTGCTTCAGGACGGCGAGGTGCTGAGAGATGACCGGTTGTGGTTGGTCCAGGCAACTCCAGAGATCCGAAACACACGGCTCTTCCCGTCGGGCGATCCGACACAGGAGGCGAAGTCGCATCGGGTGTCCACAGACCTTGAGTTTAGCTGCACAGTCGTCGACGTACTCTTCCGAGCAGCAGTTTTCTTTTTCCTGAGGATCCAGCGGTGAAATCTGCATACCGTAAAGGTACTCTGCGGATTCGATTGTTTCAATATATAGCTATAAACAGATACGGCTCAGGCTGACGCGCCTGTCGTCGTCTTCTCGGCGCCGCTACGGCTGTTTTTGTTTTCCGACGCGCTCCCGTTCTTCTTGCCCGGAGCCGCCGCATCTGACGAGCTCGTCGCGCTATCGCTGTTCGACTTCCCGCTGTTATCACTCGAAGCTGCGGTCGCGCTACTGGATTTTGAGGTGGATGCCCCGTTCTTTTTCTTGCTGTCGGTCACGTAGAACCCGCTACCCTTGAAAATGACGCCCGTTCCGCCAAAAATGAGGCGGCGCAATTTCGGTTCCGAACAACTCGGGCAAACGGACAAAGGATCGTCCTTCATCGACTGTACTGTCTCAAATCCATAGCCGCAGGCATCACAGCTGTATTCATAGGTCGGCATGTTCGAATCCTCCCGGAAAATCTCCCTAAATATAGTTACTGCTAGTCCAACCGACAAGCTCAGCGGTGGCTCATCCGCATCGCGATACCGGCGGCCGAGAGATCTTGTTTGATCTCGGAGATCGAGTACTCGCCGTAGTGGACCATACTCGCCACCAAGGCGGCATCGGCATGTCCCTTCTGAAAGACCTCGGAGAGATGCGCCGGAGTTCCCGCTCCGCCGGACGCCACGACCGGCACACTTACGGAATCGGCGACGATTTGAGTGAGATTGCACTCGTATCCCGCTTTTGTGCCGTCAGCGTCGATACTGTTGAGCACAATCTCCCCGGCTCCGAGACGTACGGCGCGCTGCGCCCATTCAAGCGCGTCAAAATCGGTCGGAATCCGGCCGCCGTCGATGACGACACGATACCCGCTGGGCATCTCGGGATCGGCAGCGGCGTCCATTCCCAGAACAACGCATTGTGAGCCAAATCGGGCCGCGCCCTCAGTGATGATCTCCGGAGTACGGACCGCGGCGCTGTTGACGCTCACTTTGTCGGCGCCGGCGAGAAGGACCGTCCGCATATCGTCAACGGTGCGAATCCCGCCCCCGACGGAAAACGGAACGAATATCTGGGCCGCAACTCGTTCAACAACGCCCAGAATGATCCCGCGTTTCTCGGAGCTCGCGGTGATATCGTAAAAAACCAGTTCGTCGACGCCCTCGTCGTAGTATTTCCGAGCCATCGCGACCGGATCCCCGATATCCACATTTTCCTTGAACTTCACGCCTTTGGTTACGAGTCCGTCCCGGACATCGAGACAGACGATCACTCGTTTCTGAAACAACTGTCGACTCCTCAGGGATTCCAGCTAAGAAAGTTCTCGACCATGTGAATACCGATCTCACCGCTCTTCTCCGGGTGAAACTGCGTCGCCACAACGTTGTCTCGTCCGATAACGGCCGCAAACGTCTCGCCGTACTCACATTGGGCGACGATGTCCGCCCGATCGTCGGGGTCCGGATAATAAGAATGAACAAAGTAAAAGGAACTTTCGTCGGGGATTCCGTTCATAATTGGGTGACGTCCGGCCGCGCGAATTGTATTCCAGCCCATGTGGGGAACTTTGCGACGGTCTTTTCCGGAAAATCGTCGCGCCACCCCGGGGATATACCCCAGACAGGCCGTATCCGATTCCTCAGAACGGTCGAGCACTATTTGGGCGCCGATGCAGATACCAAGGATCGGGACTCCGCGACGACGGGCGTCCTCCAGTACCGGAGGAAAACCTCGTTTAGTAAGAACGCCCATCGAGGCCCGCGCCTCGCCGTCACCGGGAATGATAATGCGGTCGGCGCGTCCAACCGAACTCGAGTCCACGCTCACCTCAAAGCCAACGCCAAGTCGTTTAAGCGCCGACTCAACACTGCGGATATTGCCGGCGTCATAATCGATCACCGCGACGTTCACCACGTTCCTCCCTCGATCAACTGCGCTATCTCGCCGAGGCGTTGCGCCGGTACGACGATCCCAAGAATAACGATGTTCTCCTCGCGTCGCTCAATCGCAAAAAACTCGTCGGTCGATAGCTCGAGTCGATCAATCGTGCGTTGTGCCCCGAGCCTTGTCGCCACGAGGGCCACGCGAGCCGTCCGCTCGTCACGCATTTTTGTCCGCAACGCTACCCCAAAATCGGTGGAACCGTTGTCCCAGACAACTACAACCGCCTCCTGAGGCACAAACGGCGCCTGCGCCTCTTCAATCTCAGCGGGAAGCCGAGAGCGATCGCCGGTCATAAGGCCGAGATCAATGCCGGGATTTCCGGCATCCCACAAGGAAAAAAGCTCTTCTCCGGTCAGATCCGCGCCGTTGCTTGCCGCCGGCGACGAATCTATTCGTACGATCCGCCTCGATTCCGACGAAATCGCGATACCCCTGTTCCGATCGTACCAGCGAAACGGCGTGGTCATCTCGAATCCGGCGATACGTAAACCCGCGGAAACAAGGACAACGCCGAACCGCCCCTCGAGCCAAATCGATCGGTCCGCAGGCGTACTACCGGCGACAATTACGCGATCGACTCGTTTGGCCACCGACGCAGGTACCATCGAAAGAAGCAGCTCGCGCGGGAGTCCGGAAAACTCAACGACGACGATTTCTGAGACCCCAGCTTTATCCCGCATGCTGCCGAGAGCGGTACTTGTCGTTCTCAGCCGCTCATCGGGATCGATCGGGAGCGGGGACTCCGGTACGGATACGCAGGAAACGAGAAACACCGTTACAAACGGTAGGAATCGAAAAAACCGTCCGTTCACGCTTTCCGAATCGCGACGGTCCCGGAGAGCTCGCCGATCTCGACCGCGACGGACTCATCGGATACCTGCCATTCAAGTCTCTCGGTCAACGTCTCGCCGGAGAGGTATTCGTCAAAGGAGCGAACGGCGTCCGTGAGTTCGGCATCGCCTTCGACCTGAAGGACGATACGATCGGTAACCTCGAGACCGCGCTCTTTGCGAAGGTTCTGCACCTGACGAATAAGATCGCGCACCACTCCCTCGCGACGCAATTCGGTTGTTATCTCAGGATCCAGCGCGACGGTTATCGATCCCTCGTTGAGCACGCGCAGGTTCGCCTTCTCGTGACGTTGAACGATAACACTTTTATTGGTGATATCGATCGTCTCGCCGTCGACTTCGATGTTGAGAACGCCGCCCTCGAGCAAGCGATGGATGCCTTCCTGATCGAGGTTCTCGATCTGCTGTGCGGCGGAGCGCATGTTCTTTCCAAGTCGTGGCCCGAGCTCGCGAAAGTTCGCTTTTGCGGAGTACTCAACGAGGTCCTCCTCGTTCTCACGTAAGACGACTTCTTTGACGTTGAGTTCCTCGCGTATGATGTCCTCCATCTCGAGGAGGACACGCCGCGCCCCTTCTTCCCTCGTCACCACATGTAACGCCTGTAACGGCTGCCGTATCTTGAGGTTGTGCATCGTGCGGATAGCCCGCCCGAGGCTGACGGTCCGACGGATCGTCTCCATTTTGCCTTCGAGCCCCTCGTCCCGGCGGCTGGTGTCCGCTTCTGGATAGTTACACAGGTGTACGGAGATCGGGTCGCGATTGGTCCGCAAGTTCTGGTACATCTCCTCGGCGATAAACGGGATAAACGGCGCCGCAACGAGTGTGAGCTTCTTGAGAACGCTGTAAAGCGTCTGATACGCCTCGTTTTTATCGGCGTCATTCTCGCTTTTCCAGAACCGACGACGACTGCGGCGGATATACCAGTTGTTGAGCGAATCGATAAACTCCACGATCGGATCGATCGCTTTTTGTAGTTCATAGGCGTCGAGCTGAGCCCGAACTTCCGCGACGAGGCGTTCCGCTTCCGACAAGACCCATCTATCAAGTGGATTTTCGGGGCTCACCGGCGCGGCCGTCGGCGTTACCTTATCGATGTTGGCGTAGGTGATAAAAAAACTGTAGGCATTCCAATACGGAATGATCACCGTTTTGAGTACCTCGCGAACGCCGTCGTCGGTGTACTTGAGGTCCTCTGCCTTTACCACCGCAGAGTGCATGAGAAACAGCCGGAGCGCGTCCGCGCCGAACTCGTTGATAACCTCGACCGGATCGGTGTAATTGCGCTCGCTCTTGGACATCTTTTTTCCGTCGGGAGCGAGTACAAGTCCGTTCACAACGACGTTCTCAAACGCCGGCGAATCGAAAAGCGCCGCAGCGAGTACGGTGAGCGTGTAGAACCAACCGCGCGTCTGGTCGAGCCCCTCGCAGATAAAATCCGCGGGGAAGTTTGCTTCAAAGAAGTCCTTGTTCTCAAAGGGATAGTGGTTTTGAGCAAACGGCATCGCCCCTGACTCAAACCAGCAATCGAGCACCTCGGGAACGCGGCGCATCGTACCCTTACCGTCGGGAGCCGGCCAGGTGATATCGTCTACGTAGTGCTTGTGCAGGTCCTCGACCTGCACGCCGCTTTTCTCAAACAGTTCCTCGCGAGAGCAGACGACTTCGACGTGGTCACCCGAATCGCTTTTCCACACCGGTATCGGGTTACCCCAGAAGCGGTTGCGACTGATCGCCCAATCGCGCGCGCCCTCAAGCCATTTTCCCATGCGACCTTTCTGAAGGTGATCCGGAACCCAACGAACACGATCGTTGGCCCCGAGCATCCGGCTCTTGATCTTCTCGATGTCGACAAACCACGAAGTTACCGCACGGTAGATCAACGGTGTTTTGGTGCGGTAACAAAACGGATAGGGGTGGCGATAGGTTTCGCGACGGACGAGCAGGTCGTGGTCTTTGAGCCACGCGATGATCTTTTTGTCGGCCTCTTTGACCTGGAGTCCCTCAAAATCGGGAATCTCCGCGGTAAACCGGGCCCCTCCGTCGATCGGAACCACAACCGGAAGCTCGCTTCCTTTGAGCAGGTTGTAGTCGTCCTCTCCGAAACCCGGAGCGATGTGGACGATCCCGGTTCCCTCTTCGGTGGTGACAAAATCGCCCGCGTGGACCGTAAATGCACCTTGTTTCTCGAGATAGCTAAAGTACGGGAATAGTGGCGTGTATCGGCGTCCGACGAGATCCTTGCCGGGAAAGCGATCGACGATCTCATAGTCATCGTCCTCGCGGTAGTAGTGCTCCAGACGGCTGGCCGCGAGGATGTACTCGGAAGCTCCGTCGCGCACGCGCACGTACTCGATATCCGCCCCGACTGCAAGCGCGAGATTACTTGGCAACGTCCATGGCGTGGTCGTCCACGCGAGGATGTACGTACCCGGTTGATCGACGAGTTCGAACCGCACCGTGATTGCCGGATCGTCGACGTCGTGGTATCCGCCGAGGTTGACCTCGAAGTTGGATAGCGGCGTCCCGAGAGCCCAGCTATACGGGAGAATGTAGTACCCCTCGTAGATGAGTCCTTTTTCCCACAGACGTTTAAAGACCCACCAAATGGTCTCCATGTAGTCGGGGTCCATCGTCTTGTAGTCTTTGTCAAAATCGACCCAACGACCCATCCGCGTTACGATTCGTCGCCACTCGTTTGTAAATCGCAGGACGATGCTCCGGCAGGCCTCGTTGAACTTGCCGACGCCGTATTCCTCGATCTCGGAACCTCCGGAGATTCCGAGTTCTTTCTCCATCTCGTACTCAACCGGGAGGCCGTGGCAATCCCAACCAAAGCGCCGTTCGACGCGCTTGCCGAGCATCGTCTGATATCGAGGGATGATGTCTTTGATCGTTCCGGGAACAAAATGACCGAAGTGCGGAAGTCCCGTCGCAAATGGCGGGCCATCGTAAAATATAAACTGTTCCGCCCCGGCGCGCTGTTCCACCGACTTCTCGAAGATGTGCTCCGCCTCCCAAAAGGAGAGGATATCCTCCTCCATCTTCGGAAAGCTCACCTTCGGATCTACCGGCTTATACAAAACATCCTCCTCCACACTGCGTCCATCAGTTTTCATCCGCCTGCTCGCGTACCGCGTATCTGATCACTTCGGTATCGAATCGATACACCACAATTTGAGAACCAAACGCCAACTCGTACGGAAACGCGAGTCGACCTCCCGGGTGGGTAATCTGAAAGAGGGTCGCCGGTTCTCCCTCCGGTCCAAGGGCTACAACGGAGAGATCGACCGCGACCGCATACTCCGGAAGCGTCCGATCAAAAATCCCAAACGTCGCGCCCTCCGACACCTGCTCGACATCCCGGATGGCGAGTTCGACCGGAGTTCCCGGGGTCACCTGACTCGCCGGCTCCGGTGACTGGGACACGACAACGCCTGCCGGTCCTACCGTCGGTTGATCCTCGAGACTAAATACAAAGGGAACGTCGTCTCTGCTGAGGATCTGAAGTGCGTCACGCCAGTCGAGATCGACAAAAGAGGGCAAGCTAAACCGCTCGACGTCGGGGCCACGGCTGACCACCAGGTTGAGCCGCGTTACGCCGGCGACCTCGGTTCCCGGGCCCGGATCCTGGGCGATAACGGTTCCCACCACCGCGTCATCGTAGACGTAACTGACCGTCTCTATCTCCAGGGTACGCTCACCCTGCGGTCCGATCGCCTGGAGTTCGGCCTGAACCTCCGCAAGGATGCGACCTCGGTAGTCCTCAACCTCTTCTATTATTGAACCGAGGCTGATTACCATCGTCACGCGCCGCCCGACTCTCACCAGGGCGCCGGCTTCCGGGTCCTGGGAGACAACGCGGTCTTTTAACGCCGGATCGGTAAAGTAGCGGAGCTGAACCTCCGGGTACAGACCTCGTTCCTGCAGGGCGACTAACGCGTCGACAACCGGTTCTCCGGCGACATCTGGGACGAGCGTCTCTTCGAAGCCTCGCAGGGTAATGAGGAACGCCGCCAACGCGGACAAAAGGAGTATCGCAAACATCGCGACGATCGACCAAAACGCAAAACGGAAGAATCGCCGTTCTGGCCCCGATTCATCCTGGGGCGAACGTCCGCGGAGAAATATAGGTCTTCTCATGTCATGTGCCTACTCAAGAACGCTGCCGATTATCGACGGATTTCCGTTGTAGAAGGACCGGTGGTCCATCTCAGAGCGCGCTTGCGGTTTGATACGAGCAGCCGCGAGGACGCCATCCCCGGTTTGTATCAGAATTCCCAAAGCGTTGTCTATAGCGAGGACGGTCCCGGCGACCGCGTCGGAACGCCCCTCGGCGGCGCTCGCCTTGACGATCTGCAAGGTCGTTTCGCCCCATCGGCAGCGCGCGGCGGGCCAGGGTGTGTAGGCGCGGATCGCGCGAGCAATCTCCTCCGCCGATCGATTCCAGTCTATCCACCCGTCTTCCTTGGAGATCTTTGTGCTGTAGGTCGCCGCGGCGTGGTTCTGCGGGCGAGCCTCGACCGTGCCGCGCACGATCGTTTCAACCGTACGTCCAAGGAGAGATGCTCCCGACGTGGCGAGAACCTCGTGCATCCGGCCGGCATTGGCGTCGGCCGGAATGGGCATTTTCTCCTGGGCGATGATATCGCCGCTGTCCATCTCGCGCGCCAGATATTGGATCGTTATCCCGGTCTCCGCATCGCCGGCGAGGAGCGCCGCCTGAATCGGGCTCGGTCCGCGGTGAAGCGGCAGAAGCGATGGATGCATGTTTATACCGCCGTGCGGGAACAACGCCAAGAACTTGGGGCCAAAAATCCGGCCGTAGGCGACCACGACGAGTAAGTCAGGCGCGTAGGCGGCTACCTGGCGGCGAGCCTCCGCGTCGAGACGGGGCGGTTGAATCACCGGAATCCCGAGCGCGATGGAACGTTGTTTGACCGGCGACGCGGTTGAGCGGCGACCTCGACCGGCGGGCGCGTCGGGATTGGTCAGGACCGCGGCCACGGATATGCCGGCCGCCGGGGATGTGGCCAGTTCCGCGAGCGTTTCGAGTGAGGGAACCGCAATCTTGGGGGTTCCCGCAAAGAGAATTGAGAGCACCGCTTAGTCGGCCTCGTTTGGCGAGTGGTAGTTCTTTAACAGACGTTCTCGCTTGCGACGACTCAGATGGTCGAAGAACAGCACGCCGTCGAGGTGATCGTTCTCGTGTTGGATAACGCGGGCAAGCAGACCATGGGCGTCGAGTCGAAACGGACTCCCCGTCTCGTCGATCGCCTCGACGGTAATTACGGATGGGCGGCGTACTTCGGCGTACACGCCGGGGATGCTCAAGCACCCCTCCTCGTACATCGACTCGTCGGGTGAGATCGCGACGATCTGTGGATTGATAAACGCTCGCGCCTGGTCACCGGGAACCTGCACGACAAAAAACCGCCCCATCCGACCGATCTGCGGTCCGGCCAGTCCGATCCCGTGCTCCTCGCGCATAGTAGCGATCATCTCCTCTATCAGCTCCGTGAGTTCGGCGGTAACGCTATCGACGGGCGTGACTGGCGTGGTCAGGCGGTCGTCGGGATGATATACAAGCGGAAGCATTTGCCAAGTCTACCTACAAGAGCTGGACGGGGTCTATATCGATCTCCAGGTAGACCGACCTCAATCGCTTGTCGCCGCGGAACCACGCGTTGAGGCGCCCGCAGGCGTCAACCAGGCTGGAGAGCGCAGCTGTCCGCAGGAGAACTTGGAACCGCCAGTTCCGACTGATCCGCTCGAGGAGCGCCGGCGCGGGTCCGAGAACATCGATATCCCGTCCGTAGCTTTGAGCTTCACTCGCAACGAGTCGAGCGCCGCTCTCGACTCGATCGCGATCGGTACCACGTATAACGAGGCGGGCAAGTCTCATAAACGGCGGAAATCCGAGTTCCCGGCGGATCGCGAGTTCCTCGCGATAAAAATCGCTCAGCTGCAACTTGACCGCGTGCCGAATCGCCGAGTGTTCGGGTCTGAGCGTCTGTACGATTACCTCCCCATCGTCACGAAAGCGGCCGGCGCGGCCGGCTACTTGGACGATCAGGGCAAAACTTCTCTCGGCAGCGCGGAAATCCGGGAGGCTCAAACCGGTATCGGCGGAAATGATGCCGACCGTGCGGACGCCGGGAAAGTTGAGACCCTTGGCGACGATCTGGGTACCGAGAAGCACATCGATCTCACCGGCGGCAAACGAGTTAATGATGCCCCGCAACGCGCCGCGTTTGCGCGTGACATCGGTATCGAGGCGGGCGACCGTCAATTGGGGGAAGAGCCGGCCCATCTCCTCTTCGACTCGCTCCGTTCCAAACGAGAAGTACCCGACGTCCAGCGAGTGACAGCTCGGGCACACTTCGATCGGCGGCTCGGTGCGACCACAGTAATGACAGACCATGAGGTTTTTGTCTTTGTGGTAGGTCATCGGGACGGAACAATGAGCACATTCGGTCTGGTACCCGCAACTCTTGCAGTAAAACGTCCCGGCATACCCGCGGCGATTGAGGAACAGAATACTCTGTGCCCCGCGACGATGGGATTCTGCAATCGAATCGGCGAGTGGCGGTGATATCAATCCGGCGACGGCACGCTGGTTGACAACGGTCATCCGCGGTATCGACCCGCCGGATAGACGTCGACTGAGAACGAGGCGCTTAAGACGGCCGCTCTCCATCAAGTGCCACGCCTCTACCGAGGGAGTGGCGGACCCCATGACACACGCCGCTCCGCTATCAAGCGTTCGACGCATCGCCACCTGACGGGCGTGGTATCGGGGGGCGTTTCCCGATTTGTACGAGCCCTCATGCTCCTCGTCAATAACGATGAGGCCGAGATCCCTGACGGGAGCGAACACGGCACTCCGCGCGCCGACAACGAGCCGAGCATCACCGCGCGCGATGCGCATCCATTCACCAAAGCGCTGTGCCGGAGTAATTCCCGAGTGGAGCATCGCGGCGTGCTCTCCAAAGCGACCGGCGATGTGTTCAAATAGTTGATGAGTAAGGGCTATCTCCGGCACAAGGTAGATTACGGATCGACCCGCCGCGATCTCTCGTTCGGCGAGGCGAAGGAACACCTCCGTTTTTCCCGATCCGGTAATCCCATAGAGGTAGTACCACGCCTCCTCGCCTTTTTCTTTTGGCGGCGTCACGGCGGCAATCGCCGCGTCCTGCTCGTCGGAGAGCGTGATGTCGCCGGGGATCTCTACAGGTTCGTCGCCGCTGAGCTCGGGGAGCGATTTTTCCCGGCGCCCGCTCGGAAGCATCGCCGACAAGGTCTCGCCAAGGCTGGTGCTGTATGTTCGCGCAATCCACCGGGCGAGGTCGAAATAGCCGGTATCGACGAGCGGCGTAGGATCGACAACCCGCGAGAGCGGTTTGAGCTGTTGTGGAGCTCCGTCGCCCGCACCCTGAGCGACGACAACGCCGTTGAGCGTCCGCGCGCCAAACGGGACCGTGACGCGAACGCCCGGCTCCGGGATCGCCAAGTCACTCGGAACGAGGTACGAAAAGAGCGAGTCAATAGGGACCGGGATCGCAACCTGAACGGCGCGTGATCGAAGGTCTTCTACCTGAGAGCTCATTCGGAGAGGTCGCCCGCGTCGTGACCCGCGTTATCGATCAACCAATTGCGCACGCGCTTGAGATCCTCCCATACGGGACGACGATACTCGGATCGGCGGAGAACGGCGCTCGGGTGAAACGTCGGCACGAGCGGAATACCTCGATATGAGAAAAACGTCCCGTGGATTTGCGTTATTCGTCCGTGACTCCCGCTGAGGAGCCCCATGCTTATACGCCCGACGGTGACGATCATTTTGGGACGGACGAGATCGATTTGCCGGTCGAGATACGGACGGCACGCGTCGCTTTCGCTCTGCTCGGGATCGCGATTCTGCGGCGGGCGACACTTAACGATGTTGGCGATGTAAACGTTTGTACGGCGATCCAAACCGATCGATTCCAACCATTTATCGAGATACTGGCCGGCTCGACCGACAAAGGGCCGCCCGTCGCGATCCTCCTGCGCGCCGGGGCCCTCGCCAACGATCATCACGAGGGGATCAAGAACTCCCTCGCCGGGAACGGCGTTTGTCCGCGTCGAGGATAGGGGACACAAGGTGCACGTTCGGATTTCCTCGGCCAGTCGAGTAAGGCGTCGTTGGCGTTCCTCGAAGGTCATGAGGTCACCCTCGTGGGTCTCACCATATCCGGGAAGCGCCTCGACCCGCGCGTCGAACGAGGGATGTCGCTTTTTTATCCCGCCGGACAGGAGATCGCCTGCGTTAGTCGTGAGATCAAAGAGTTCACGGATTGTCCGATCCTTATCCATCGTCGTACTCCACGTCGTGCAGAAACAGGCCGTTTGGCGGCGCGCTGTTGCCGGCCAGCGACCGATCGCCCGACGCCAGGATCTCCGCGAGCGAGTCTGCGGGTTCTCGTCCACGTAGGCGTTCACTCTCACGCTCGACGAGCGTGCCGACGATCGAACGGACCATTCGGCGTAAAAATCCGTCGGCGCCGATCGCAAATTCGATCTCGTCCGCGTTATTCCTTCGAAAATGGGCGTAGAAAACCCGTCGTACCGTGCTCATCCCCTCCTCGGGGGCCATCGCAAACGCGCTGTAGTCGTGTTCGCCGACGAGAATTGCGGCCTCACGATTGGCCCGGTCCAAATCGGGATCGCGCGAGAGTCGCCACGCGTAGCGGCGCCGGTGCGGGTAGAAGTACGCCGCGTAGTAGAGATAGTACCGATAATGGCGTACCCGGGCATCATAGCGGGCGTGAAATCCGCTCGGCACTTCACGCGCCGCCAGCGCGCGTACGTCACGAGGAAGGGCACTGTTAACCGCCTCGGGAAACGATTCGATCGGTATCGTATCCCGATCGGAGTCAAACGAAACGTACTGCGCCCGCGCGTGAACCCCGGAATCGGTACGTCCGGCGGCAACGATCGGGATCGGGTGTCCGTGGATCGCGGCGAGCGCTTCCTCGACCGTTCCCTGGACGGTACGACCTTCTCTCTGCACCTGATATCCGCAAAAGTCGGTACCGTCGTACGCGATACGCAGGAGAATGCGGCGGATCATTCCTCGGGATCAACCACAGCTTCGCCAAGCTCCTTGGCGATCGATTCGTAGACGTCGCGGGCGTTATCGAGGATCGCCGCCGGTTTATTTTTACTGGCTCGCCCGTGGCCAAATATCCGGGCGACGGTACGCTTGGCGCGATTGAGCGCCTCATGGCGTTTTGTCTCATCCCCGCGCGGGCCGTATTCAAACTCGAGGAGTCCACTTAAATAAAGGACGCCGTCGTATCCGTAGTTCTTGTCCAGATCCGGTCCGAGAGACTTTGCCCCCGACAACGGTTGGGATCCGTCCTGCTCTCCCTCTACCGCGCGGGAGTAGTAGTAACGAGCCTTTCGATAGAACACCGCGGCGAGGTAATCGTAGTTTTCGTTTGGCTGCTTGGCATGGAGATCCGCGCACAGCCAGGCGGCGCGGAGCTGCGAAACGCCGGACTTAAACAGCGGCGAAAACTGTTTTGGAAAATGCTCGTAACAGGTCGTCGCCAGAAGATAGCTCGCGATCCCCTCCTCAAGCCGCCGCGGCTCGGTGTAGTCGAGCCCGGGGAGAATCTCGTTGGCCATTTCCTGGCGCATGTCGGTGTCGTGGTTGACCTCGTCCTGAGCGTTCTCCGGTATCTGCAGAAAGTCGTCGGAATACGCTGCGTAGTAGCAATTCGGACACACGGTTATCGGATATATCAGCGGATAAACCTCGCCGAACTGCTTGGACGGCTCGTAGTGACGTCTGAGTTCCCGCGTGAGATTACCGGCTATCTGCCGACCGCGTCCGGTACGCATCTCTTCCCGATAGATCTGCGTTTCGCAGATCGGACACTCGATCGGCGTTTTTTGAAAGAAGGTCAGTCCCGATTTGGCCGCCATGGTGTCCCCCTACGCCTCTATTACGACCATCGCGATCGCGTTTTCCTGTTCGTGGGTCAATGAGAGCCACAGAACGGACCCGCCTACCCGTCTAAGTGCCCGTTCGGCCCGACCGGTGACCCGCAGAACGGGTTTGCCAAGTGCATCGTTTACAACCCAAACCTCACGGAGACCAAACCCCTTAAAACCGGTTCCCAGCGCCTTGGCAAACGCCTCCTTGGCTGCAAAACGGGCGGCCAAGGACAACGCCGCCCCATCCTTCCGCTCGTAGATCGCCTCCCGTTCCTCGGGGGCAAAAAATCGATGTAGCAGGTCGCGGTCCTCAAGCCAACGCCGCATCCGTTCTACCGCCACGACGTCGATACCGATTCCGCGAATCATGGCGCGTCCTCGATAAGAAGGACGACCGACGTCGGTTCATAACGTAAAACCACAAAACCGGGAGGAACCACCGGTCGGACCGGTAGCCGGACAGAGCCGCTGTCGGCAACGCGAGCGGCGTCCACCTGCAGCTGAAGCTCGCTGGGCTCGAGTCCTTCAAGGTCGATCTCTCGTACCTGAACGCGGATCAGCCCTCCGGGCAGGTCCTGGCCAAGTCGCAATCCCGAAGCGAGACCGGTAACCAGAATATCGACCGGCTCAAATGTCTGGAGCACGACCGCTTCGTCAACGATACCACGCACTTCGACGATCTCTCCGCCGGGGAATACGACGAGCGGATCGGGTCGGGCGATACGAACGCGCTCGGTAAAGTCCTCGCGACGCGTCGATAGATCGATATCCTCGGTACGAAGCGTATCAATCGCCTCGACACGACTCCGCGGTCCTTCAATCTCCACTGATGACGGTGTGGTGATGATTTGGACAAGCTCATAACCGGATGGGGGAAAACCGCTTGTCCCGGACTCGACGACCACGCTTTTCAGGAGTTTCTCCTCGAGGACAACGAGAATCGATTCCGGGTCAACCTGAATCTCGATCGTCGTGTCGGTACCTGCGCGTCGATCGACACGCACGGGGATCCGGTACTCGCCCTCGCCGGATACGTTGCGCACATCGGCGGATGCACGCAAATCGGTTTCGGCAACGCGAAATACGCTCTCGGACTCGCCCCGCAACCTGACCCGAACCTCGGTCGGGTACTCGGCGGCGGGCATCAGCTGTTCGGTGAGTTCGATTTCGAGAGGAATCGTGAGAAAGCGCTCTTCGAGCCTGGTGATATCGTGAAAAACGAGCAGAATGAGGGCGCCGGCTACCGAGAGAATTTTGGCAGGCCAATGACGAAACAAGCGGGTGATAAACGCGTCAATCTTCAAGCGCCTCTACCTCTTCCAGCCGTGGCGCCGGTGTCCCGGTCGAGTCGAGTAGTTGCTCGAGCTGCTCGCGAACTTCCTCGATAGTGAGGTCGTAATAAAGATTTGCATCGTACGCGAGGCTCACCGCTCCGGTCTCTTCGCTGACAATTACGACAACGGCGTCGCCCTCCTCAGCCAATCCCAACGCGGCCCGGTGACGGGTTCCGAAACTCCGGCGCACGTCGGTCTGCTCGGAGAGCGGGAGAAAGCACCCGGCCGACGCAATCCGGCCGTTTTCGATTACCACGGCGCCGTCGTGAAGCGCGGTATCGTGGTCGAAAATCGTCGAGAGAAGCGCGGCGCTGATCTCAGCGTCGACGGCTGTTCCCGTCTCGATAATCCCCTTCTGGCCCACCGTCCGGGTAAAGACGATGAGAGCGCCACGCTGTCGATACGACAGGTGCTGAACTGACTGCAAGACTGCGTCAAGCTGTTGCGGTCGGGAGGTCGAGGAGAACTGGAACCACCGCCCCTGGCCTATTCTCGTAAAAATCTTGCGCAGCTCGGGCTGAAAAATGATCGCCATACCGATAACGAGGCTCGGCGCGAGGAGGTTGATCAACCACAGAAGAGTCCGAAGGTTGAGGAAAAACGCGACGGCGTAGAGGACGACTAAAAATAGAGCGCCACGAATGAGCTGCACGGCGCGCGTTTGAACGAGAATTTGGTATCCGCGATAGATGAGAAAACTGAGCAGGAGAACGTCGAGCGTTGGAAGGACGATTTCGCGAATGATCCAGATATCGCTCAAGGCTCCCACGCGGGTCGCTCTCCTCCGTGTTGTACTCGCCCGATCGACGTCAATTAATTCGGAACCTCAGCGAACGATCGGTGTTCCCGACATTGTATACCAGAGCTTAGTCCCGGTGGTACCCATGAACGGGGTACGTCCCCCGTCAGCTTGCGGGGAAACCGACGGATAGCTTATGAACGAACGGTTACAACAAAGGCAAAAAAAGAACCATGGGGCAGATGACCCGCTCCCATGATTCTTACTCGGGCGCACACGTACCGCGCCCATCGGTCTTTACTAGCGTCGACCGCTATTTCCGCTTTTTATGTCGGTTTTTTCTCAGTTTTTTCTTTCGTTTATGCGTCGCGATCTTTTTTCGCTTGCGTTTTCGTCCGCAGGGCACAGATATACTCCTTAAAAATGAGCGGTCAGTATGCGTATCGGGCCAAAGCCTGTCAACCGGGTGTATCGCTTCGATCGAGAAATTCCGCGACGAGGCGATAGATCGTTTTGTTGTCGTCGGCGGGTACGGAGACGAGGTCTGACAAACCGCGAAAATAGGTGCCTTGTCGCTTGGCGTATCGTCGCGTATTCCGCGCGATAAGTTTTTCGATCGCGGCACGTGTTTCGTCGGTATATGGCGGTCTTTCGCCGTTCTCAAGGAACTCGCGATACCCAATCGTCTGCAGGCCGGGATCCCCAGGTCCGTAGCCCATTTCCAATAATCGTTTAATCTCATCCGGCAAACCGGCGCCCATCATCATCCGCACGCGCGCATCTATTCGCGCATACAACTCGACCCGGTCGCGCTCCAGTTTAATCACCAGGGTATCGCCGTACCGCCGCGTTTGGCCCGTCGTAAGGAAAGACGACCGCGGGCGACCCGTTGAACGATAGACCTCGAGAGCGCGGAGGATTCGATAGTTATCGGTCGGCGCAATCGCCTGGGCAGAGACGGGATCGACACGTTTAAGCTCCTCGTGGAGGTAGAGCCCGCCGTGACGTTCTAGTTCTTGTCTGAGCTCCGCCCGGGTTTCCTCCGACGGCTCGGGAGTCTGCGGTAATCCATGGAGAACACCACGGACATAGAACCCGGTACCGCCGGCGAGAATGGGCACACGCTGTCGCGCTCGTATCTTGGTAAAACAATTGTCGGCATCGCGGACGAATCTGCCGAGGTCGTATTGCTCACGCGGATCAACGATGTCGATAAGATGATGCGGAATTGCCGCGCGCTCGCGAGATCCCGGCTTGGCGGTGCCGATGTCGAGGTATCTATAAACCTGACGGGAATCCGCGGATACAAGCTCAAAGATGTCGGGAAAGCGTTTGGCGATGACGTCGGTTACGATCCGCGTCTTTCCGACGCCGGTCGCACCAACGATCACCAAGAGTCGCGTCAATCCTCCGCGATCTCGAAACGAACGGTGTTGGTGATAATTTCTGCGATCGCCGAAGAGACTACCTTATCTTGTTGCTCGTCTTCGACAATTGCGCCGTTCTCGTCCGAACTAAACGCGCGACGAATTTCGCCGAGCTGGTGGGCGCGGCGGATCGTTGCCGAGGTGAGCTCGTAGATATTACGATCGTCTTGGAGCAAGACGTCCAAAGGTATTGCCATGAGTCCTCCGAGCGATGAACCTACACCAAATTAGCTCGTTGGGCAAGCTTGACGAAGGCGGACCGATTCTACAACACTCTGCGCATCACGAAGTGAGGGCATATGGGCGAGAAAGCACTTGTAATTGTTGAGTCCCCGACAAAAGCTCGAACGATTAAGAGATTTCTCCCGGATGGGTTTATCGTTGAGGCAAGTGTCGGGCACGTACGTGATCTTCCTCAATCCGCATCAGAAATTCCCGCCAAGTACAAACAGGAGGCGTGGTCGCGGATCGGGATCGACGTAGATAACGAGTTTGAACCGCTGTACGTGACGCCGCGCGGCAAAGGTAAGTTGATTCGGCAGCTCAAATCGCAGCTCAAGGAGGCGGAGGTACTCTACCTCGCGACCGACGAGGACCGCGAGGGCGAGAGTATCTCGTGGCATCTGCTTCAGCTACTCAAACCCAAAGTACCGGTGCGGCGCCTTGTGTTTCATGAAATCACAAAAAAGGCGATCGAGAACTCCCTGCTCCAGCCACGAGAAGTAGACACCAAGCTCGTAAGGGCCCAGGAGACCCGCCGTATTCTGGATCGCCTCTACGGATACACGCTCTCACCGCTTATCTGGAAAAAGATAGCCTACGGCCTCTCCGCGGGTCGGGTCCAATCTCCGGGCTTACGCCTGATCGTTGAACGCGAGCGCCAACGGATCGTCTTTCGCGCGGCGGAGTACTGGGATCTATTGGCAAAGCTGGAGAAACCGGACCACACGCCGTCGTTTGAAGCGCGCCTTGTCGAGTTTGAAGGGCAACGAATCGCCGAAGGCAAAGACTTTGACAGTATCACCGGCGAGCTCTCTAAACAGGGGCCGCTCCAACTCGATGAAGCGGCTTCGGGGCGTCTCCGAGCAACACTTGCGGAAGAACAATGGTCGGTGCTCGAGGTCACCGAAAAAGACAGTGTCGCGCGTCCGTCCCCGCCCTTTATCACCTCAACCCTGCAGCAGGAGGGCAACCGCAAGCTCGGGCTCTCGGCCCGCGAGACGATGCGCACGGCCCAACGTCTGTACGAAGAGGGCTTTATCACCTACATGCGTACGGATAGTCCGACGTTATCGGGTGAAGCTATCGGCGCCGCGCGGCGCCAGATCGAAGAGCTCTACGGCGAGGAGTTCCTGTTTGAGCGACCGCGCCAGTTTTCGGCACGCAATCGCGGGGCTCAGGAGGCGCACGAGGCGATCCGTCCCGCCGGAAGCAACTTTCGGCATCCCGACAAGACCGGATTGAGCGGAAAGGAACGGTCGCTATACGAGCTTATCTGGAAGAGAACGCTGGCCAGTCAAATGGCGGAGGCGAAAAAGCGCACGGTTTCCGCGCGAATCGCTGCGGGAGAGGCGCGCTTTGCCGGTTCGGGGACGCGAATCCTCTTCCCGGGGTTTTTACGTGTGTATGTCGAGGGCAATGACAACCCCGAGGCCGCGTTAGAGGACAAAGAGGTGTTGCTTCCGCCCTTGGAAACGGGTGACACCCTCTCGCTTCTCGACCTGAGCGCTGAGTACCACAGCACCAAACCACCGGCGCGCTACACCGAGGCGAGCCTCGTGCGCGAACTTGAAAAACGCGGAATTGGTCGTCCGTCGACCTACGCGTCGATCATCAATACCTTGTACGAACGAAGCTATATCCGCCGTCAGGACAAGGCACTTGTGCCGACTTTTACGGGAATAGCGGTGATTCAGCTTCTCGAAGATCACTTTGAAGAACTTATTGAGTACAGCTTTACGAGCGACATGGAAACCGCGCTCGATGAGATCGCGGTGGGTGGTCGTGATTCGCTCAGCTATCTACGCGATTTTTACCTCGGAGATGAGGGGCTGCGCCATCGGGTCGAAAAACGTGAGAGTGAGATCAAGCCCGAAGCATCCCGAACGGTCGCGCTTCCCCAGCTCAAGGAACACCAGGCGGTCAAGGTCGGTCGCTACGGACCGTATATCATTCACCACGAAGGCGAAGAGGAGATCCACGCCTCGATTCCCGAGGAGTACTCGCCCGCCGATTTGACCGAGGACGACATCCACGAGCTTGTCGAGATTCAGAAAAACGGACCGGCGCCGATCGGAACACACCCCGAAACCGGTGAGAACATCTACTGTCTCACCGGACGATACGGTCCGTACCTCCAGCTCGGCGAACAGGACGAAAACTCCGCCGAAAAACCCCGTCGCGCCAGTCTGCCAAAGGGGGTTCGCCCAAGCGCGGTGACGATAGAGCTTGCCGTCAAAATTCTCAGTCTACCGCGGACGCTCGGAACCCATCCGGAAAGTGGGAATGAAATCGTCGCCAACGTGGGGCGGTTTGGTCCTTTTGTTGTCTGTGACGGCGAGTACCGTTCGCTAAAGAAGGGCGATGATGTCTATGAGATTTCGCTTGAGCGCGCCGTAGAACTCCTTTCGGAGGAGAAAAGCGCGGGTCGGCGGCGCGGCGCAAAGGTTCTTAAGGATCTCGGTTCCGACCCGAAAAAGAATCGGAAGATATCGATCCTCGACGGACGCTATGGACCGTACATCAAAGCGGGTACCAAAAACGTTTCGTTGCCAAAAGACAAGCAAACGGTCGAAGCGATCGACGCGCTTTCGCTCGACGACGTCCTCGAGATCATCGCCAACGCCGGGAAGTAGATAGCGCCGCTCTTCCAAATCTCGCGCCTTCGTGGGATACTGCCGGCATGGTAATACTCACGCTCAACTGTGGCAGCTCGTCAGTCAAATACCAGCTTTACAACTGGGATGCGCGCGAAGTACTCGCCAATGGCTTGGTCGAACGTGTCACCCAGGAAGGCTCCCGAATCGTTCACAAAGTCCCTGGTCGCGACGAGTACACGGAAGACCGGGCGTGCCCCGACCATCGAGTGGCGATTCAGCTGATTATGGATACCCTCGTCGACACGAACAACGGTGCGATCGCGACGATGCAAGAAGTAAAAGCGGTCGGGCATCGCGTTGTTCACGGGGGAGAGCAGTTCAAGAAGTCGGTCATCGTCGATGACGACGTTATCGCCACCTTTCGCAGTATTCAGAATCTGGCGCCGCTCCACAATCCCGCAAATATCATGGGGATCGAAGCAGCTCGCGCGGTATTACCAGACGTTCCCCATTGCGCGATTATGGACACGGCCTGGCACCAAACGATGCCGGCCCACGCGTATACCTACGCGTTACCTTATTCCTGGTACCGCGATTACGGCGTCCGCCGCTACGGTTTTCACGGGACGTCTTTTCTCTACACGGCCAAGCGCGCCGCAGTTCTGCTTGGTAAAGAGCCGTTTGAAACGAATCTTGTAATCGCCCACATCGGAAACGGCGCGAGCATCTGCGCGGTTAAGGCGGGTGTTTCGGTTGATACGTCGATGGGACTCACCCCGCTCGAAGGACTTGTCATGGGAACGCGGAGCGGAGATATCGATCCGGCGATTCCGTTCTACGTGATGAACCAGACCGGGCTATCGCCCGACGAACTTGAAAGATCTCTCAACAAAAAGAGCGGTGTCCTCGGAATTACCGAACAATATGTTGATCGCAGGGACATCGAGATCGCCGCCGAGAAAGGCGACAAACTCGCGGCCCTGGCGATTGACGTCGAGGCGTACCGAATCCGCAAGTATATCGGGGCGTACGCCGCCGCGGCGGGAGGAATTGACGCCGTTGTATTTACCGCGGGCGTCGGAGAACGCGGTCCCCTGATTCGTGAAAAAGCGCTCGACGGACTCGATTTTATGGGTATCAAGATAGATCGCGAGAAGAACGCGTTGTCGCGGACCAAAAATGCCGAGACCGAGATCAGTGCCGATGATTCGCCGGCTAAGATCTTTGTTATCCCGACGGATGAAGAACTCGTCATGACCGAGGACACGTATGCCCTCGTGACCGGTTCCTACGACGTCCACACCAATTTCCGCTACTCATTCGAAGACAAGAATTACGTAAACCTCGAGCGAAATGGTTGCGTCGATCAGGACATGGTTAAACTTCAGGGACTGGACAGGATTATCGTCTCAGCAGTCACCGACGAATCGGTCGCCTCTCCGGACTGTGATTGATCGGTGACGATCCTCACCATCGACATCGGCAACACCAACATCGCCTTTGGGATTCACGACGGTGGCGATTGGATTCACCACTGGCGACTCCGGACCGCGGTTACCCGGACAGCGGATGAGTACCTGGTTCTGTTTCATAATCTCTTTGAAATAAGCGGGCACGACGAAACAAAAATAGATCGGACGGTGGTCTCGTCGGTTGTCCCGGTGCTCACACCCGCCATCGCCCGAGTCGCCGAACGGATTCACGGTGCAAAACCACTTATCGTGAATCATGAGCTCCACACCGGGCTTGATCCGTCCCAACCGATTCCCGTTGAACTCGGCAACGATCTGCTTGCCAACGCCGTAGCCGCATTTCATCTCTATCGACGCGACGCGATCATCGTCGATTTTGGGACTGCGCTCACCTTCACCGCCGTCTCGGGTCAGGGTCGGATACTCGGAGTCAGCATCGCCCCCGGTTTAGGCAGCGCCGTTCGGGCGCTGAGCTCGAACACCGCCCAGCTTCCCGCCGTTGATCTCGTGGAACCACCAAGCGCGTTGCCGCGTACAACGGTGCATTCGATTCAATCCGGCATCGTGTACGGCTACGTCGGCCTGGTAAAAGAGGTCACCCGTCGCATGAGCGATGAAATGGAATCGACACCGATCGTCGTTGCGACCGGCGGTCTGGCCGAGACGATCCCTCCGGTTACCGAGATTTTTGACGAAGTAAAACCCTGGCTCACCCTCGACGGCATCCGGATACTCGGAGAGCTTAATCCCGGCGTCGTCTAAGGCGTAGTAAAGACTGGTTTATTCGGAAGCGCTCGCTTTTGCGGCGCGCCGCGAGCGGTTGGTCAGCGTCGCATGGCCGATTTTGGAAACCATCACTTTGGAACCGTCGATCTCGTGCTCATAGAGCAGCTTCACGCCGGTTCGTCCCGTTATCGGGCATTTACCACGACCGCTATTGGGGGTCTCTTCTTTAAGAGGTCGCCCCCTATGTGCTTTCGACATACGTTCTCCTCAGTTTTGTTCATACCGCATGATGATGCGGGCGTCGGAGTATAGACCAAACGCCCGCACCGTGTCATCCGGATCGTACGGCTAGCGAGTCTCCGGATTGAGCAGAAACTCGACTCGTCGATTCTGCCAGATATTGGCGCGGTCGGAGTGCGGGACAACCGGCCGCTCACCACCAAAGCCACGAACCGTCATGCGATCGCGGTCGACGCCAAGAATGATAAGCGCCTGCATAACCTCGGTCGCTCGCGCTCGCGACAGCGGAATCAAAACCTCATCCTGTTCCTGTTGCCGTTGCGGATCTTCCAAGAAGACATGAGCTGCGTAGCCCTCAACGATTATCTCGCGCCTGCCGTAGCGATTGAGAATCCGAGCCAGACGTCGGAGCGTATCGAGGTTTTGCTCGAGCTGCTCGTCGTCGCTCAGGAACAGGTCGGGCGTGTTGGGTGCAAAAAGGATGCTCGATATCCGAATCCGAAACCGGTCGCCCTCGCGCATGACGAGGATATCGGTCGCGGCAACGGCTTGGGCAAACGCCTCGTTTCCCTGATCGTCGATCGCGCTAAACCGTACCGGATAGTCCATCGCCGATTGTACCAGCTCGCCGTCGTCGCTCAATCCGTCCCAGGTGACGGAGGCCGGCGGACGTCCCGTTCCGCCAAACGTTCGAAACGTATTGTCCCGGGGATCCATGATATCAAGCGACCATGTCCGAATCGGCCGCGTACTGTCCAACTGAATATCAATACGGAGGGCGTCGGCCGTACCGTCGTCATCGGGCGAGAACGGAACCGGAACGAGGGTAAGGGACGCGCCCACGCCGACGAGTTGATCTGCTCGCGGTCCGCCACGATCGACCGTGATCGGTCCGACACCGTCCACCTCGGCGATATGTCCGTTGAGGTAGATGACCCGAAGCGATGCGGTAAAATCGCCGTCCTCGACCAAGGTTCCGCCGTTGGTCACGCCCGGCCAGATAAAGTTATCAAAGGGTTCGCGTTGATACTCGCTGCGTACAACGCGGTCGCGCCCGTCGCGGATCTCAAAGAGGAACTCTTCGATCAGATCGGGTGCGCCGTAGTCCGTGTTTATCGAAATCGTCGGTTCGACGTATCGACCGTCGACGGAAAGACCGACGTCCGGCGTGCGCCCATCTTTGCGTAATCGGATCGGTTGTGACACGCCCTGATTACCGGCTTCATCGACCGCGGCAAAGACGAGCTCGTAGACGCCGTCTGCCGCCCGACCGCCACCGGAGAGCGCCTGGCCCTCCCAGGTCACCGCGACGGTATCCCGATCGCCGTCTGGACGCGTTCGCAGACCAAAGTTGGCGAGGGCGTCGTCGACGGGACCAAGAGCGATGATTCGCCCATCGTAGCGAAGCTCGTAATTCCAAAAAATACCGCGCTCAAAAAAGAACGATCCTTCGACGGAGCGCCGTTCGCCCACGCCAAAGACAAGACCGCGCGTGAGGTCGCTACCCCGCGGCGCGGTGTCGGCAACGATCGTTGCCACGGGAGCGAGCGTATCGACCGTCAAAACGAGTGGTTCGGACTGTGAGACCGAGCCATTGGTCAACTCGGCGATAAATACCGCTTCAATCTGACCGTCGGGAAGAAGCGATCCGTCCTGGCGTCGCCCGTCAAAAAGCCAGCGGTTTGGGGGAGCGCCTGTCCCCGTCTCGGCGCGAATAACCTGGCCACGGTTACGGATCTCGACCGTCCATCTGGCGAGCGATCCGGCTCCCCCGGCATCAAGCAGGAGAGACACATCGTCGCGTCGTCCATCGTCGTTGGGCGAAAAGGTGGGTACGCCGTCCTCGACGGTGATCGCGATCGCGGCACGCGTCAGGCTTAGGACGATCGGATCCTCGAGACGCCCCTCAACGCTGTTTCCGGCGCGATCGGTTCCGGTCAGGACCAAGGTATATGAGCCCTCGGGCGCGAGTTCACCCGGCTCGTCAACGGTGCCGAATCGACCATCCCAGCGGAAGTCGAGCGGCGGAGCCGGATCCAACTCAACGCGGCGCGGCGTCGCGTTCTCAAACGCTTGTTCAAACACGAGTTCTCCGGATTCATCTTCGAGGCGCACCACCCAGCTTTGCTCCCGGCTACCGAGCGCGCGGACGCCCACGGTATCGCGAACACCGTCGCCGTTGGGCGAGAACACGGCGAGTTCAACGGGTTGTATGGAGTCGATCGTCGGCGCGACGTTGTCTACCGTGACGGCAAACGGCGCACTCCGAGTTGTATTGTCCGCGTCGTCGGTTATTGAGAGCTGATACGAGTACTCTCCATCGGGAACGGCGGCGCCGTTGGCCGCGCCTTCCGGGAGATCGGCTTCGTTGTCGACCTGGTACGTTCCGTCCCAGGTGAGTTCTTCGGGAACTTCGACTCTGGGTTTTTCGCCGCCAAAAAGGTTTCCAAAAAAACCGATCCGATCGTCTTCGGTCTCGCGGACGAGGTAAACAAGATTACCGTCGCCGTCGAATACCGACAGGACGTACTCGACGATCACCATATTTTCCGCCGGGATTACGACATCCGAGAACGGGAGCTCAAGAACGTCCTGGACGCCATCGCCATTACCGGGCGAGATATATTGGCGTTGCTGGGTGGGGATATCGAGCGTCGGGGCCTCGGTTTCCGCGCTACCCCCCGCAAAAACGGGCGCTATCGCCATTCCAATTAGGACCACAAACGCGACAAGCAGTTTTTTACGGGAAACTTTACGACTATTCATGATGAGTACACCTCTCTATTACCGGGGTTGCACGACAATAAAATCGAATTCCTACTTCCTCAAAGTATCATCATTACCAGCTAAAATCGAGCATCAATAAGGCTATTACCCGGCTTATCGCGGACGCACCAAGAGGCGCACCGAGCTTACCTCTTTGGTGGAAAGACGCACCCCGCCCGCGCGGCTGCCCTTGATCAGATAGTCCTGAAGAGCAAAATCGTCCTCCAACTTCTGCATTCGTGGTTTTTTACGGTATCGCAGGCGAATCGTTCCCGTTTCCCGCGTCGTAAGCAAGAGCGCTTTCGCGTCGTCCGGGATCAGAGAATAGTCTTTCTCGAGAATGTACTGCTCGATTCGAAACCGCTTGATATAGGTCTCGCCGGTGCTGATGCGATAAACCAGACTAAACACGCGATCGGCAGGTGATTCCTTGTCGGCAAGCCCCGCATAAAGCATACGGAGACCGACATAAGTCTTTTCAGGAGCGTTAATTACCCGATAACGAGCCGCTTCATCGATCACGAGTATTCGGTCGTAGATCGATACGTTCTCAACGTCGCGTCCTTCATTGATCGCGTATCCCAGGTGCCCTTTTTCTGAATCGTACCGTAGCACGAGCTCGCGCGGGGCAGCTTCGCGGACATCAACCTTCTCAAAGTCGGCAATCCGCGTGAGGCGCTCGTAGCGCCCGCCGTGCGCCTCGAGAACATCATCGAGAAATCCGATCGCGTAGGCGGTGAGATCGGATAGTTCCCGTTTTATCTCTTTGAGCCGTTTCTGGATCTCCTCTACTTCCCGACGGTTTTTCTCCATATCGTAGCGGGAGATACGCCGAATCGGTATCTTGAGGAGGGTTTCAATATCCTCGTCCGATATCGCCCGGATCAGTTCTTTTTTAAACGGCTCAAATCCAGTACGAACCGCCGCGACGACTCCTTCTTGAGTTTGCTCTTCCTCGATCGACTTGTAGATCCTCTCTTCGACAAATATGCGCTCGAGGGTGCGCATATGCAGTTTTTCGCGTAGCGTTTTGCGTTCGTGCTTGAGCTCTTGATCGAGAAGACGGACGAGCTGCTCGGCGTGATAGGCGATTACTTCGGAAACGGTCAACACCCGTGGTTTGTCATCGACGATGAGCAGAAGGTTGACGGAGATCGATTGTTCGCAATCGGTAAAGGCGTACAAGCCGTCGACGACGTCGCGTCCATACACACCGCGGGGCAGGCGAATTTCGATTTCGACTTCCTCCGTTGTGTAGTCGTTGATCTGGGCGATCTTGATCTTTCCGCGTTTAACCGCGTTTTCGATCGAGGCGATGAGGTTTTCCGTCGTTGTGCCGTACGGGAGCTCGCGGATGACGATCCGTTTCTCATCTGAGGTATCAAGTCCGGCCCGGACGAGGACCTTTCCTTTGCCGTCCTGGTAGTCGGAAACGTCGACGAGGCCCCCGGTCGGGAAGTCGGGGTAGAGGGCGACCTCCTCGCCGCGAAGTCGGGCTTGCACAGCCTCAATCACCTCTCTGAAGTTATGGGGCAGGACGCGCGTCGACATGCCGACGGCGATACCCTCAGCGCCGAGAATCAAGGCCAGCGGAACCTTGGCGGGGAAGACAACCGGCTCGCGATTGCGACTGTCGTACGAGTCGGTGTACTCGGTAAGTTCGCGTCGCCACAATATTTCGCGCGCAATCGGATCGATCCGACACTCGATATAGCGCGCCGCCGACGCCGCGTCACCGGTAAACAGGTTGCCGAAGTTGCCTTGGCGATCGATAAACAGGTTTTTTTGCGCGAGGACGACGAGCGCCTCGTAGATTGAGGCGTCTCCGTGGGGATGGTACTTCATACAATGGCCGACGACGTTGGCCACCTTGTGAAACTTTCCGTCGTCGATCTCGAGCAAGGAGTGGAGAATTCGTCGTTGAACCGGCTTGAGTCCGTCGTCGATGTGCGGGATCGCCCGATCTTTTATAACGTAGCTCGCGTATTCGAGAAAGTTGCGGTTGAAGAGCGTGTTTACGTAAGCCATCGATTGAGATTCTTCACAAAAGGAACGGGATTGTCATCTGATCGCTCGCCCCGCCTAGACTTCGATGAGGTTCTCCATAATAAAATCACGACGCTCCGGCGTATTCTTTCCCATGTAGAACGACAAGGTCTCCTGAATACCTTTGATCGTCTTTACGTTCACGGGAACGATGCGCATGTCGCTCCCGATAAACTGGGCGAACTCGCGCGGCGAGATCTCACCGAGCCCTTTGAACCGGGTCACCTCGGCGCCGCGTATCGCCGCAAGTGCCTCGTCGCGCTCGGCGATCGAGTAGCAATAGCGAGTCTCCGCCTTGTTGCGCACGCGAAATAGGGGTGTCTCCAGTATGTAGATATGGCCGGCGACCACAAGCTCCTCAAAGTACTGAAGAAAAAACGTGAGGAGCAGGTTCCGGATGTGAAATCCGTCGTGATCGGCGTCCGTCGTAATAACGACTCGGTTGTACCGCAAGCCCTCGATATCCTCCTCGATACCTAGCGCCATCATCATATTGTAGAGCTCTTCGTTGCGGTAAATCTCACTCCGTTTGCGGGCAAACATATTTTGCGGTTTGCCACGCAGACTAAAAATCGCCTGCGTAAAGACATCGCGGGCACTCACCATGCTGCCCGTGGCCGAGTCTCCCTCGGTGATAAAGATCGTCGACTCCTCACCGCGGGGATCTCGGTCGCCGACGTGAAACTTGCAGTCTTTGAGTTTGGGTATTTTAAGAGCGATCTTTTTGGCGGCTTCTCGGCTCTCCTTGCGCACGGCGTTGAGCTCTTTTCGCAGTTTCTCGTTCTGAGCGATTTTTTTCTCGATCGTCTCGGCCGTTTTTTTATTGCGCAACAGAAAGTCCTCGACCGCGCTCCGCACTTCGGCGACGATCCATGACCGGACATCGGAGTTTCCGAGCTTGTTTTTTGTCTGCCCCTCAAACTGCGGGTCCTTGAGTCGTACGGCGATCGCGCCGGTTATACCCTCGCGTACGTCGTCTCCGGCGTAGTTTTTCTTGAAGAACTCGTTGACACCCTTGAGAAGACCCTCTCGAAAAGCGCTCTGGTGCGTCCCACCGTCGGAGGTGTACTGACCGTTTACAAACGAGAAATACGTTTGGCCGTAGTTACCGGTGTGGGTAAACGCAAACTCGAGGCGGTCGCCCCGATGATGGGTGGGTTCGTACAGCGCCTCGGTCCCTACCTCGGCCGTAAGAAGGTCACGCAGACCGCCGGCCGAGTGTATTTTTTCGCCGTTGTAGTTAATCGTCAGCCCGGCGTTGAGATAGGCGTAATTCCAGAGGCGTTGAAGCAGAAAGTCCTCGTTGTAATGAAACTCGCCGAAGATCTCGGGGTCGGGACGAAACTGGATATACGTGCCGTTTTTATGTTTGGTGGTCGACCCTTTTTTCTGCTTCGTGAGCGCGCCGCGCTCGAATAACGCCTCGGCGTATTTGCCGTCGCGGACACTCACGGCGTGAAACTGTTCGGAGAGCGCATTTACCGCTTTGGTACCGACACCGTTGAGGCCAACCGAAAACTGAAACACGTCGTCGTTGTATTTGGCACCGGTGTTGATTTTGCTAACCGCGTCGATGAGCTTACCAAGCGGTATACCCCGACCAAAATCGCGTACCGTAATCGTCTCGTCGTCGGCGCGTTTGATTTCGATCTTCTTGCCGTGCCCCATAATAAACTCGTCGATCGCGTTGTCGACGATTTCCTTGAGGAGGATATAGATACCGTCTTCGAAATTGCTTCCATCGCCGAGGCGTCCGATGTACATCCCACTACGCAGGCGGATGTGCTCCAGGCTGGAAAGCGTCTTTATCGCGGATTCGTCGTAGCGCGCCATCGAGAAAACGATACCACACTTTGTGGCGACGATTAAGTACAATATAACCATGGATCTAGCAAACCAGCACGAGGTCGACCTTCTTATCCTCGGTGGCGGAATCGCCGGTCTCGCCGCGCTGAGAACGGTGCTCGATCAGCGCTTTTCTTCGGCCCCACGGATTCTCCTCGTCGACAAAGGACGCCAGGTGGGTGGGCGTATGGCGCTGCGACGCCGTGGTGATGCGTCCTACGACACCGGCGCGCAGTTTTTTACCGCTCGTAGTCCGGCATTCGCCTCGACCGTCGAGCGAGCCGTGGCTGACGGCGTCGTGGTTGAGTGGTTTTCGGCGGCGGAATCCGTCTGGCGCGGGGTAAATGGAATGACAGACCTGCCCAAATGGCTCGCCGGCGGCATCCGAGCTGACGTTGAACAGAGTACGTCACCGGTTGAGATAGCGCTTGGAACACGAGTTGCGAGTCTGGCGCGTCGAATCGACGGCGAGGCCGGCTTTGTTGCGACGTTCGAGAAGGATCGGGGACCGGTAAACAGCGCGGCGGTTATCGCCAGTGCACCGGTACCGCAGCTCCTCGAATTGTCGAGCCCCGAAGTTATCTCCTCGCTCCCCGACGAGTTACGGAACATCTCTTACGATCCCTGTCTCGTTTTGCTCATAGAGATCGACCAACCCGCGCCGGAGTGGTTGGGCGCCAACGGGATGGGCAGGATAAACGCGTTTGGGATCGACCTGATCGTCGACAACGTCGTCAAAGGTATCTCACCAAAGGCGCGCGGCGCGTGGACCGTCCATTTATCGGCCGAGATAAGCCAACTACACTACGATCGCGACGATCGCGCGACAACCGTCGCCCTGGTCGATCACCTCGTCGACGCGTTGAGACACGCCTTTCCCGAATGGGCTCGTAGTGAATCGGGAATTACCATAGTCGACGAGATCGCGAAATCTCCGAACACGGATAGAGTGCAACTCAAGAAATGGCGCTACGCGCGCCCGGCGACCTCGACGCCAAACCACTTTCTTTCCTCGGACCAGGGCGATTTCTACGTTATCGGTGACGCGTTTGGTGGTCCGCGGGTCGAAGGCGCCTATATCAGCGGTACTGAGGCCGCGGGGAAGTGGTGTCGCGTCTGGGAATCGGCCCCCGCTTGAACTACAATTAGATCGTGAGCTTGGCAAAGCGACTGTCGTGCATTCTGGGATTCCTCATATTGGTTTTTACCGGATGCGCGACGTCGAGTGCGCCGTCGACCGCAACCGATCAATCCGCGGTACCAATCGGCGACGCAAGCGCCGTACCGGAAACCGCCGCCGAGGACGAACCAACGTTTCGCGTTACCGAAGATTACTGGGTAGAAACGCCGTGGTTCGGCGTCAGTTCTATCGTTCTCAAGGTAGGACGCACCTCTCCGGAAACGACGATCGTGCTCCCTGAATCGTCGGTTATGCGTGACTATATGCGCGACGAGGCGGGTGTCGTCATCGGAGACTCTTTTGAAGGTCGTTCGGATCAGTTTCTCTTGAGTCTGGGATTTCAACTCGACGACAAGCCCGCGTTTATCGAAGAAGCGCGGATTAGACAATCCTTTATTTACGAATAACGAATCATCTCGTCGCTCTGGTCGAGACCGCTACTGATGGCGCCAAAACCGAGCCGTAAAAAGAATAAGCACGGTGTAGATCTCAAGACGCCCGAGCATCATGACAAAGCTAAGGTACACTTTGAGCCAGTCGGGGAAAAAGGCGTAGTTGAGCGTCGGTCCGATCGAGCCAAAACCGGGGCCGATGTTTCCGAGAGTAACCAGCGCCGTAGATATCGAGGTGAGTATGTCGTTATCGGCGGCGGCAACGACGATCGTCGTCAGTATAAGAATCATCATGTACAGCATGACAAAACCGCTGATCACGTACACGATATCCTTTTTTAAGCGCTCGCCGTTTATTCGAATGGCAAACACACCTTTTGGGTAGATGAGATAGCGCATCTCGTTCCAACCCTGTTTTGCGAGCGTCACGATGCGAATCACCTTGATCCCGCCGCCGGTCGATCCACTGCAGCCACCGATAAACATTATCGCGAAGAGGATAATCTGCGCGGCAGCAGGCCATATCGCAAAATCGTCGGTAGCATATCCGGTGGTCGTGAGGATGCTGGCCACCTGAAACGCCGCGTACCGCAGACTCTCACCAAAGGCAAAAAACCGTCGCCCGTGGAGCGCGATCGCGGTCACGAGTGTCGCGACGGCGAATACCGAGAGGTATACGCGCAATTCGGTGTCGCGGAGCACTGAGTTAAACCGTCCGAGGATTATGCGGTGGTACATGACAAAGTTGACTCCCGCGAGAACCATAAAGACGGTGATAACCACGTCGATATACGCCGAGTTGTAGGCGCCGACGCTTGCGTTGCGCGGCGAAAAGCCTCCCGTGGCCATCGTGCCAAAGGTGTGGGTTGTCGCCTCAAAAAGGTCCATACCGCCGATGAGGAGCAGAAGAGTTTCGAGGACGCTCAGCGCAACGTAGGAAAGCCATAAGATCTTGGCGGTTTCGGTGATCTTAGGGGCGAGTTTGTCGACACGCGGTCCCGGCGCCTCAGCACGAATTAACTGTAATCCACCGATTCCGAGAAGCGGGAGAATCGCCACGGTCAGAACGATGATTCCCATCCCACCGAGCCAGTGGGTAAGTGAGCGCCAAAAGAGGATCGCCCGCGGCAGGGATTCAATTTCGGTAAGTATCGACGCCCCCGTCGTCGTAAAGCCGCTCATCGTCTCAAAAAAGGCGTCGGCGAAGTTCGGGATGGCACCGGAAATGGTAAACGGGAGCGCTCCGACAAACGATGCCAGAACCCATCCGGCGCTCACGAGGAGAAAACCGTCGCGACTCGAGAGGCCTCCGACCTCGCCCCGTGTAACAACGATCAAGATCGCGGAAACAACGACGGTTGCGCCGAAAGGCACGAGAAACGCCCAGACGAGTTCGGCCTCCCCGTCAACGAGAGCCCACAGTGAGGAGAGCGCCATAAGGACAGACACGATGATCATAAGGAACGCGAGAACCCGAAGGATAAGACGAACGTTAATCACCGCGAATCGCCTCAATCCATAAACGTACGTTGGATGCGGTCGGCGTGCTCTTTCTTGGCGATCACGATCAGATGATCCTCGGCGCGGATGATGTTGTCGCCCCGGGGAACGAGTCCCATTCCATCGCGTTCAAGCGAAACGATGAGTGCATCACGGGGTAGCGGTAGTTCGCTAATCGAGCAGCCCACCGCCCGACTGCCGATCCGGACGGTCAACTCGATCGCTTCTATCCCACCGTCCGAGATCGTGTGGACGCTATGTACGGCGCCGCTGCGAATAAACCGCAAGATACTCGTTACCATCGCGTTTTTCTGACTGACCGGAACGTCGACGCCGAGCTGGGCGGCAATCGGCGCGTAACTCGCTCGATTTACGAGTACGATCGTTCGCGAGACGCCCAGGCTTTTGGCATAGAGCGCGGTCACGATGTTGAGCTCCTGGTTGTCGGTCGCGGCGATCATCAAATCCGCGTTGGCAAAATGCTCTTCCTCGTAGACGCCGTCGGCGGAGATATCGGCGTTGATCACCAGCGCATCGGGCAACTCCTCCGACAGCGCCCGACATCGTGCTTTGTCGCGGTCGACAATCTTGACTTCGCGGAGCTGTTGTCCGCGGAGTCGTTTAGCAAAGCGATGAAAGAGCGTTGTCGGTGCGTCGGTGAGAAGTGATCGGGCGATTTGGCGTCCGATTCGGCCGGCGCCGATAATAAGGACACGCCGCAGCGGTTTGCGCGATTTACCCAGTGTTTCAAAAATCGATTCGAAGTCTATCTCGTTGGCGACGATGTAGATGATGTCGCCGGCCTCGAGGATAAAATCTCCCGCCGGAACGATGTAGCGATTTGCCCGAATAACAACGGTGACGAGAAATGATCCCGGAAGCAGGTGCGACAGCTCCTCGAGCTTGCGACCGGCGAGCGGACCTTCGCGCTCAACGACGGCCGTCCGTATCTGGACGCTTGATCGCGCAAATGTCATCACGTCGCTCGTCGCGCCGGCCTCGATCGAGCGCATAATCGCCAGGGCCGCTTCGGTCTCGGAGTTGACGATGTAATCGATTCCGAGAAATCGCTTGTCACCGAGTCGCGTATTGTCGTAGTCAAAGCTCCGGACACGCGCGACTTTGGCTTTAACCGGGAACTCCGCGGAAACCACGCCACACGCGATCATATTGACCTCGTCTGAATCGGTCGCCGCGACAAAAAAATCAGCGGTCTCCGTTCCCGCTTGCCGCAGAATATCGAGGTTTGTCCCCTCGCCCGTTACGACCAAGCAATCGAGAGAGTTTGAAACCTGAGCCGCTACCTCCGGATTCTTCTCGATTAGCACCACGTTCCGTTTCTCGGCGATCAGCTGTTTGGCCAGCTGATAACCGACGGCACCGGCACCCACGATCACCGCCTTCATTGCGAGTCGGTTATACCACCGTGCGGATGCGGTGTCAAACAAGCGATCCTGCCCGCGCTTGAAGCGAGGTGGCAAAATCCCTACATTTATATGGTGGGCAGAGCAACAGACTCCGTTGAGTACAACCAAGTAAGCGGCGAGCACAACGATCACGATACTATCGTGTACTCGCTTTCGACCTGCGCGTTTTGTCGCCGAGCGATAGAATATCTCAAATCAAAGAACGTACAGTTTCGGTACGCACATCTCGACCAATTTGACGTTGATACCAAACGATCGGTCAAGCGAGAGCTTGCCGAACGCTTTGACAACATCGTTGTTTTCCCGATTCTTGTTGTGGACGATCAAAAAGCGTACTCGGGATTTACCGAGTCGGTCTGGGCTCGGGCCCTCGACATCGAATAGTTGTGAACGACCAACGCGGCCGCAGCGTAGAGCAGACGTTGAATTTCGTACAAAAAGCAGCGGCGCACTACGGATGGAAAGAAAATCCCGATAGTTCATTTGTTCAGTCGATCGCCGAGGGGCTGACAACCAACGTGAACCGGTATGGATACTACCTTTGCCCCTGTCGAGACGGTGACGGCGACCGCAAAACGGACGCAGACATCGTATGCCCCTGTGCGTATGCGGCGGCTGACATCACCGAGTACGGGCAGTGTTTTTGCGGACTCTTCCTCGCCAAATCAAACAACGGCACTGCGGTCACGCAAATTCCGGAACGCCGCGGAGTGATCTAAGTCCGCTCTCGCTCGCCGACAACGCCTAATTGCTTTACCAGCGTACCCGCGACGAGGCGCCGCATGGCGTCAACTTGAGGTGATAGGACATGCCAGATCGCGAGCACATCGGGGTAGTTCTGCGCTCGTCCCGCTGACTCAAGATCGTTTGCGACAACGACCAGATCGACCCGCCGCAGCGTTGCGAAATAACCGGCCAATCGATGCGCTCCATCCACGATGTCGGCAAACGGGCTGCGCTGATCGGCGACGAGGAGATCGAGGCGGTGATGTTGTTGCCGCAGCCCCTCCTCGGCGAGGACGAGGAGTTCACGGCGAAGCTCGGGTTCATCGCCGTACACGGTCAGAAACTCGCGAAGCACACTCACAATCCGTCGGCTCGGGCGACAAGTGATTTTGCTCGTTCGACAAAGCGATCGATGAGACTCTCCTCGGTATCCCAAGACATCATCAGGCGAACCATTCCGCGCGGCGCGTCCCAGACGTAAAACGAGAACTCTTCTCGCAGCGGAGCGATTACGTTCGGCGGTAATTCGGCAAAAACACCGTTGGCCTCCACCGGGTAAGCGACGTGTACTCCATCGATCTTCTGAAGCTCGTCGCTCAGGGTGCGTGCTCTGGTATTGGCGCGTAGGGCGTTCTTGTACCAGATACCGTCGTTGAGATACGGAATAAACTGTCCCGACAGGTAGCGCATTTTAGAGTTCAGCTGGGTCGATTGCTTGCGAAAAAACCTGGCGGCCTCGAGACCCCGGCCGGTGAGAAACACAACGGCCTCGCCAAACAGAAGACCGTTTTTAGTCGCGCCAAACGAGAGGACATCCACGCCGGTACACACCTCGCGCATCGCCTCTTCCGGCGTGAGCTCACGCCCCGCATCGCGTTGTGCTTCGCGATGAGATACCGCCGCGTTGGCGACGCGGGCACCGTCCATCTGAATCGCCAGCTTGCCGTCGGCGGCGACGTCACAAATCGCGGCGATCTCATCGGGACGGTAGACCGTTCCGACCTCGGTGCACTGCGTGAGGGCGACAACATTTGGTTGATTTGTGTGCTCAAAACCGAGGCGCGGCAAGAACTTGGCTACGTCGTCGGGACGAAGCTTTCCGTCGTCTCGCTCGACCGGGAGAAGCTTAAACCCGCCGATCGCCTCGGGCGCCCCGCCCTCGTCCTCGTTGATATGCGCCATCTCGGTGCAAATTACCGCTTGCCACGGTTGGGCAAGTGCGCGTAGCCCCGTGACGTTGGCTCCCGTACCGTTGTAGACAAATAAGACCTCGCAGTCGCGATTAAAAAGCGTTTGGATCGCTTCAACCGCCTGTCGCGTCGTCGCATCATCGCCGTAGGCGATCTCGTGATCGCTTCCGAGCGAGGCGAGATATTTGAGGACGCGAGGATGCGCGGGAGACGCGTTGTCGCTTGCAAAATACTGATTCATGAATCGCCCCCGTTGAGATTCTCAAAATCGGCCGCAAGCGCGTCCACGGCCGGGTGGTCAGGATCAAGATCATTGGCCATCCGAAAATCGGCGGTCGCCGCCTCGATATCGCCGAGGTCGCGGTACAGGCGGGCCCGCGCGACCCGTGATTCGATGTGATACGGATCGTACTCGAGACAACGCGAGAAATCAGCGAGCGCCGCGTCGGTTTCCTTTTTTGCCCGTCGTACCACCCCTCGATAGTAGTAAGCTTTGGTCGTCTGGGGCGAAAACCGAATCGTTACCGAGAAATCATCGATTGCGCCGTCCGCGTCGCCCATCGCAAACCGCGCCATTCCGCGGTGGGTGTGGATAATCGCGGCGATGTACTCACTCGGCTGGTAGGCCAGAATATCGGAGTAAATATGCTCGGCGGTCTCGTAGTCCTTCTGGTTGTGCGCCTGAAGCGCCTGTATCAACATCACGTCGATCGTATCGCTGCCGGTCTCGATCATCTCCGGGTCGCCGTCGGGAGCGCCTGTGTCGATCTCGACGTCTATCGCGGGGTTCTCGCCGAGTTCGGACCAGAACGTTTCGCGCCGACGCATGAGCTTTCGTTGTAACGAACGCTGGTAGTCGCGGATCTCCTGGAAAATGATGTCGGAGAGGGTGAGGTTGGCGTTGAGAGCCGAGAGTTTTCGTCGAAGCCGCTGATCGAGCGGTGTGAGATCGGCCTTGTAGACCAACTCGTGCTCTACTTCGGCCCAGGCGTCCTGAAGGATCGTGCGAATTTGCACCTCGCATACCCAGCTCCCCGCGAGGTGGAAACCATCGCGAATATCCTCGGGGATGTCGATCAGCAGGTGGACCGAGGAATACCCGAACTCGTGATAGCCGAGATTTGAACCTTTGCGCTCAACCTCACGCACTGTGAATGACGCGTGAAGGGCGCTCTCGATCGCCTGTATCTCCTCCATAAACGGACAGACGATCCGAATACCCATAAGATCGGTAATCTCGATCGCTTCGCCCGACTCGAGTTCGCGAGATCGACGCAGGAGCTTCTCGTAATAGCTGTCAAACGATTTAATCCGGTACTTGAGCGTCGGTCGGACGTCGTTTTTACGCACCGCGGAACCGATTCGCCGTTGCATCTCGTGGAGCGCTTTGTCGAGTATCACCGCGTGCTGCTCGTACTGCTTCTCAAGCGTCCGCCGCGAGGCAACCGGTAGAACCTGTCGGAACATCTTGCGGATTATAGCATACCTCCGGTATCGTGCGGAGGTGAACAGATCGGATCGACTGCTTCTTGAAGGCGCCTTTCTGGCAATCCTCCTTGTGTTTTCCCTCGCCTTTTTGCGCCTGATGCAGCCATTTCTCTTGAGCATCTTTATCGCCCTTGTCCTAGCGAACATCTTTCGACGCCCGTTTGCGCGAGTTGCAAAGGCGACCGGCCGTGTCCGACTCGCAGCGACCTTTACGATTTTTCTCGTTCTCCTTGTTATCGCGGTACCCGTCGCCGTCGTTACCGGCCTTGTATCGAGCGAGATAGCGATGGCCGTCGGTAACGTCAGGGCAAACTGGAGTTCGATACAAGGTTCGTTCTCCGTTACTGCGATTGCCGATCGAATCGAGGCTCTCCCACTCGTCGGAACGATCTTTGAACAGATGCCGACGCTCAACCTCGAGGAAGAGATACGCAGTATCGTCGCAACATCCACCGACTACCTGATGCGTGTTTCCCAACGCTCGATCGGTAACGCCACTGCGGCCGTTTTTAACTTTCTGATCACGCTTTTGTTACTCTTTTTCTTTCTCACCGATGGTCCGCGACTCGTACGTCGTCTGTACAAAACGATCCCGATCCCTAACGAAGAGATCGATCAGATAGTCACCGAGACGTTTAACACGACCAGCGCGACGCTCATCAGCACGATCATCATCGGTCTTATGGAAGGAAGCCTTGCGACGATCCTCTTTCTGGTGTTTGGCCTTCCGAGCCCCTTTTTGTGGGGTGTGATTACGATGATTCTCTCGATGATCCCGCTCATCGGAACCAACCTCGTACTTATCCCGACGGGATTGCTCACCCTGATCGGCGGTCGTCCAATAGCTGGTCTGGCGATCATCCTCACCGGTGCGATCGGCGTCGCGATCACGCAAAACGTGATAAAGCCTAAACTACTCGGCGATCGAAGTGGTCTTAACCCCGCGCTGGCACTTCTCTCCACGATCGGGGGGATCGCCTGGCTCGGTTTAATCGGCTTTTTGATCGGTCCGGTCGTCGCAGCGCTGTTTGTTGTCGTCTGGCGCCAGTTTGCCATGCGCTATCAAGGATTGCTCGAAGACAAGAACTCGAGTGTCGGAACGGAGGAGGCCCCGTGACGCCGATCGGATCTGTCGCCGAGATCGAACAGACAGTCGCGACACATCCCTTTGTTCTTATCTACTTCTCGCGACGCGGTTGCGGCGTATGTGCCGACCTCAAACCACGCGTCGAGGCGCTCGGCCGTCGGTTTTTATCCCTTGTTATCCGAGAGATCGATCTCGACGATCACCCGGAAGCGGCGGGTAGCTATTCGATCTTCACGATCCCGGGGATTCTCGTGTTTGTAGACGGCCGCGAGTCGATACGAGAGGCCCGTTTTGTTTCGATTGACAAACTCGCGACCAGGATGGAGCGTCTCTATGACCTGCGCTTTGCGTCGTAGCGCTCTCACGCTCGGCGTTCTCGTTCTCGCGACAACAGTTCTCGGCGCCCAGAACTGGAGCGACAAACGAACGCCGCGAATCGTTCCGGGAGATCAGATCCGCTCGATCGTTTCGACGGAGACCGGTAGTACCCGGTTTAGCCTCGCCGTACCGACCAACGCGTTCTTACTCGACATCCAGATCGACGATTCACCCGCGGACCTCGACATCATTCTCTATAGAGATGGTGATCTTGTTGCGTTCTCGGAGCTAACGCAGTTTAACGAGCACCTTCGCCTGACGAGGATTTCAGACCCCGCGCTTGAATCGGGTACGTACGAGATCGAAATCGCTTACCAGTACCCGCAAGCACCGATCGTCGACGGACAAACGCTCACGGAGATACCGTTTGGCTTGACAGTCGGACTCCCGACACCGGTGACGCGCAGTACGCTTCGACCCGGCGACGCGATTCGTGACCGCCTCCAGCCCGCGGAGGGGATGATCGCAATCTACGACATTGAGGTTCCCGAGGGCGCCGCTGCGCTCCGAATCGACATCAGCGAAACAAGTGCCGATGTCGACCTGTTTCTCAACCGCCTCGACGTGACGCTCGATCTGTTTGAGTCCGACCACTGGGCGCAAACGATCCGGTCTACGGAAACGCTTGTCGTGGACGCCGACAGTCGTCCGGCGTTGCAAGCCGGGCGCTACTCGCTTGTGGTCATCGATCAGCTCGTCGCGGATTACGAAACTGAATTCGACCTCAGCATTTCGGCCTCAGCCGAAGCGCCGGCCGCCCTTCGCGGGCCGATCCAACGGCTACCGACTCCCGAACGCGACCTCGATCGTGCGGTCCTGGCAACCGTTGAGCTCCTGACAGAGTCCGGCGGCGGTTCGGGCGTGATCGTGAGCCCAACGGGGCACATTCTCAGCAACTGGCACGTCGTCGTTGCGGATTCGGGCGATCCCCAGGAGGAGATCTCCGTCGGCATATCGATCGATCCGTCTCTTCCCGCCGAGGAGATCTTTATGGCACGGGTCGTCGACGCGATACCGGAACGCGACCTCGCCCTCCTCGAGATTACGAGCGGTCGCTACGGACAGCCGATCCCGCGTGGGATGCGCTTTCCCTACCTTGAATGCGCCCCGATCGATTCGGCCAGGATCGGCGATCAGCTGCACCTTCTCGGCTACCCCTCGATCGGAGGAACGGGTTCGCGTGTTTCGATTACCTATAGCCGTGGGGTTGTCGCCGGATTTCAGACCGTGCCGTTTGGCCGCCTCATCAAGACCGACGGTGAGATTAACGAAGGGAGCTCGGGCGGCGCCGCGCTTGACGAGCGCTTTGAACTGCTCGGTCTACCGACGGAGGTCGTCGGTCTCGACGCAGGGCAGATCGCCTACATCTATCCGGTCTCGGCGATTCCGTCGTCGTGGCGACAGATAATCAGGCGCTAGCGGGAGTCGCTCGGCTCAGCTGCAATGGGCGCACACGACGCCGATAGAGCCGCCGGGCCAAGTAGTGCAGTTGGCGCGAGTTGTGTTTAATAAGCTCGTTGGCGGTCGCCTCGAGCCGTTTCATGTTTTGCTCCGAGGCGTCATCCATCTCTTCGGTAGAATCGTCGAGCGAGAAGTTAAAACGGTAATATTCAATTCCCGGCAGATTGGCGAGGGCGTACGCAACCGTCTCACTCTGCCCATCCGCGACCATCGCCGACAGGGGTACCCCCTCAAACGGCGAAATCCAATCGAGGAAACCCCAACGGCGGATTCGTTCAAACGGGAACTCCCTCCCGCTCCGTCCGGTACCGAGACTCACGATGAGAAACTTTCGGGCGTCGGGGTAGCATCGTCGCGCTTCTATGTACGCGCTGAGCGCCGGGTTATTAGCGACAAGACCGCCGTCCACGAGAGTGTAACGCTCCCCGTCCATACTCGTAACCAGAGCAGGTTCAAAGAACGTCGGGGCGGCGCTTGTCGCCCGGGCAACGTCGCGCAAGAGGAAATCATGTGGTTCGCCCCGTCGACGCCGTGGTTCGGGGTCGAAATGTTTGAAAAAAAACGGTGTTCGATGATCGGTGTCGTATGCAGCGATAATCACGTTGGCGACGCAGTCGCTGAGCTTATCCTCGCCAAACAAGTCGAGGAGGATTCTCTCCCAGGGAGCGTGGTCGTACTTGTGAATAATCGCCTGGCGAACCGCGCCGATCGGTCCACCGGCTCGCGGCGGAAAAATCGCCGGAGCGGTACGCCGATACACCGCGGCGATCGACGCCGGATCCAGAGGTTGAGGCTTGGCCAGACCGAGGGCCAACAACGCGCCGGTCGATGTCCCGGCGAAAAAATCAAATATACGATGAGCTTCGACCGGACCGACGTCGTTCCGATGGTGCGGCATTCGGTACCAACGAGATACGCCGGAGAGATAACAGATTCGGCGAAGAAGGTCTTTGAGAACGAGTGCCGGGACGATTCCCCGGACGCCACCTCCATCGACCGAAAGGACCGTTATCGTCCGGTCTTTCATCCCCGAGCGATAAGCGCGTCTAGATCAGCCAGTGCATTAGTGAGCGCTTCGCGATAGTGGCCTTGAAGGTCGGCGAGATTCTCCTGAAGGACCTTGGCAAATTCCGGATCGGTAGCCGGATCAATTTTGACCGGGCGGCCGTACTGCTGGGATAACTGCTGCTCTCGCTGTCTGATTCGCGGCTCGTACTGTTGGCGAAGGCGCTCGATAAACTGCGTCCGATCACCAAGGTACTGCGAGAGAAACTGCTTGAGCTGTTGCATAACTGATTTTACGCTAGCGCTGTCTTTGGCGAGAGCCTCGAGGGCGAGCTCTACAACGTCGAGATCGTCGAGATCCCGCTCCGCCTGCGGAAGCACGATGTTCGCCTTTACGACCTCATAAAATCCCTCTCGAACCCACGAACGTTTACTCTCGTCGACCTGCTTGAGGGCGCCGGCGATATCAAAGCTCGCGTCCTCCCGGAGCGTGGCAAATAGACGTTTACCCTCTGTACGCGCCTCGTTTTTATGAAGCGCCTCGGGGTCGCTCTTTATGTCCGCCGTGCGTTCCATTGCACGCTCAAACGCAGATTTTATTTCTCCCATGACAAAAATATAACAGGAAGCGTGGCGACGCGAAAGCGCGCCTCGACCACATAAGACGCGGATGCTACAGTACCGCATGCACGTCAGACAGCTGCGCGAGCGCTTTAGCTCGGCGTTGATTCTCGAGAATCCGCACACCTCGCTTGACGAACAACTCGTCACCCAAGGACTAAGCGTCGAGCGCCTCCCGGAACGGGACACTCGCGATCGAGATCACGTTATCTCGCGCCTCAGCGAGGGAAACCACGACCTCCTGTTTAAGCGGAGCCGCTTTGTCGTGGACGCGGCCGTTCTCGATGCGGCCCCCCAACTCGCCGCGGTCATGCTCTGCTGTATCGGCGACGACTCGGTCGACAAGGAAGCTTGTGCCGAACGCGGCGTCTTGGTCCTCAACGATCCGGTCTCCAATGGGCGATCGGTGGCCGAGATGGTAATCGGGGAGATGATCTGTCTCGCCCGACGCATATTTATCTCGCACGAAGCCGGTCGCGAGCACATGTGGACCAAGGACTCCCAGGGGCGCTTCGAGCTCCTGGGGCGGACGATCGCCGTTATCGGGCTCGGAAATATCGGTCGGCAGGTCGCCAAGCTCGCCGAAAGCTTTGGGATGCAGGTGATCTTCTTTGACCGTTCTCCAGTTGCCCGAGAGGTAGGCCAGGCGTTTGGATGGCGAGCGTGCGGATCGATGGAGGAGGCGTTTCGCTTGGCGGACGTCGTGAGCCTCCACCTTTCGGCGGAGGATCCGGACGGTCGGCGCAACACCGACATCATCGGCGAGAATCTCTTCCAACAGCTCGGTGCGGGCCGGAGCGATCCGACGCCTCGCGTGTTTATCAACGCGGCGAGAGGTTTTCTCTACGATCCGGACGCGTTACGGAGCGCGATCGCCGCCGGTAACGTCCGCGCCGCCGCGGTCGACGTATTTCCCGACGAGCCGGGAAGTGCCGACGAGGCTTGGACAAATCCGTACGCCGATGAATCCGCCGTCACGACAACACCGCATATCGGCGCCGCGACCGAAGAGGCGCAACCACGCATCGCTTCCCACATGGCCGAGAGTGCGCGCCTGTTTAACCAGTTAGGAACGGTCCGCGATACGGTATTTCGCCCCAAACTCGAGATGGGCGTCGCCGCCGAGTCCGGGCAGTGGATTCTCTCGGTCGTACACTCAGATACGCGCGGTACCAAAAAAGCGATCGCTGACGCAATCTACGACGCCGGCGCCAACAACCTCGATTCGAGTCACCACGATTTTCCGCGCTACGGTATCGCCTACGAGCTGTCGGTAATAGACGAGCCGTTGAGTAACGGACAGCTCGATCGTCTTGTCGAATCTGCGGCCGCCCTCACCGGGGACAAACGGGCGATACGCTCGCTACGGCAGTTTCCAGCGCCGGAACGGAAGTCGGTATGATCCCCATAGTTGACGAGATCCTGGCGCGTTATCGGGACCGCTTGGAGACTCGCGCTGTTCTGATCGACCACGAGGCAATTGAACGCTCTCTCCCCGTCCTCCAATCGGAACTCGGGACGGAACTCTGGCTTGTTGTCAGCGATGAACAAACCTGGAATGCGGCCGGAGACCGTACGGTCGCCGCGCTAGAGGCGGGAGGTCAACGCTGGCAGCGGTGGGATGCGCCGCCGGGCGCCCATGAATCGCCGGTCTGCGACGAGCAAAGCGTTGCCGCCTGTCGTGACGCGATCATTGCCGCCGGTGCTGGAGCGGCGCTCGCCATCGGAAGCGGTACGCTTAACGACATCGCCAAGTTTGGCGCTTATAAAGCCGGCGTTCCCGCGGGCTGTATCGCCACAGCGCCGAGCATGAACGGTTACACGTCGAGCATCGCCGCGGTTCTGTCGGACGGCATAAAAACGACGCAAGCGTGCACGCCGACGCGGGTGATCATCGGCGATGTCGCCGTACTCTCGTCGGCGCCGGCTGAGCTCATCCAAAGTGGGATCGGCGACCTGGCATCAAAACCGGTCTCAAACGCCGATTGGGTGATAAGCGCTCATTTGACCGGGAGCGTCCATTCAGCGGACGCCGAGTCGGTCATCGCCGAATCGTGGAAGCTACTGGACGGGATCGCCCCCGGTCTAGCGCGACGCGATCCTCGTACGGTTGAGCGACTTTTTTCCTCATTGATTCTCTCCGGATTCGCGATGAACGTCGCGGGTAGTTCCGCGCCCGCGAGTGGAGGCGAACACCTCATCAGCCACTATCTCGATATGGTCGCAATCGCCGCGGGGCGAGAACACGACCTGCACGGACGACAGGTCGGCGTCGGTACGGTTACGGCCGCCCTCCTCTACGAGAAACTCCTCGCGCTCGATGCCGCGACGATCGATCCCGACGGACGAGCCGACGCGCTCGATCCGATTGCCGTACACGAGTCGCTCATTCGCAAGCGCTTTGGCGACCTTGCCGAATCCGTCTTGCCCCATGCGCGCGCCGGCTATCCGGAACCGAAGGTTCTTCGCGAGCGCCTGACGCTGCTCAAAAACAACTGGTCGACGATTATGACCGAGGCCCGCACGACGTTACGATCCGCGGAAGAGATCGCGCGCGAGCTTCGATCGGCCGGTGCTCCCGTCACCTACCGTGAGATCGGCGTCGATCGCGACGCGGCGTTTCGAGCGATTGTGCATTCGCGCGACATACGGTCTCGCTATACGATTCTGGACCTCGTCTGGGAGCTCGGTCATCTGGAGGAGTGGGCCGATGAGGCGCTTGATACGATTGAACGGGGCTTTCCCGAGTAGAAATTGTCGAATTTCGGAAAGATCTCCGCGGTCGCTTGACATGTGACGCGTTTTGTTCGATTATATTGACCGACCGGTCGGTTATTAAACTAAAGAAGGAGAACGCTATGCCCCGCCCCGACGTGCGCGACGAACGAGTTCCACAAATCCTCGATGCGGCGACACGCGTGTTTAGCGGTCACGGGATCGACGGAGCAAGCATGTCCCAGATCGCATCGACCGCCGACGTCAGCAAAGCGACCATCTATCACTACTTCGCGAGCAAGGATGAACTCGTCCTCGCGCTTGTTGAGCGTCTATTTGCGGCGGACCGCGACTCAATCGCGCGGCTCTCCACCGACCGCGAACTGGGAGCGGCCCGATTCCTGCGCTACGCCGAGGAACTATCTCAGCTCCTCTCCGTTGAGCGGGGCCTCGCCTCGGTATTTGCCGAGATAAAGGCGCGGACGATTCGCGTGCCCCGGATTCGCCCCGCGGTAACGCGCCATTTTGCGCGGTATCGCGATGCCTGCGCGACGGCGATCGCGCAAGGTATCGAAGACGGCTGGGTCGAACCGACAAGCGATGTCGATCGCGCCGCCGAGGTCTTTATCGTGACGATCGAAGGAGCGATTATCATGTCTGAGTTTAGCCAAGAGAATCTCTCGTCGCTCATGGTTGCGGCGGTCGAGCATTTTGTTCGTTCGATCGCCCCGTAGCGCGGAACACGTTTTGTTTGATCAATAATTGACCGACTGGTCGGTTATAAATAAAGGAAGGAGAGAATATGAGTCATACCCAACACACAACGGCGATCAACTGGAACGCCCCCGAACCAAACGGCGCGTTTGACCGCTTTGTTGGCCCTGGAGCAACCAATACCGAACTCCTGCTCCAGATCGGCGGTGCTGTGGCGTCGGCGGTCTTTATCGTGATTATCGCCGCCTACGCAGACCTTGGTTGGACGATCGTCCAAAACATCGTCGCCGCGTTTTTAGCGTTGGACATCGCCGGCGGGATTATCACAAATGCGACGAGTTCCGGAAAGCGCTGGTACCACCGCGCCGGCCAGGGCACGGCACAGCATATGACCTTTGTGGCGCTCCACGTTATTCAGCCGCTCTTGGTCGTCGTGTTCTTCGATCTCGGAAACTGGTGGTTTGTCATCGGCGGTTACGGCTACGCGCTTATCGCGGCGTCGATTATCCTATACGTCCCGCTCTACCTTCAGCGGCCGATAGCCGGATTGCTATTAGCAGTAGGAATCGCGCTCAGCCTCTATGTGATCCCCGTTCCAAGGTACTTCGAGTGGTTTCTCCCACTCTACTTCATCAAACTGTTGTTCAGTCATCTACTGCGTGAGGAGCCGTATCGCCCCCGCGACGACGTTCTATCGTAGACGCCTACACAGGGCCTACCTCACCCCGATCGGAAAGTCTTGCGGCGGTAGAAACAGCTGGGGAAACTGCAACTGACCGGTGTGCTCCTCGGTCAGTTGTGGTACCGCCTCATCGGCGTAGAGCAACAGTTGCCCAACCGTCACCTGAGCCGAACTCGGACCGGCACCGCCGAGAGCAGAATACACAGAATAGTTGACCATATTCCTAAGGTTATAGATCATAGCAATTATGTACGTACTCTTCGATACGGCATCATGAACAACCGTTAGATCTGATAGGAGAATCGCATGCGCAGATTTCAATGTATCGGGCAGAAATCGCTCGTAGCGGCGGCGTTTCTGTTTATTACAATTGCGTTAGCGTCGTGCGACATCAGCGCAATACTCGGTGGTGATGAAGACGACGACAATCCTGGTAGCGGTCTACCGAACACCGGAACGATCGAAGGTACGTGGCTGTTTTCGATTGGTTTCTACCCTTCTGGCTCGATAACGATCTACGTCGATGATGACCCTGACCCGTCAAACGGTTCTATAGTTTCCCAGTCTGCGGCTACTCCGGCAGCGGCTCCATCAACTGGTCAGATCGAGTTTACAGATGTTACACCCGGTGATTATTACGTATATGCGATCTGCCATTTTTGCGGAATCATTACCGATCCCGGGTCCGTCCCGGGAGCCGGAAACTACATCGGTTTTTATTCAGATACCGACAGTAACGGCGATCCTGGGGCACCAAATGTCTCTGTCGAAGGAGGCGGAACGACTGAGATAGTCGTGATCCTTGAACCTATCTACGGTGTCTCGGGAAGGATAACCAGCACGACGAGCATAGCCGGCACCTGGTACCTGATACTTCTCGATGCTTCGCGATCCACAAGGCGTGCGATCGGCAACGGCACATTTAGTGGGACACAGGTAGATTATAGTGTTGAGATTGAAGAGTTGGCAGCCGGAGACTACTACTTAGAGGCCGTGATTGACGTGAACGGTAGCGCCACTGAATACGATCCGGAAGAAGTCGATCCGGCAGTCGATTTTGGAGAGGACTCGGTCGGTAGTCTGGGAGGTACGGCGGGTACGTATCTCACACGACTAACGTTTCCGGATCCGATTAATCCAAACTTATCCTTCGGTGGAAACAACAACGGCACGGTAGTACACGAAAATGTGGATTTCTCAGTCGGCCCTTATGACACGCCGGTCCCGTGATTACGACCTGTCTGCCCGCGTAACGCCGGACCGTGGCACGACCCCCTCAGCCGGCGTATGATCGTCTATCGTTCTGTCATCGGCTGCGCGTGTACCTGATTCCAATTGCCGTTCTGTCTTTTGCGGCCCGTCATCACTATACGTGTAACCGGGTGGGGCCGTATTATCAGAGCGTTGTTCGATGAGGGCAACGCCAAAGGTACGGTCGCCCCGCTACCACGTAAATCGCGGGTACGGCCCGATCGTGTTGAACGGCGCAAATGGCTGGGGTTGTATCTCCCCCTCCAAAAGTTGATCCCAATCGACGGGGTTGTACTCCCACGGGCCCCACGCGCCAAATGTAGTCGTCTCGTCGTAGACGGATGGCCCGTCAAACGCTTCTTGCGGTGATCCAAGCCCGATATCTACGGACCTGTAATGGGCCGTCATACTGATAGCCCCGTCATCGCCATACTCGAACGTTCCATACTCGTAAAACGAGACAAAAGGCCCGCCCCGCTCTTCCACAGGAATCCAGCTCAGGTCCGGCAAATCCAAACCGAATGTACTCATCATGTACGAGCCATCCGGATACATGTTTAAAAATCCGCCCGTATCCCATCCATCCTCTTGCTGAATAGTCGTGTTTATGGGCGGTGCGTTGAGATACTCTGTGTCGAGCGATGTTGGCCATTTACCGCTCGTACCGCCCAACATGATTTCCGCTATACAGGTATCGTCCCAGCTGTCGCCGGAGTATACGGAAGCTATCTCAACAGACAATGCGCTGACGGTAAAAAGCGATTGATCGGCCCCAAGAGCGGTCCTGATATGGACTCGCTGAACCGCCATTTCGTCTGAAAATGTGTGGGTAAATACACCTTCGTGCGTCTGGCCGTCGGTAATATAGCTTATCCGAAATACCGCCTCGCGAACACGGTTGTTGGCCGTCCACCAACGCGGATCGTGAAAGCCGGGCAGGACGGAGATATAGGCGATATTCCGGAGCGGCGTAGCAAACTCGATACGGACCGATTCACCGATTCCATCACCATCGACACCTTCCACCCAGGACGTAAGGGGGTCGCCATCAAACGCCGATTCCGCGTCGTATCGATTGGGGACTCTCCCCCCGGGGAGTTCGGAGCTGGCGAATACCCGCGCGGACGGAACGTCGGGGAGCTCCGCGTACACCGTCGCTACGGAAAACGCGATCAAAAGGGCCATGAGAATGCGTTTCGTCATAGCGCAAATGCTACTCACAGGTAAGGTAGACCTCAAGCGCCGGGCAGATTCGCGTCATCGGGGAGACCTGTCCGCCGCTTGACCGTCGCGGCGGACGGTCGGTCGGATGTTCGGGCAAGCGATCGATGCGTGTCGCCTCCTCAGAAGGTCGTGATAGTTAACGAACACGAATCGCACATCCAAGCCCGCGCTGAGCGTCCCCGCGAGCGCATGATGCGGAGCGGCCCGGCGATCCTAAGCGACCGCGAACTCCTGGCCGCCGTTCTCGGAACTGGAGGTCGCGGAAACTCGGTTGATCGGCTCTCGGGCGAAGTCCTGCGCCTCCTCGAGGAGTGCAACTACGACGCCCATCCGCGCCGCCTCCTCGAAGTTCGCGGTCTCGGACCGGCCAAGGCAGGAATGTTGGCGGCGGCGATTGAGTTTGGCCGGCGAGTACTCGTACCACGACACTACCGAATCCGCCAGCCGTCGGACGTCGTTCCCCTCCTCCAACATTACGCGGATCGTCCGCAGGAATACTTCCTGGCCGTCTCGTTAAACGGAGCACATGAGGTTATCGCGGTTCGTATCGTCTCCGTTGGACTCGTCAACCGCACCTTGGTACATCCGCGGGAGGTGTTTGCCGACGCGATCGCCGATCGGGCGGCCGCGATAATCGTGGCGCATAACCACCCGAGCGGCAACGCGGATCCCAGCGAGGAGGACCGCGCCGTGACCCGGTCCCTTCACGACGCCGGAGACATCCTCGGGGTGCGCGTTCTCGATCACGTGATCTTTACGGCCGACGGTTATCATAGCTTTCTCGAAGCCGGAGAGTTGTAGCTCCACGATATGTTACCCCGGCGGCGCCTAGGCTCTAATAGATCCGCTCGCCTTGATCGTCGACGTTCTGCATAAAATACCCGGTGTCGGTGAGGAACTCATCCAGGCGCGTACGCGCATCTTCTGGTAAGCCCACTTCAATCATCGCCTCGCGCATGTAGCCGAGCCACTTCTCGACGTGTTCGCGCTCGATATGGAACCGGGCGTGGCGCGCCCGCAATGCCGGATGCCCCTTGCGGTTGCTGTAGTACGCTGGACCACCCAGGCGTTGTGCAAAAAATTCGTACTGATTCTGAATCGCCATCTCCATATCCCGCGGAAACATTCCTCGGAAGGACGGCTCTCTGTCCGCGTACACCTTGGTGTAGAAGGCGCGCGATAGCTCTTTAATCTTCTCATACCCTAACTGCTCGTAGAGGTTGACGTCGTCAATACTGAACATGGCGCAAAAAGTATCGCCCGTGCGGCGGCATCGGCAAGAACCGGCATCCGCCGCGGATTCGGGCTTCGATTCGGCGCCCGCGTCGGGTCGGACGTTTTTTGAGACGAGACGCGAACGGGAGTGCGATATTACGGAGATGGCAGCAAATGTACTCACGACCAAACTTCAAGGATGCTCGGATGATCCGCTCACCGGGTTCTATCGCGACGGTTTCTGTCACACCGGCGAGACAGACACGGGCACGCACGTCGTCTGTGCCGAGGTAACCGAAGAGTTTCTGGACTACACCCGCACCCGCGGCAATGACCTTTCCACCCCTGTTCCGGCATTCCAGTTTCCGGGTCTCAAACCGGGCGACAGGTGGTGCCTGTGCGTACTTCGCTGGACCGAAGCACGCGACGCAGGATTCGCACCGCCGGTCGTCCTTGAGGCCACGCACATCGGGGCACTCGAGTATGTCGATCTGAGTGAGCTGGAGGAGTACGCCGTCGGCTGAGTACGTTTGGCCCGCCTGCGGTGTTGTATCTGTTGGTCGGGACACGATATCCCGTACGTTGCCCTCGTGACCAAACGTGCGACGAATCCCCGTCTATTGGCGCAAACACGGTAAATCGGGAGGATAGTGATGCCGGCATCGATCAACTCAATGACAACGCCACACGGACCTGACGCTTCACACGTACCTCAGTACGGTCTGGCGATGATCCTGTTTATGTTCGCCTGGCCGGCCGCGTGGTTCTCGTTTTTAATATACGTCGTTGCCCCGATGTTTCTCGCTGCCGACGGTACATTCCCCGCTTGGCTTGAGATCGCCGTCAACCTCTTGGGCCACGGCGGCGAGCTTTGCGTCGCGCTCATCATCTTCCGTCGGGAAGGGTATCGATTGACGATAAAGTCGCTCCGAGAGCGGATTAGATGGCGTTTGCCTCGCGCGTGGTGGAAATGGGGTGCCGCGTTTGGAGCGTTTCTCGCCGCAATCGTTGCGGTCCTCTTGTTGTTACCAGTGGCGACACACATAGCTAGCGTATTGACTCCGCCAAGCTGGTTGCCGGATCATCCGCTGATCGAATCCTCAGAGCCTTCGGAGACGGTTCGCGGACTGGGAACAGTCCTTTGGGCGATATTCGATATCGGCTTTATGAGTCTTATCGTGACCGTCTTTAGCGAGGAGCTGTACTATCGAGGGGCCCTTCAGCCCAAGATGCGCAAGGTATTTGGTCGCTGGACCTGGGTAGCAAACGGTGTTCTATTCGGCCTAAAACATGCGTACGTATGGTGGAGGCTACCGTATCTCGTGCCTGTAGGCGTCGCCATCGCCTACATCTTTGGGACGGGCGGTAGTCTCCCACTGTCAGTATTTTTCCATTGGCTCGGTAACACGATTTAGCCCAGGATCGGATATGCGACGTCCGAGTTCTTCATTCAGTAGACCGAGTCGCAGTTAGAATCCAAGCTGATAGATCGGGAAGGAAGCCTCCAGGGCGACAGATCGCGCGTAAACAGGCTCTACAGCGGATGGATTAAAACGCAAGCCGAGCTACAAGGCCTCAAAACGATCGAAGCGCAACCGTGGGGCGAGCGCTAAACCGAGTGCGGCAGCAGTTCGCGGTAGATCTCCACGAGCTTAGACGGGGATTCTTTCATGCCGGTAGAAATCCATCGCTTCGCGATGCTGACCAGGATCCCTACGTACACGGTACGCGCATAGGGCTCCGCTTCTTGGGAAACGACGCAGGTTTCAAATGCTCGCTCGTCCAAGCCCAACTTCGTCGCATGTGCCTCTGCATCGTCTAGAAGAAATAGAAGGCGATGTTTATCCAATAGGTTAAGGAAGGACCGGTTCGAACTCCACGTCTCAAAGAACAATGAGACGACGTAAACGTCGTGTCGGTCGGCGGGGTAAGGAATCTCGGCCATTTTTTCGGCGACCAATCGAAACATGTGATGCGAGAGAACGGCTTCTTTTGACGCAAAATGGGCGTAGAACGTGTTCCGTACGAGGCCGGCAGCGCGGGTGATGTCGGTAATATTGATCGAGTCAAATGACTGACGATCCAACAGGTCTATCAGCGCGAGCGTGATAAGTGTAATCGACCGCCGCGAGTTATTGTTTGCCGGTTCACGCTTTAACATCGTCCGTACTCGAATCTGCGCATTTTCAACGTTCTGCGCAAAGACTCTTATCAAGCTTGACCGGGGTAAAACCGCTAACTACCATTAGTCAAAATAATATGCGCAGATGCGCAAATGTCAACATATGTTCATAATTTGGGAGCAAGCTTATGTATACAACCGTTGTTTTTGCCCATCCGTGGCACGGGAGCTTTAACAAAGCGATCCTCGACGAGGTTACCTCGAGCCTCGGGGCGTCGCAAAAGGATTTCCGCGTGATTGATTTAAACAAGGACTCCTACAACGCATCATTGTCCGAGCAAGACCTTGCTTTGTTTTCCAAAGGAGAAACGGCGGATAAGACCACAATAGAATACCAAAAGTCCATCCAAGATTCTGACGAGCTTGTTTTTATCTACCCGACCTGGTGGTACGACGCCCCGGCTATACTCAAAGGATTTATCGACAAAGTTATGCTCAAGGGTTTTGCATACAAGGAAACCAAGACCGGATTAAAGGGACTACTTACGCACGTGAAACGAACAACCGTGATCACAACGTCGGAGTATCCGACCTGGTATCTCCGATTACTTCACGGCAACCTTTTTACCGGGATGCCCTTTCACGCAATCCTGAGGGGCGTCGGATTAAAGAATATCAAATGGATGAATAATCCGTGGACGAGTAGCGGTACTTCACAACGACGAATGGGGTTTCTCTCGAGGATCCGTACGCGATTTGCCGGCGCCCTCTAATCATAGTGCCGGGGTCGAGCATTTGGATACGGGCGCCGGAGGGCGCGGGCGCGCTTACATCTGGGGGATTTTTTTGTTCCGGGCGGCAAAATCGGCCGTCTTGGCGATCCGGTTTTCACGGGTTGCCTGCGTTTTCGCCAACTTAATCCAGCGCAACACGTTCCGTCGGTAGGAGGGAGCGGATGCCTGAAAGTTCCCAAGTGCAGGCGGAAGCGCCTCAAGCGATGCCACCAAATCCGCCGGGAGGATAAGCGCATCGACTTCATCCATAAAGCTCCACATCCCGTTTCGCTTGGACTCTTCGATCGATCGCAGACCCGCCGGGTGAACGCGCCCCTCGGCGATCAATGTTGCTATGCGATCCTTATAGCTCTTCGCCCAGTGCTGCACTTTGCGCGGAGAGATAAGCTGCATCGTTCGTTCATCGTCAAGTTTGCGTCGAATGCCATCTACCCATCCGTAGCACAAGAGTTCGTCAACGATTTGATGGGTAGAAACGTACTTGTCCGGATCGCTTTTTTTGTACGTGACAAGCCAAACACTTTCCGCTTGCCTATGATTTGTTTCTAACCACGCGCGGAGCTCAGCTACCGACTCAACCGGGACTTTCTCAAAGTTGTCCGTTTCTATCATGCCTATCCATCGTATGAGGTAAATCCCGCGGGGAAGTCAATGACGCGAGCTCCACCCCGGCCCACGGTTCCAACAGCTCCCGGTACCGACGAGACGAACCGGTTCTGACGATCTCGGAGACCAGACGAGCGGTCGCAGAACCGACTCCGACCTTACGCGCGAGAACGTCAGCGTCATCGGGAAGCTCGTTTGAATCAGGCTCATCCAGTTTTGCCATCGCGATGGAATGGGCGGCGCGACCAAACGGATTGGGAATGTCTTGTTGGTCAAGCGCGTAGGCGATGTGCTCGAGCGTTACGACAACGCGGTCTCGCGTACCAAGCACACGTGAATCGGGATCGACGAGCCAGATAGGCGGACGGAGCGGGAGACGGTGTTTCTTGGAAGCCGCCAGAAGAATCGGATCGAGATAGTGACCGCGACTGTCGATTGGCTCGCCATACGGACTTCGGCCAATCGAGGGGTAAATCGCGGCAATCCGCGCCGCCGCTTCGGCGCGCTGAGAGCCAACGACGCGTAAGAAATGCTCCTTTTGTCGACCCTCCTTGAGAGTCATACCGCCGGCCACCACAAAACTCACGCCGGCCGCGGCGAAATCGCCAAACGCGGTATCGATCTGTTCCGGTCGGTCGCTCAGAAATGGGACAATAGGTAGATTGTAGACGCCGCAGGTAATACCGGCATCCACCATTCGACGAATCGACGCCAAACGTTCGCTCGGCGGCCGGACGCCCGGTTCGAGGAGCCGAGCTAACTCATCATCAGTTGTGGAGAAACTCATACTGACGATCGCGCGAGATTTCCGATCGATCGCTTGTACTAAGTCGAGGTCGCGTTCAACAAGGGTTGATTTTGTAAGGACGTGCGTCGGCCGACCAAACTCGAGTAGCAGTTCGAGAGCGCCACGCGCGAGTCCATACTTCGTCTCGATCGGCTGGTACAGGTCGGTAACGCCTCCGCCGGCAAAAACGAATCCGCCGGGAATTGGCTTCCGGCGCCTGGCCGGATCGAGTTCACGCCGCAAGACCTCCAACGCGTTTGTCTTGACGACGATGTCGCGACCAAACTCGCCTTCGACGTAATAGCGTTCGTCCCGGCCGTCGCAGTAGCTACAGTTGTGCATACAACCACGATAGAGGTTCATCCCGAAGCGACTGATAAACCACGACTCGATTCGGCGATGTTTCCGGAGAATGCTCTTGGCTTCAATCTCGCGAATCGACATGATGTGGGTATTATAATCCCATACACCGTGAGAATCGCCACGAGGAGATGCCATGACCAAACCGCACCAACACGCAGTTGCCAACTTTGATGCCCGCCTCGATGAACTCAAAGAGCTACTGCGTATCCCCAGCGTCAGTACGCAGGAAGCGCATGCGCCGGACGTTCGACGCGCGGCGGACTGGGTGCGCAACTATCTAGCAGAGCTCGGATTTTCAGTCGAGATACATAAAACGCCGGGCCACCCCGTCGTCGTTGGGCGATGGATGGGAGCAGGCGGCGCCGCGAAGACCTTACTCATCTACGGTCACTACGATGTCCAGCCACCAGATCCCGTCGAGGATTGGAGGTCTCCCCCGTTTGAACCGACGGTACGTAGCGACAAACTCTATTGCCGAGGGGCCTCCGACGATAAGGGCCAGGTGTTTGTCCACCTCGCCGCTATAAACTCAATTCTGGCAAGCGATGGAGTACTACCGGTCAACGTCACAGTGGTGATCGAAGGCGAAGAGGAGATTGGCTCACCCAATTTGGGCGCTTTTGTTGACGAGCACGCCGAATTACTCGCGGCGGATTATGCGCTCATCTCGGACACGCATATCCGCGGACTGGAAAGCCCTACGATCGTCTACGCGCTCCGCGGTCTGATGTACTCGCAGCTTGATGTTACCGGTCCCTCCGGCGACCTGCACTCGGGTCACTTCGGCGGGGCGGTCCACAATCCGGCCCAGGCGATAAGCGAAATCATCGCCTCGCTCCACGATAAAAACGGGACGGTTACCGTCGCAGGATTTTATGACAACGTTGTCCCCCTGGAGGACGATGAGCGAGCGGACATCGCTCGAATACCCTATCCCGAATCGACACTGATCACCGAGACGGGAGCACCGCGGGCTTGGGGTGAATCTGAGTTCAGCATTTCCGAGAGAATCGGCGGGCGACCGACACTGGAAATCAACGGTCTCTTGAGCGGATACACCGAGCCCGGCGCCAAGACGGTTCTCCCGGCCCACGCAATGGCAAAAATCAGCTGTCGTTTAGTTGCCAATCAGGACCCCGACCGGATATTTGGGCTGATCCGCCGTCACATCGAATCGATTGCGCCAACAACGGTAACCTGGAAGCTCACGCAGATGGCAAGTGGAAAAGCCGCGTTGACGGACCGAAACGCTCCCGCGGTCCAGGCCGCTGCGCGGGCATATGAAGATCACTGGGGTACTCGCCCCGATTTTGTGCGGGAGGGAGGTTCGATCCCGGTGGTCGCAATGTTCCAGGAGACCTTGGACGTTCCGGTCGTATTGATGGGCTTTGGTCTACCCGACGACAACCTTCACGCTCCAAACGAGAAGTTTTCACTTGAGTGCTTCAGACGCGGGATCGCGACGTCTATCGGTTTTTTCCAGGAACTGGCCCGGCTTGAAGAATAGATAGAACAAACGTGTCTTATGCGGCATCCAGGGCCGCATCTTCTTCGCTACGTATTTCTCGGCAGCGCCAGAGAACCATTGGGCCGTCTTTCCGGTAGAGCTCCTCGGTTGTCACGGACACTTGGCCTCCTTGTAGTTGACTTATTATACTACACCGTATAGTGTAAATAAGACTTGAAGCGAGGTTAAGGAGGTTGTGCAATGGTGTGGAATCGGGGGGCCCATACGGCCGCGATGGTGCGGCGGTGGGCGCTATTATTCGTACTGGTACTTCTCACGTTTGGTCAGGTACCGATCGTGGTCGGCGACGACCGTCATGTCTTTCCGCTGTGGATCGACACGGACGCGGCGTGTTCACATGGTGATGATAGCAAGGACGTCGACGATTGCTGGGCGATTAGTTACGCCCTGCAGTCCGGGGCGTTTGATATCGTCGGTTTTAGTACGGTGTTCGGCAACGATTCCGAGCAGATATCTTATGAGACCCTGGTCGAGCTTCGCGCCCGATATGCCCGCTGGAACGAGGACGAACCGCGGCGTTTTGAAATCCAACGGGGTAGCAGCCATCCCTTGTCGGAGGGAATGGAACATCAAGGCGCCGCCTTTGTCGAGCGCCTGCTAAACGAGTTGAGTAAGCGCGAATTGACGCTGGTCGCGTTGGGTCCATTAACAAACATCGCCCGTCTGTTGACAAGCGGTCGCCCCGAAATCGGCAACATCCGAGAAATCGTCGTCGTCGCGGGAAATCGAGATTGCGGACAGCCGTTTTACCTCAACGACAGTACCTGGTTTCGATTCAGCGATTTTAATTTCCAGCAGGATCCGCTCGCGGCGGAAATTGTCGTCAACTCCTCGGTACCGGTGACCCTCGTACCGTTCGAACTCTCGAGTCAGTTTGTTGTCGACGCTTCGTTGGTCGATGAAATCGCCGCTGGAGACGATCTTCTGGCGTGGGCCGCATCCCGAAGCGCAAACTGGCTTCGGTTTATGCGCCGCTGGGCCGGCCTCGACGGCTTCTATCCGTTTGATCTGGTAGCATTTCTTTACCTCGAGTTTCCCCATGAGTTCGACCGGCGCCGGATGTACGCCCGGGTATCTCGAGAACGGGTGTGGTTCCGCTCAAGACGTGAGCTCCTTGTAGAACCCGATCGAACCTACGACGGCCAGGCGCGGGTCACCTACGTCCACGGAGTTGGCGATGGATTCTCGGCAGCACTGCGCCGGATCATTCGCTATAATCAAGAAATATGAGCGGTCGACGGGACACATCAAAAAAGCGTGAGCAAATCGTCGAGGCTGCGATGCGCGTCTTCAGCGAAGCGGGGTACGAATCGGCAAGTATGGACGTCATCGCCGACACCGCGAGCGTGTCCAAACGAACGGTCTACAACCACTATCCGAGCAAGCGTGATTTGTATGTGTCGATCGTCCGTCGCTTCATCGATCAGGTTTCCGGTTCGAAACACCTGCGGTACGACCCGACGACCTCGCTTGCCGATCAACTCGAACAGATCTTACGCGCCGAAATGAAGATCCTGGAGAGTCCGATCATGCTCGGTTTCTCATTCAGCATCTATCAGTTCCTCCAACAGGAACCATCGGCACATACCGACCTGGCCGATAACTACTCCGGTAAAGAACAGGCGCTGCAAAACTGGCTACAGGCGGCGTGCGACGACGGGCGTCTCCGTATCGATGACCGGGAGAAAGCCGGCGCAATGTTGTGGTCGATTCACGAAGGTGTCATTCTCATCCCGGCGATTTTGACCCGTCACGTCGATCCGGAACGTGTTGACTATCAACTCCACGAGATCATCCGGATGTTTCTTTGCCGGTACTCTCCGTAAGCGGCGGATCACGGACGGTTCCGACTCCCGGCTCCGTCGTAAAGAAGGCCGCTGTCTCGTCGTCCATAGGAAATACCGTCTCAACCCTCCAATCGGAGTTATTGTCCGCATCCTCAGATCCAAAAGATGCGAAAACGTGTGAAAGGTGTAGGCGCATCGCGCCCACTCGTAGCACGGTTTCCATGACCGGATTTACGTTACGTTTCTCTGATTGCGTTGGGTGAGCCGCGAGGTCGGGAGCCAGGTCTGTCAGGTCGATGAGAAGCACCATCGCCTCGGGACGATTCAGCGCGAGGAGTTCCCGACGAATTTGGGCAAAGAGGAGTGACCCGATATGATGGGAGTCTTCCAGAACCGTGCGAAAACCGTCTCGGGCAAAGTAGATTTTAAACAAATTCGACGAACGAATAGGCACAAGCGTCAAAAGCCGCGTCATCGCTCGATTTGCGTGATGAATGGTGCCAAGTGAGTCGACGATGAGCGCGGGATATGGGGCGTGTCGCTCGACCATCCGTTCAAGGGTAGCTTTCGTGCGCGCGTCCGGCGGCTCGCGTTGCTCTCCAAACCCGAAGTTTGCACGTCGCAGGGAACGCTCGTCGGCGCAAGAAAGGTCGAGAGCCGACGCGAGGCGCCCTATCGTTTGATCTGACGCCTTTGATCGACCGGTCTCGAGAAAACTGAGGTGTCGCGACGATACGTCGGCGGCCAAGGCGAGATCGAGTTGGCTAAAACCCCGAAGTCTACGCCAGTAGCGAAGCTGCGCAGGAAAACCGGTATCACGAGTCAGCGAGTAGATCTGAGCTTCGTAGCTATCAAATGATGCGGAACTCGTATCCATACTGGTCCGAAATATAGTGCGATTGGGACGACGATGACATTACCTCCAAGGTAATTGCTTGGCGCGATTGGATCGTAGGATCTTCGCGTTCAGACTACGAACGAAGGAGTGATACGATGCCCAAGAGCAACTACCCACGATTTGTACGAGGTACGGGAATCTACGATGCCGGACTGATGCTTCTGTTTATCGGTCCCGGTGTCGTTCGCTGGACCATTTCCCTTATTGCTTCGCTTGACTCGGCTTTGGCCTTGCCCGGCGAGGTCGGTAGCTTTTCGGCGTTTAGCCTGTTCTTTGTAAACATGATGGCAGCGATCACGCTGGTTTGGGCAATCGCCCGGGCCCGTGATCCCAAACCTGAATACGGATTCTGGGACGGAGTAACGCGTCTTGCGATTTGTGCACTTATGTTGATATACGTCGCGTTCTTCGACGTTACGGTACTCCTGGTTTTCTTCGCCGCTGTCGAAGCCCTGCTCGGATTTGCGCAAGTTCGAGGCTATGTGAAGTTCACACAAAACAGGACGGGATGATTACGCGATAATTGAATCGCCCACTCACAATTCTTCAGGACCGTTACTTCGGCGCAACGTAATTCTACCCGTAGATAATCGCGTTTTGGGGTCGCTTGTTTATGACCCGGCTTCTAACTTTAATTTCCGACGCCACCGGAAGGAAATAACGATGATGCTGATGTAACTGAGCATTTCCATCGCGAAGAAAAACCAGTTATCCGCATCAGGGTTGTTCGTCAACACATTGCCGGCTTCCATCAAGATCGCGTAGAACCCGACAATTATGTTGATCAAGCCGTTAATCCGGGTCGGTAAAATCAATGCAAGGGCGATCATAAAAATGGGCGGCTGAATCGTAATTGCGGCAACCAGCAATAATGCATCCGGAACATCGAGCCCGACGACTAAGCGCTGAAAAAACTCCGGATTTGCGAGCTCGTGCAATCCCATAAAGAAGTGGTTGATAAAAAACGTGATCCAGAGTGCCGACAGAATCGCTTTGATTCTGCTATCACGCAGTTCCTTTTGAATATCCATGTGAACCTTCCTTTCGACCGTGGGTCGTGTTGCGTGAGTTTTTGCTACCACGACATGTAAATCGCGACGTTTCCTTTTTTCGCTTTGGATTCCACATACCGGTGAGCGTCCCGGATTTGTCCGACGGGAAACACTTTGTCGATAATTGGAGAAAACGCACCGGTTTCAGCGAGGCGTCGAACTTCCTTTATGTCCGATTTGCTCGCCCGGATTTGCTGCCAGATCGAAGCGTAACGGGCATTTTTCTTGAGAACCTTCATAAAGCCGGCCCTCGTGTACGTGGACACGTTATTGATGACCACGTCAAATTTCTTATCGATGCGCGATGATTTTGTCGTCCGGTAATCGATGACCTCATGTGCCCCCAGACTTCTGACAAAATCTGCTTTTTCCTCGCTACATGTCGCCGTAACCTGAGCGCCGAGGTAGTGGGCAATTTGAACGACGAAGGAACCGACCGATCCCGACGCACCGTGGACCAAAACCTGATCACCGGTTTTGATCTTAGTACTGGTAACAAATCGAACTGCGGTAACACCTGCCACCGGTGTTACGGCCGCCTCGGCAAAATCCCAGGTCGCCGGTATCTCATCGATTGGACCGTTTGCGTCCAGGGCGATGTACTCTCCATAGCCGCCGAAGAGATCGGAACAATAGGCAAATACTCTGTCACCGACTTTGAAATCATCAACCGAAGCACCGCGTTCGACGATGCGCCCGGCTATCTCAAAACCGAGCACGTTGGTTCTTCTGGGTCTTCCAAGTCCATAGAGAATGCGAACGATCGGCGGGCTCGCGGCGCGCATATGTAGATCTGCTGCGCTCACGCTCGAGCACTCCACCTTTACCAGTACCTGGTCCTCTTTGACCCCCGGTTTGGCAACCTCGCAAATCCTAAGTACCTCCGGGTCGCCATACCTGTCATACACGACTGCTTTTATCTTTTCCTCCTTACCAAGTAAACTATACGGTGTAGTTTATTCTTATAGTCATACATTGTCAACGGTTAATTACACTAATTGGTGTAATTTTTTGGAGGTGTTGCGATAGATGTTTTGCCCTATCGTCCGCGCGGACACGCGACATGGAATTTGACGACAGTTGATTCCGATGATAGCATTCAGTAACAAACCGAACTAAAGGAGTTGCCCTTCCGGAACAGCCGAGTTATGACCGGCGACGCTGGAGCTGTTGGAAACCATTTCAGATCGCTACTCAACAATCCCAAATCAGGGGAAGAGTGGTGTCTGCGGGGTTTTCTACAGCCGGTGACTGTTATCCTTTTTCTGCGTTTGCGCACATTCCCCCAGAAACTGCCTTCCTCGCGAACGATGCCAGGAGGCACCCATGTTTTTTACGGAAACAGAACAGCAATCAGTTAACCACTTACTCCGCGAGATCGGTCTACGTCCGGACTCGCCCAGCCCGGATCGTTACGCGAAAATTCGTCAGATCGCTTCGTTCCTCGAGGTAGTTGAGGCGGAAGTTCGGCCGTTATCCCTAAAACGGACACTTACGTTCCTGGACGCAGGAGCCGGGAACGGATACTTAAGCTTCCTGCTCTATCACTACTTTGCAGTCCTCCGCGGGCGCGACGTGCAAATTCACTGCGTCGACACCAATACACGCCTCATGGAAAAGGGCGCAGCAACCGCGGAGCGCCTCGGGTTTTCCGGGATGACCTTTTTTCCGAGCGACATCCTTGAGGCGCCGCAACTCACGCGAATCGACGTACTCTACGCGTTACACGCCTGTGATACGGTCACCGACAAGGCGATCTACACCGGTATTCGTCAGTCGGCGCGGACGATGCTTACGGTTTCCTGCTGTCAGCACACAATCCGCAAATCGATGACGAGTAAGGCGGTAGGAGGAATGACGCGCTACAAGGCGCTCAAGGATCGCCTGGTGTACATGGTGGCGGACACGATGCGTTCACACCTCGTGGCGATGAGCGGCTACGAGGTCGATGTGCTGGAGTTTACCTCGTCACGTCATACGGACAAAAACACGATGATACGCTCCCGACGGTCCGGTAACGCGGGCACAAGTATACTCGTCGCCGAGTACGAGGAGCTCCGCCGAGCCTTTGGATGCGAGCCGGAGCTGGCGCGTTTACTCCGCAAGCAAGCCGTTGATGCGCCGCGAGCGGTCGCGTGAATGCCCGGCCGACGCCGGGCGGTTCAGAACACAAAAAAAACCCGGCGGCGAGTCGTCGCCGTCGGGTCCGCGTTGTACGGTGAGCACCGTATAACGCTTACGTATCAAACGTGCCGTTATCCGTCAGTTAACTGGCGGTCGGCATCGTGATCGCCGGAATCACGCCGGTTAAGGGGAACGGAAGGCTCGCCATCGGTAGCGCCGCCAGTGAGAGCAGAGCCGCCTCACTGTCATCGCCCGCGACTCGGTTTGCCCTCAACGTCCCGCAACGCTTACAGCGGTGAATGAGACTCCATTCGCCGTCTGGTTGTACCCATACTGCGATCGGCTCCATGACCCCACGACAATCGCAGCTTCGATCACCGATATTGACGTCGACGTGAAGCGAGTGCAGACAATACGGGCAGTGGTTACGGTTCTTCGTGCCGTATGAATCCAAGGTAATCGTCTGACCGCAGTGCGCACAGCGAAAGGACTGTGCCCCGCGATCGTGAGCGTGTTCACGACGACCGTTGTGATGTTCGTCACGGTCTCCGTCGTAGTAGTGTCCGATGTTGTGGTCGTTGCCGTAGCGGCGATAACGGTTGTGTTTGCGCTTTGACATTGAAGTATCCCTCGAAGCGCGTCACTGGTTGTGTTTCCGCTATGATGCCCTGTCCTCTGTAGAGCGACCCGCACATCGTGGTGCAGGTTGTGACGAGAAGGATTGCTCCGACGAGCGCGTCAACAAGATGCGATATCGATTCGACGAATCAAATGCTCTGTTGCGACTACGCGCCCTCGAACAGGAGCACCTTCATCTGGGTATTCAACATCAACGACCTCCTGGGTGGCGGGAAGTGCTTTTGGTCTCTCTATCGTCCGCCACCACTGATGTTCTGCAATCGCCGTGCCAATCCGCTCGGCGCGGCGAAACCGTATCATACTCGGTGCTTTGGCGGAACACCGTAGCCAAATCTGGACGATCGCCCGCCGGATACCGCCTGAGCGACCGAATCGACACAAGCCGAATCGCCGAATGTCACCACATATGGCAATACGGCTACCGAAGAATCGCCAAATACGACGAATACCGTCTTACCTGTTTCGAAAGAGGTCCTTGGCCGTGCAGGCCGGGTTATGGCCTTGCGTAATCCACTCCACTCCTTTGATCTGGATCGCGCGTTTTGGGCACCACTGGACGCAGGCGAAACAACCCTCGCAATTTCCACCCCAGCTCAGCGAAGCGTTCTCGATCTCGATGTTAGCTCGCGGACAAATCCGCGCGCATATGCCGCACGCAATACAATCGTCGGTTTGAACAAAGGTATCGTCGGCCTTCGCAAAGGTCTTGAGGGAAAACGGATGCATGCGGGCGGCGACTGCACTACCCACTGCCCGGTCGAGTTCAACGGCTACGCTCCGTTTTTGCAGTAATACATCAAGAATCTCGTCACACCGCTGGGCAAACGAACGGGCGCGAGTCTCCGGATAGCCGTTGATTGCGCGTACAAAACGAACCACCGGGTGTTTGGCGTGGTTCGGATCAGGTTGATAATGGCCCTCTTTGACGGCAAACCCGGCGTCCAGCCCCACTCCGCGAGACGCAAGCTGCTTTGACAAAACCTGGAGCGCACTCGCAACCGTCCCGCCATGCGTCGCAATCGCAAAAAAATAGTCGGCGTCGGGAATCGTCACCTGATCGACAAACTGATGGACGATTCGCGGCGGTCCCCACCCGTAGACCGGGAACACAAACCCGACGCGGGACAGACGATTAGACGTCGCGTCAATCGCGGGCGTATTGCCGGCTAATGCGTCGGCGACATGAACGAGTTCGCAGTCTCCGAGATGTTCGGCGACCTGCCGGGCAACGACCAGCGAGTTACCGGTGGCGGAGAAATAGTAGATACGGTTTGTATTCATAGGAGCCTCCTTCGCTACACGATCTGGCAATCGGCGTGCCAATCGTTCCGTTCTTTGGCTTTTTTCTAACCTCACACCTTGGCACAGGAGTTGCAACAACTCACCGTGAGTAAAAATGTGAATCAAGGAGACGAAGTGGGTATTGCGAGGAAGCTCTTTGGGCCGGTGGTGCTCTTGCTGACGTTTGTGACTGTCGCCGTCGTTCTGTGGAGGACGACGGGAAAGATCTTTTTTCTTTTTAACTTTGGATACATCGGCGCGGCTGTCGCAGTTTGTGTCGGACTGTTCGGCATCCTACCGAAGAAAAAAAAGCCTCTGGCACGTCGGGTTGCGCAGACGCTCGTCGGCGGATATCTGCTGATCTTTCTTGGATTGATCGGGGGCGAGAACATGCAGTTGGAAGGTTTTTTCTTCCATTTGCTCGCGGGCTTCTTTGCGGCATCGATTATCCACTACCTCGTCGCCAAAGTGTTTGGTCCGCTCCTGTACGGTCGCGGATACTGCGGTTGGGCATGCTGGACAGCGATGGTTATCGACTTTCTCCCGTACAAAACAAACAAGAACGGCCGTCTATCCGCCCGTTGGGAATGGCTCCGTTACGCCCACTTTGCGCTGAGCCTCTCCCTCGTGCTTTTTCTCTGGTACGTCGTGCGCTACCGCCCGGATCCGTTAGGTCCCGAGAACTTTACCTGGTTGATTGTCGGCAACGTCTTCTACTTTGTTTCAGCGATCATCCTCGCCCTGGTCCTCAAGGACAACCGGGCGTTTTGCAAGTACCTCTGCCCTGTCTCCGTTGTATTAAAGCTGTTTACGCGTTTCTCGATGCTTAAGGTCGCGGCTACCGCCGATCGTTGTGTCGGGTGCAGCGCCTGTTCCCGGGCGTGTCCTATGGACATCGACGTGATGGGCTACATTCAGAACGGAGATCGTGTTTTGTCGACTGAGTGTATCGGCTGCCATACCTGCACTCATACCTGTCCAACGGGGATTCTCACGCAGACCTTTTCCTTTGACGTCGGCGGGCAGGAGAGAATCCGACGACGCACGCAACCGAATATACGAGGAGCGAAGCGATGAAAGAGATAACACTGGAGGGATCGTTCTTTGAGATCGGGCGGCAATACGGACGCGCGTTTGCGAACGAGATCAAGCGCTTTGTGTTCTTTACCAGGCTTATGGCCGCCGCCGCGGATGGTCCCGGGCGCGACTTTTTCCGTCCCAGAACAAAACACATGATCGGCGCGATGCTCAAAACTCGCGCGTTCAAACGGCGCTATCGCCGAGTAGGAGAGGAGTACCAGGCCAGCATCGAACGGTATCATCCCGACGCCCTGCAGATGTTTGACGGGATGGCCGAAGCAACCGGAATCGACCGCCGCGATATCATCTTTATGAACTGCATGCTCGAATACAGCCTCACGTGCTCGGATTTTGTTGCCGTGGGAAGCTATACCCGGACCGGCGCTCCCCTCGTGGCGATGAACGCCGACGAGAGCAAGGATGTCCAGCCGTTTGAGACAACAATCCACGTTAAGCCGAACACGGGGCACGCCTACACCGCATGCTTTATGGCTGGTACGGTCTTTCCGAACTTTGGTATGAACGAGCACGGGCTCGCCCTCGCCGGGGAGATACTCTTCCTGGATAATCCCGGTGCTGAGGCGTCGAGAATTCCCAATCTCATTAAGATGTGCGTTATCAATCGCGCCACCACGGTGGAAGAGGCGCAAGACGTTCTTGCCGAAAAGCCGCCCCGTGGTATCGGGGCGTCTATGATCATTGCGGACGCGGAGAAGGCGTTGGTCCGCGAGGACAACAGCGTGGTCGAACACACGGAGATTCTCACCGACGGCTACCATTGCAACGGCAACTACCCGATGTTTGATAAGCTCAAACCGTTTGTGAAGATCGACAAAGCCCCGGATATCGATTTTTTCTTTGCCGCACATCGGCACCGACGGCTACAGGAGTTTGTCGTGAGTAACGCCGGTAACATCACCCTTGATAGCCTCCACTCGTTGATGTCCGACCACGGCTCGATAGACGATGACTCGGTAAACAAGAGTATCTGCGTGCACCCGGAACATACCCGCGGCATCAAGACCTGCGCGTCGTTTCTGGCTTCACCGGCCGAGCGTATGATGCGGATCTACGACGGCAATCCCTGCGAGGAACGGTATCAGACGTACGAGTGGAAACGGGCTGTGGCCGAAGACGCCATGACCCGACGGTCATGATCGCGGCGAGCACAGCGGATCAAGGCGACGAACCAGGCGGTGGGCTATCGGCGCAAAACCCATCCGGGGCCAGAATCGACTCGAAAGTGGATTCGCGCATCGCCAGTCGGTCACGACGCAGGATCGACCACGTTGTGCCAGATCGGCAAACAAGAAACGCGACAGCGCAGTGCCCGCGCCGGTTCCGCGGTACTCCGGCTTGACGGCAACCGCGGGTAGCTCAACGCATCCGGCGGGAGCAAGAAGCTCGACCTCGGTTACGGGACGCACAACCGCAATTCCGTACAAGGAGCCGTCACGCTCCACGACGGTTACATCCAGCTCGTTATCGTCAAGCAACTCGGCAAATCCCTCGTCCAACGCCCTGAGATACTGATCGGGTACGGGTGCAAAACACGGCCCCGCCGCCTGATACGATGCGATGACGCGAGAAAAAGTGGCGATTTCGGCGCGGTCGCGTTCCTCGGCGCGTCTCACGACAAACTTTGACGATGGGATCTCCGTAGCGCCCCGCATACCCGGTCGATCGAGAACGGCGTAGGTCTGCTGTTTGGCAAACCCGAGTTCGCCCCACATCTCGCCAAACCGCCCCCGCGGTGCAAACGTAAAGACTTTGTGGTCGAGGATGTCGCGCTTGACCCACTCCTCTCCGATGCGGGCGTACAGTTCGGGTAGCGTGGATTGGTAGTCAGGGTGGAGCGCGTAGGCGCCCGGTGCCAACCACCCACTTCGTCCCCACATAGGGTCGGCAAAGACGGTTGCCACCGCATAACCGACGAGTTCGCCGTTATCAACGAGCATAAACGCACTACTCACGTCCTTGTCGAGTTCGGTTCTAATCGACCGGACCGCGGTATCTGCGTCGAAGGTGTCGGCGATTTGGCCAAACGCATCACGTCTGATGGAAGTCAGCAGGCGGGCCGCCGCGTCAATTCGGTTGACATCAAACTCGCTCCACCTGGTGTTCATCTGCATCCTCCAATTAACACGTTTGAACGGCGATGCCGTCTAACGACGCTCCGCTGTATTGTACCGCGCTCCTTAGTTCCGGAACGCGCGTTGTCCCCGACCAACTGAGCACGAAAGATCAAAACACACGCGGCATCATCCGTTAGACTCATAGACATCCACGGCAAAGGACCTTTCCCTTGGACTATTTCGAACGGGTCGGCCGCGCGGTCGACTATATTGAGAACAATCTCACGGATCGCTTGGAGCTGAAAGAGATAGCCGCGGAAGCCTGTTGTTCGCTGTTCCACTTTCACCGCGTCTTCTCGGCAATGACGGGGTTGGGGCTCAAGGAGTACATACGCGAACGAAGGCTTACCGAGGCGTCGCGCCGATTGACGCAGGGTGACGAAGCTATTCTGGAGATCGCGCTGGACTGTGGATTCTCCAGTCAGGAGTCGTTTACCCGGGCGTTCAAGGACGCCTATACGCTGACCCCCGGCGCACTGCGTAGAGAAGGAGTACGCTACCAGCTGCGCGCGCGGTTGACAACAGACCAGTTGATTCGGGAGCACTCGCTAAGGAGACATGGAATGGAACCGAAAATCACAAGCGCCGGACCGTTTACGGTCATCGGAATGACCGTCCGAACTCGAGCCGACGGCAGCAACACCAAAGACATTCCTCTGCTCTGGGACCGATACATACAATCGGGAGGACCGAAGAAAATCCCAGGAACGGCGGAGCCATGGACAAGCATCGGTGCCTGTGGCAAAGCGGAAGCGGACGGGTATTTTACGTATATCGCCGGTGAGCTCGTGGTCAGCGAGGGCGACGTGCCCGACGACATGGAGACCTGGACGATACCCGCCGCGACCTACGCGGTCTTCTCGGCCGAGGGTCCGGTACCCAACGCCATCCAGGATCTCTGGAAATACATCTACGGCACATGGCTACCGGCGTCGAAGGAATGGGACCGCGCTGAGACCGAGGACTTCGAGCTTTACGACGACCGCATGCACGCAAGCCCACCGGTGGTCGATATCTACATTCCCGTTAAAAAGAAGGAATAGGCGGAACGTGGGGCCGACTCTCACCCGGATTGCTGTGTTTGGTGGGCCGTCGCGCGTTGCTCCCAGGCCTTAACAACCAACTCGGCGTGCATCGCCCACAGGTCAACGCCAAGCTGAGCTTTAGCATCCGGGTGAGGACTTGAGACGGGGTTGATGTCGATGAACGCGGGTTCACCCGATTTGTCGATTAGGTACTCGACGCTTCCCATGCGTATCTCGGTCAAGGCAAAGAGTTTGGCACAGCGCGCCCGAAGGTCGGCGGGCATATCGCGACTTAGACTCACCTCGGCGCCCGCCCCGGCAAGGCAATAGTTGCTCCCGTTCTCCAGGAGCGGCGACTTTGCCAGGTAGGCCAGTTGCGAGTCGACAAACTCGGCACGGTAGACATACGGCTCACTCGGTAATATCCGCTCCTGCACGACTGCCAGCCCATCCAGAGCAAACGCTCCGACCGATTCCGGGCTCCCGATCGCTCCGATTGCGGTCCCAAACGCGCCGGGATTCGGCTTGAGGAGCCATTTCTCGGAATCAAACTCGGCGACAACTTTGTCGAGGTCGAACTCGGTTACAAGACTGGTTGCCGGCGTCCGCAGACCAACCTGTCGGAAACACTGAGCCTGGAGCACCTTGCTGCTCCCCACAGCGTAGGCGCGTGATCCATGTACGCACGGGACACCGGCAAGATTCAGAGCTGCCAATAGGTCCTGTGTTTTTCGCAGGAGCATCGACGGATGGACATCGTTTGCCTCCGGTCGAGCGGAGACACGATTTACTACCAGCTCCCACCCGTCAAAGGGAACGTGTCCGTCCCACATAAATGTCCGTACGTTGACGACCTGCGGAGCTAAATCCCGCGCTGCAAGCGCTTGGACAAGAGGTTCCACCCAGGCCTCAGAATCAACCAGAACGACGGGATGTTGCATATCGACTCCTGCTCATGCTCGTGAAAAAACTCCCCGCGCTAGCCAAAACGCGGATGACGGTTATCGCGTACGAACGTACAAAATGCGCCGCCAACAGACCACTGTTTGCACAGCGCTAATTTGGCCCGCTCACAATGCGCCACCTTTCATCACGTTTCGGAGTCGTGCTCGCACCGAGGCTGCCTCGTCGCGCATCGCCACCTCAAGGAGTTCCCGAGCTTCCGCCGCGTACGAGTCATGTTGTCGCGCCAGGTGATAGAAGCCGCCGTACGCCCATGCTCGCACGAGTTTGTTGGGGTCGAGAATCCCCGAACGCACGAACCGATACACGTTGCCCGCTTGGTCCCGCGGTATTGCCAGCGACGGAAGCACTTGCAAGAGGTGGAGTTTTGCCTCCCAGTGCTCCATCTCGTTCACGAGCGCGCAGATTCGCTCCGTCGCTGTTTGCCCGAGTCGATGGCCGTCTTCGATCCAGTTTTTTATGAGCCAGCTTGATCCTCGCTGCTGCCCCGCGTGGCGGAGAGAGTCGACAAGCGAGTCGATAAAACCGATTCGCGCGTTGTATCGGTCGTAGATCGCCGTTATCTCGCGAACGGTTTTTCCGTCCCAGTTTTCTATTTCTTGCTCAATACCCATGCTCTGCCTCAATCGACTATATGCTCGGCCTGTACCTATGGCGGTCCTTTACCATCTGGACATCACGTGTTCGTCGGAACTTGAATCTCGGTTCGATATTTCTTTGGATTTCCCCGAAATACCATTCCCGGTCCCTTGAGGTAGAGCTCCCGAATCGGTACGGCCATATCCTTTCCCGCTTCGGAGATCGCATCCATAATTCGCTTATAACCTTCGCCTATCGTTTCGTAGGCGCCGGCGTGGACGGTGGCGTAGTGCTTTTCGCCGGCCAGCGTCCGGACGGAAAGCAGCTGTCCGTCGGAAAGCTCCCACTGCTCGGTACCCGCCGTCGCGCCATGAGTCAGCGCATAGCGCTCCGTGAGGGAGCGGACTTTCTCGATCGATTCGGGTTTGAGCGTCAGACATGCCTCAATGTCAGCATCGGTTTCGCGGTACTCAGCGTTCCAGTGAAGCGCCAGAACCGGACCCCCGGCGTAACGGGCGGCGATTCGAAAGAGGATACGTATCCGCGGGCCGATTTCGTCGTAACGCCCAACGTATCGGAGGGCGATAACGGGGTACTCCGAGATATCCTTTATTGCGATTTCCATGTTTATCTCCTTACGGTTCTGTAATTCGATCGACGAGACGATCTCGTTTATCTCCCGTTCGATCGCGCGATAGCGCTGCGCAGTTTGGTGAATTTCGTCCGCCTTGCGTCGAAAAAACTCGATGGCATCCTCGTCGTCGGCGCACTCGGCGAGCATCGCCACGATTTCCTGATGGCTAAACTCGAGGCGACGCAACGTCTGCACTACTCGCGCTCGGTCAAACGCGTCGTCGTCGTAATATCGGTACCCGCTCATCTCGTCCACGCGCGTCGGAATTAGGACGCCGGTCTCGTGGTAATAGCGCAACGTTTTTACCGGTATATGAGTCATGACGGAAAAGGAACCAATCGAGTATTCGTGTCGATCCATGATGTGATTATAGATCGGGCCCGATCGCCCGCGACAGATGATCGCTAAATCGATTCGCGTCCATAAACGGAAAGTGGCCGGCGCCGTCAAGCACAACCAGTTCTCGGTTGTGTATCGAGTCGAGATAGGGTAACAGCACACCGTCCGCGTGATCACCGACAAAGCGATCCGCGCTCCCGACAAAGATCGTCGTCGGAGCAGTGATCCGATTGAGGTGATCGCGGAGATCGTATCTGCGCCCAAGAGAAAGGAAGAGTGCGGCTTGAATCCAGCCACCCGTTAACGCCGGATCGACTTCCGATTCCGCACCCCAGATGGCGACCGAAGGCGAAAGAGCGGAGGCGAAACGAAGAAGCCCGTTGTTTAGCTCGGCGTGCTCTTGTTCGTCACGACTCCAGAGATCGCGGTAGTCAAACAACTCTTCGAGCCATCGGTCGTATTCGACGTGAATCGACGGGTCCAGGTCGCGTCGGATCGCATCGTAGATGTTGAACTCGGCGTTCGGCATGACGACGACGTTGGCGGGAGCGATCAGGACGAGTCGTTCGACGTAATCGGGAAACTCGGCTGCGTAGAGAGTTGCCAGAAATGCTCCATAGGAATGCCCGACGACGACTATCGGACGATCGCCGAGCGCGCGACGAAAGGATTCGATATCGGCAAGATTCCGGGCAAGACCGAGCGTCCGGTTGAGCTCGGCCGCGTTGCGACGCCAGCCGGAGCCTTCCAGGCGATCGATCGGTCGATCCGAACGACCGCTCCCACGCTGATCGAAGAACACAAAACGAAAATCATCGTCGAGCGATTCGGCGACCGGCCATGGTGCAGGATATGGAAGCCCCGGTCCTCCGTGAAGGACGAGTACATTAGTACTGCGTCCAACGGCGTGATAGTACAGGTCCACGCCGTCCGACATTGTGATATATCCCTCGCCATTGGAGATAGACTGCGGGGTGTCCGGCGGCGAAAAGCTCTCAGAAACGGTACCGGGCGCATACGGGGAGCCACACCCGGCGAGCCCGCCGGCCACGGCTACAGCAACGCACAGCCAAGCCGCTCCGTATGCGCCGCGCAATCGCGGATTCTGTACCCTGTTTGTCGAAAATCGCTTCATCTTTAAACCTCCGTTGGGTTGATGAAGCAATCCTCAACCCTCCAGCGGCGGGAGAGTCAAAGAGTTTTTTCCGATTTTCACTTGAATACGGAGCGAGTGTGCGCCTATTCGATGAGGCGAATCTCAACCCGCCGGTTGAGCGCTCGTCCCTCCGGTGTTGCATTGTCGCCGATCGGCTCGCTTCCGCCCCGGCCCTCGAAACGGAATCGACCCGGTGCAACTCCCCGTGCGATCATCGCGTCGACAATTGTCTCAGCTCGCTCGACGGAGAGGGACTGCTGGCTTTCGACCGTCCCGATCGCCGCGGTATGGCCGGTGACAAGCACGGTCATCTCGGGCACCAGCTGCAGGTACTCGGCGATTTGGTCGAGCCGGCCGCGTTCACCGGGGAGCAGCGTTGCCTGATCGGCGACAAACTGCAGGTTCTTGATGGAGAGGCGAACCCGATCGAGCTCGTCCCTGTCGACCTCGACGTCGACGATCGGCGGGGCCTCCACAACGACTTCACCCGGTCGTTCGTCCTCGAGCGACGGACCACCGTCGTCTCGAAACGGGTCACGATCGTCGGGCGTCATCCGGTCGCGAGGAATCCCCTCTCTCGGCGCGTCCGGCGCACCCGGCAGACCCGGCGAATCACCTAAACCGGGTCGCCCGTCGTCTCGAAGTCGGGGCCGATCATCGGGCGTAATCCGATCGCGGGGAATACCCTCTCTCGGCGCGTCCGGCGCACCCGGCGCACCCGGCGAATCACCTAAACCGGGTCGCCCGTCGTCTCGGAGTGGGCCCCGATCGTCGGGCGTAATCCGGTCGCGGGGAATCCCCTCACTCGGCGCGTCCGGCGTACGAATCGATTCCCTCAAATCCGTTCGACCACCGTCGCTCACCGGCTCCCTTGGGCTCCCGGGTCCGGCCGGAACGCCGGTCGACGCAATAAGCCCGCCGGGTGGGCGCGATCCTGTGTACCACGTCAGCAAAAAACCGCTCCGCTCCTCCCGGCCGGTGCGCGTCTGGTACTGATCGTTGATCTCGGTTCTCTGAAACGCGGGTACGCCCGCACCGGGTGGCAACAACATATGCCCTTGGCGATTGGCTCGAATCGTCATGCCGTTCGATGGCATCTCTCGCGGCGAGAGAACTCGACCGTAGCTGTGATACTGAACGCTGCTTGACGGCTGGGGCCAGACGAGACGATAGCCAAAGGTCACGCGGACAAGCTCTTCTCCCCTGTACGTCTCGAGTCCATCGATGCGATAGACCACCGTCGTAGGAATCATCGCCGGCTCACCCCCCGGTAAAACCACCCGGACCAATGCCGGCGCCTCCCATTGCCGCTCGTCGGGGACACGTTCGGGTGTCGGCGGAATCGTCGGAATTCCCTGCCAGGTCGGATCTCCCGCCTCCTGCACCAAGCGGCCGCGTATCCAATCGATCTGTAAACCGGTACGTCGATCCACTTGCGAAGCAACGGTGGCGAGGTTGCGGACGGTCGTCGTACTCGACCAGGTCTCGCCGATAAACTCTCGCTCGCCGCGCGGGCCGCTCCCCGTCTCGCGGAGCGAAACACGGTCCTCGCGCTGCACGTGTCCGGCGTAACGTCCGTCGACACGCGTGCTGTAGTTAAATCGACGGACGATCTCGAGCCGATCGCCCGGCGCAAACAGAACGGCGTCCTGGGCAACGGCGAAAGACGCTACCACGAGAAACACTCCAGCAAGGATCATTTGCGCGATTCGTGCGATAACGGTCGACCGACGGCGGGGGATAAGAGCGATCATACCAGTAGTCTGGATCTATCGCGCAAAAGTATCTACTACCGGCCCGTTTTGCTTTTGGACCGTCCCGTCACCGTGATCGCGCCGTCACCGTTAAAGCCCCGTCCTCGGGATCTCCAGTACGTCGGGTAAAATCGCAAGAAAAAACAGCTGGTCGGCGATACGCGCGCGGGCGCGATTGTAGTATCCGGTCGTGACTACCGCTGCAAGCCCGAGATCGGGCACAACAAAGAGTGATTGACCGCCGTTACCTCGCGCAGTGTACACCTGCAGCGGGCCGGTCCCGTAGTCGGCGGTCGTGATCCACCACAGGTACCCGTAGTTTGCGCCGGACACGTTTACCCGCGGCCGCCACATCGCTTCGATCCACTCGGCGCTCACCAGCGAATCCCCGTTCCATCGACCGTCGTTCAGTAGCAACAATCCGATCTGCAACAGTCCACGCGGCGTAATGAGCAGGTGTCCGCCGGTATCCACCGATCGACCGTCGTCGTAACGAGCCCATTCGTAGTTGGTAATCCCCAACGGCGCAAACAACGACTCGTCGGCCCACCGCGCAAAGTCGTCGGATCCAAGACCGGTCGAAATGATCGAACCAAGCGCGACGACACCCCCGGTGCAGTACTCGGCGACCTCCCCTGGTGGACGCTGCTGGTCGAGTTCTAGAAAAAACCTCGTCCAATCCTCACGTCTGTACATCCGTTTCTCGTTACCGGGAGATGAGCGCTGATGATCGTTGCAGGTTTTCCCACTCGACATCGTGAGCAGATGCCCGAGGAGAAGCTCGTCGGGAACGGACACATCATTCCCGTGGCGTGCGTGGTAGTACTGTTGTAGCGCTGTGGCGACGGACTCGTTTGGTCGCGGGACAACGCCTTGCTCTACCGCGATACCGGTCAAGATCGCGGTAACGCTCTTGGTAGCAGATCGAATGTCATGCGGCGAGCTTGCGTCACGACCGTTGAAATAGCGTTCGTAGAGTAGTTCGTTGTATTGGGATACGAGCACGCTGTAGAGGCGGTGCCGCCGCGCCGATTCGATCTCAGTTACGGCGTCAGTAAGGCGTGGCGAGGTAAAGTGCTTTTCAGTGTGCGGCGACAAGTGTACAAGACGATCGGTTCCGCGCGGCGGATACGGCTCCGGAATGGAAGCGCACGACGCGAACAGGACACAGAACGCGATGACACTCGCGATTTTGGTAGAGGCGTTCATCGCCCCATCGTAGGCGCAACGCGCGATCCTTCTCAAGAATCGTGCGCTTTGCTGCTCTCGCCGATCTTGGTGACCGTGGATCGGTTCTAGCTCTTCCGCATCGTATCTCGACGGACCTTACTCGACGATAAGTCGATCGATCTCGCGATCAACGACCGGGCTGTACTCAAAAAAGGTGATGCTTCGTTCCAGAGCGGGGAAAGCATCGAGCATGTAGGCCTGAAACATTCGATCGAGGTTGAACGCAATACCGACGCCGGTGACGATCATTAGAACGGCAAAGACCCGTTGTATCGTAGCGCCCGATCGTTTTATCACGCCGAAGCGCGCGATCACGCGTTTCCCGCCGACGATAATAAGGAACATCGGAATCGCCGTTCCGGCGGCGTAGGCAATCGTAACCGCGACCGTAGATCCACTGATACTCCCGGCCGCCGCCACGGTGATGACGGAGGCCATAATCGGCCCGACGCAAGGAGTCCACACGAGACCCAGCGTTGAGCCGAGAACAAGACCGGCACCAAAACCGTTGGCCTTAACGCCGCCGCGCATTTTCTGACCGATTCCCGCGACTCGCCCGGCAAGCGCCTCAAAAGCAAACTGGAGACGGGGAACGAGCATGACGCTCCCAAACAGGATAAGCGTCATAATTGCGGCCCAACGCAGCGAACCGATCGGCAGTCCGATCGCCTGAACGAGAATCGCGAAGGTCAGGGTCGCGGCCGAGAAAACGACGACAAACCCGACAACGATGCCCCATGGGCGGAATCGGCCGGAACCGACCGATCCCGTCAGTATGATAGGCAGAAGCGGAAAAATGCACGGTGACGCGATCGTCACGATTCCCGCGAGAAATGAAAACGCGATGAGGAGCATCGCTACCCTTGAAGCTCCGACAGCAGTCGATCGATATCGCCGCCGGCCCAACGACGGACGATCTCGCCGCGACCGTCAACCAGGACAAAGCTGTGTTGATAGGTAATGGCGTATCGCTGGCGCAAATCGCGTTGCGTGTCGTAGTTGACGCGGAAAAGCACGACGTCTTCGGGGATATCGGATGCACTGTCGCGGAAAGCGCGATCGGCGCGTCGGCAGGTTGGACACCACCCGGCGTGAAAAAACAGCACCCGTTGCTGATCCGCCGCGTCGTCAAACGCATCAACGGTGTACGTGACGTACTCGCCGGCCTGGCTCATCCCCGCTGCATCGTCTGCGACGATCGACGCAACGGCCATGACGCTTAGTAATACGACGGTAATGCCCCAAATCAATCTCGCATCTCGTCTCATAGACAACTCCTTTTTATCTTTCCCAGATCACCGTTTCAGGTCGAAACTGGCTCCATGCAAACCAAAACGCTTCGTGCGAACCGGGATCGTCACCGTTTACGGTAGCCCGTAAACCCGACCCATCGAGCGTAACCTCGATCGATCCGTACTCCACCTCGTCACCTTGCTGAAGCGCAAACGCGGTTGGGACGACGGGAAACGCGACCGGCGTTCCGTCGGCATCTATGACGCCGAGCACCCGTTCCTGCACCGGTAATCGAGGATCGACCGCACCCACGGGGAATATCGGACCGTCGTCATCGCGACCACGAAGCGGATCGGTCGGATACACCCGACCCGGAATACCGCCATCTCGGGTAAGAATTGTCGTGTTCGGATGGGCGTTTTTCCATTCGCCCCAGGTCGAGGTAACGACCGAAATCATCTCGAGGGTAACGCCGGCGTCCAAGAGCGGTCCCGAAATCGCTCGCCCGGTAAAGGTGTCGACGGCGCTCATCGTTGAAATGTCGTACATAAACTTGTTAGAGCGGGCGAGCAGCCCCGATGTTCGCAATACAGGAGAAAAACCGTCGACGTTGTCGGCGTAATACGCCTGTGCCGAGAGACAGAGAGTGCAATACGGCATCCCAAACCGGCGACCGCCGAGCGTGTCGTTCACCATTTCGTGAACTTCCATCATGTTGCGTGGGTAAGCCCGCGCCTCACCGTTGATGACGACACCAAAAATAAGCGCGTCGTCGGGATACCACGATCCACCCGTGGCATCGGTTACCGGCGGATCGTCGATCGCGGGAATACAGCGAAAACACTGAACCCCGGGACTCGCGTCGAGGCGATCGTCGATGAGCACCCCACCCCACTCGACGTAGCGCCAGTCGATGTCCGAATCGATATCGTCAAAAAACGGATCCCATCGCGGGTCGATCAGTTGGTAGAGGCTTTGCTTGTCCGCGGCATATCCGGGGTAGGCGGGCAGGTTCCAGGCAAAGAGGTGCTCGCGAAGTGCATTAGGTCGTGCGTCGTGCAACTCGACTCCCGTGAGAGTCGCGACAACGTCGTGGATCACCCGAGCGGTTTGCGGACGACTAAAACGCAGAACGTCGGATAGGTACCAGAGTATGCGGGGATCTTCGGAATCCTCGAGGATTCTCAGTGCGTCGAGATTAAGATCACCCGTTGCCACGCTGTCACGCACGTCGCTCAGGCGGTTCCGTGTGGCCGAAGCCAGTGGACCTTCTGGTACCGTCGGCGCCGCGGGAAAGCGCTCGCCTCGCGCACCGACAAGACTGTCGTTCGTTATCGTTCCGCGATCGACGGTCGCTGTTTCGTCGGCCTCCCGAGTTCCGCCGGCCCGTAGCGGCGAACAGCCCAAAAGGAGAAACGTGATGGCCAGGACGCCAAGCGTCGCCGGCAGGCGTCGACGCGTCAATAGTTGAACATACATGGATCAAATCATACTACACGAAATGGCCGCCGACAGGATATGAGAGCTCGAATATACGATTTTTTTTGTCAGGATTACGTTTTATTGACGCGTCGCGCCGTGTTGGTGATTTTAGCAACGTGATCGTACACCCGTCCGAGAGAGCCACGCTATCCAAGCCATTTCGTTCGGCGTTGATTCGCGTCGTGGTGCGGCGCCTGGTGGCGGCGATCAACATCGAGGCAACCGGAACTCGTGGTCGTCGCATCGCCGAGCCGCGCTATCGAGATATCGCCCTCGCCGCCCTGCGACTCGACAGTCCAGTAAAGAGAGCCGGACTCGCGGCCGCCGGTCGACGAATTGTCGATTATGTCGTAGCACCACGATTTCAAAAAGCCGCGAGAAAATGTATACGCAGCGACCGGGTATCGGGGTTTATCGGCGCATTGGTGACGCCTCTGGCGTTGCGCTGGTTGGTCGGCGAGGTTACCGCGTACCCGCAGCGCGCTCGAGCAACGATACGACGATGCCGTTTCCTTGTCGCGACCGAGTCCCCGACCCTATGCGTCGGCCTGTGTAAGGCCGCGAGCGAGCACGTCCTCACACGACAGCTCAACATACCGATCAAGATGTACCCGCAGGTAGCCACCGGTCGATGCGAGCTCTGCTTTGGAGCAGCGGCTCGTCGTGACACGACGACGCCGCGCTCGACGTCATTATAACTATGGAGATTTACATGCGAAGCATTAGAACGGTGTGGGCTCCCGCAATTCTCGCCCTTAGTTTGGCCGTAGCGAGCTGTTCGACGATAGAGTCGGACGTACCGATGAGCGAGTGGAGCGAACAGGGGCGGATCGACGCCGAATGGGAGATAGTCGTCGCCGGCCTCGCGCATCCCTGGGCTGTCGCGTGGTTGGATGACGGCCGCATGTTGATAACGGAACGCGACGGTCGGCTCTGGCTCGTTTTGGATACCGGCGACAGAACGGAGGTCGTCGGCGTGCCGGACGTCTACGCCGAAGGCCAGGGAGGTCTCCTCGACGTAAGCGTTGGACCCGACGACGTCGCCGCGGGGTGGATATACCTCGCGTTCTCGACCGGCAATCAGGATGCAAATCGCACCGAAGTTCATCGGTTTCGACTCGACGAGTCCGGAGAACGTCCCGCGCTCGTCGGGGGCCAAGTTGTTTTTGTAAACAACGAATACAAGAGCGGTCGGCAGCACTTTGGCTCTCGAATTGCATGGAAGCATGACGGCACGATGCTGATTTCGGTCGGCGACGGGGGAAATCCACCGCTACGATTTGAAGGCGAGGTCATCCGGGAACAAGCTCAGGAACCGAGCAATCTGTTTGGGAGCGTCGTTCGCGTAAATCCCGATGGTTCGATACCCGAGGACAATCCGTTTGTAAACGTGCCGGACCATCGCCCCGAGGCCTACTCGATTGGCATTCGCAACATCCAGGGCCTCGCCATTGACGATGTCAGCGGGACTATCTGGGCAAGCGAACACGGCGCTCGCGGCGGAGACGAGCTCAACAGATTACGGCCCGGCGAGAACTACGGGTGGCCCCTGGTTACTCACAGTCGCGAGTACGTCCGATTTACGAGGATCTCGCGATTCCAAACCCGTGAGGGGTATATCGATCCCCAGATGGTCTGGATAGGTACGGTAGCTCCGTCCGGTCTCGCGGTTCACGGACGGACGCTCTACGCGGGCGGTTTGGTCAGTCAATCGGTACACGTTATCGAGGTGGACTCAGACGGCGCGTTTGTGTCTGAACGGACGATATCGATCGGAGAGCGAGTGCGTGACGTCCGGATCGGCCCGGATAACGGGTTATGGGTACTCACCGACGATCCGGAAGACGGGCGACTCCTGCGGGTGTCGGGCTTTTAAAAGCGTACCCCACATCGCCGTTCGGTCGGCGACACGACGCTAACTCAGGCCGGCGATGGAGATGTGTTTGGTCTCCAGAAAGGCGTCCATGCCCTCGGTCCCGAGTTCTCGACCTACGCCGCTTTGCTTAAAACCACCAAACGGGGCGTTGCTCGTCGAAACAACCGAGTCGTTGATACCAACGCTTCCGGCCTCAAGGGCCTCGGCTACCCGGAGCGCGCGGTTGAGGTTTTCGGTATACAGATAGGCGGCAAGGCCGTACTCGGTATCGTTGGCGGCGGCGATAACTTGGCCCTCGTCGTCAAACACCACAACCGGCACGACCGGCGCAAACGTTTCCTCGCGCATACAACGGGCGGTTGCCGGCACGTCGGCAAGAACGGTGGGCTCGACGTAGTTTCCGCCGCCCTTCGCGTACACCGATCCGCCGACGACCACTCGTCCGCCGGACGCAACTGCGTCCTCGATGTGAATCCGCGCGTTCTCGGCAGCCGCTGCATTGACGACCGGTCCGATCTCGACGCCGTCGTCGAGTCCGTATCCAACGCTCAGCGCAGCCACCCGAGCGGCAAAACGCTCGAGAAACTCGTCGTACACGGATCGGTGAACGTAGAGCCGATTACACGCAATGCACGACTGACCGGTGTTTCGAAACTTGGTAACCATCGCTCCGTCAATCGCCCGATCTATATCGGCGTCGGGAAACACGATCACCGGGGCGTGTCCGCCCAGCTCAAGCGAGAGCTTGGTAATCGTTCCAGCTGACTGTGAGATCAGGCTTTTTCCGACGGCCGTAGATCCCGTAAAACTGATCTTGGCGAGCCGAGCGTCGTTGACAAAGGTATCCGCGATCGGCGCCGCAGGGCCGGCGATAAGCTGAAATACGCCTGGGGGAATCCCCGCCTCATCAAGCGCCTCGGCAAACGCAACGTTACATAGCGGTGTTTGGGTCGCCGGCCGGAGAATCACCGGACACCCGGCGGCGAGCGCCGGCGCAACTTTGCGCGCCGAGAGCACTAACGGAAAGTTCCACGGCGAGATCGCCGCGACAACTCCAACTGGTTGTCGAATCACGATATGACGCTTTCCCGCTGTCTGGTGCGGTATCGTCCGACCGTATCCGCGTCGGGCTTCTTCGGAAAACCACTCGAGATGGTCGACCGTCGCTCCGACCTCTCCGCGGGACTCGGCAAGCGGCTTACCGTTCTCGCGAGTAATAATCCGGGCGATCTCCTCACTCCTGCGCTCTACTATCTCAGCGGCCTTTCTTAAAAATCGTCCACGTTCCTTTCCCGTCGTCTCACGCCACTCGGCAAACGCGGTGTAGGCGGAATCGACGGCGCGGGTCGCTTCCGTGGCACCGGCGGAGGCGACGCTATCGACGATTTTACCGGTGCCGGGGTCGGGAACATCAAACGAGTCAGCGCCCGACCACCATTCGCCGCCGAGGTAGAGTCGTTTCATTGAACGACCTCGCTCCAGGCGTCGAGAAAGGTTTGGATACCGAGATCGGTAAGGGGATGCTCCCAAAGGCTCTGCATTATCTCAAACGACGCAGTCGCCACATCGGCACCGATTACCGCTGAGTCGAGAATGTGCATCGGGTGACGCACGGCGGCGACGATGATCTGGGTCTCGTAGCCGTAGTTCGAATAGATCGTGCGAATTTGATCGACGAGCTCCACGCCGTTATGTCCGACAGAGTCCAGGCGACCGACAAACGGACTGATGTACGTCGCTCCCGCCTTGGCAGCGAGCAAAGCTTGGAGCGGCGAGTAACACACCGTAACGTTGGTCTTGATACCTCGGCGGGTTAATTCCTCGACGGCGATAAGGCCCTCTTTCATCACGGGTACCTTGACGATCACGTTGTCGCCGTAGTCGGCGAGTTTTAGCGCTTCATCGATGATTTCCGGCGCCGTGAGCGTTACCGTCTCAAGGCTCACCGGTCCGTCCACCATCGAAACGATTTTAGGGTAGAGCTCGGCCGGCCGTTGCTTTGTTTTGGCGACGTGAGATGGATTGGTCGTAACCCCGTCAATAAATCCCCACGTCAACGCTTCCTCTATCTGGGACACGTGGGCGGTATCTAGAAACAACTGCATATCGAGCTCCTCACCGAAAGATCCGGTACCCTAAGCTCGCCCAAGGACGCTGATCGAGTCAAGTCGGTGAGAATCGACCGAATGTAGCGGCGCCAGTCGAATTCTAGCGGCGTTTTCCCCGTTTTTGTCGGTTAACGCTCGGAAACCGCACGGTGACCTGTGTCCCTTCACCCGGCTCGCTTACAAGCGCGATAGACCCGCCGATCCCGAGGATCGTTTCCTGGCAAATCGAGAGGCCGAGACCGCGCAACACGCCGGATTCCGAAAGGTGGGTAGTGAAAAACGGATCAAGGGCCTGTGCTTTGGTCTCCTCGGACATGCCAACGCCGTTGTCCGTGACGATCAATTCGACCATGTCACATGTTTCCTTCCGATCTCTCAGACAACGAGCGATAACCGCGATCGTACCACCGCCGTGCGTACCGTTGGTGTTAATCGCTTCGATCGCATTGTTGAGGAGTTCAACGGCGATCGACACGATGTCGCTCGGTCGACACAGGACCTCCGGTAGCTCGCCGATATCCACCGTCAAGGAGACATCCGCAGGCCGACGCGAGTCGGCAAATAGAACCGCTCGCCGTATCTCGTCGGCGGGTTTGGTCTCGCCGATGTCTTCCTCGTCGTCGTGAGTATACGCTCGCAACGAGTACGAGACCGCGTTGATTCGGGCGGTTCCCTCGGCGATTCCATCCATTAAGCCGTCGACCTCGGTCGCGAGCTTCTTCATATCGGCGGCCTCGAGCTGGCCGCTCATCAACTCGCGCACGCCCGCCCGAAGTCCGCCAAGCGATCCGGTGATAAAGTTGATCGGATTGTTAAGCTCGTGCGACACACCGGCGAGAAGCGTTCGATGACTGCGCAATTTCTCCGACTGAATCAGCTGCCGCTGTGTCATAGCGAGCGTGGACTCGGCACGCCGTCGAACCATAATCTGGCGGTACAGAGACACCGCGAGCGTCGCAAAAACGAACGCGGCGAGAAGGCTTGTGGCGAGAACGCCGAAGAGCCAGTCGGGGATGACGTAACGCTGGCCGACCGGGCCGGTCAGGTACCGATCGATTAGGGAGAAATATACCCCGTCGGTCTCGGCCTTGAGTCGCCGGAGCTCGCGATCGATCCCATCGGCGAGATCGCCCGAGGAGGGGTTGTTCTTTGGAAATGCGTAGCGGATCGACACGGGATTAAAAACGATCGGCGTGCGCGCGAGACCGTAGTCGTCGCCAAACGTCGCCCCAAATATCCGATTTACGACGGCGGCGTCCGCACGTCCCGTCGCGACCCGGTCAAACGCCGCGTCGTAGTCCTCGACAAGATCGATCTCGGCCGGAATTCCGAGAGAGGAAAACAGGTTTACAATTCCCGTTTCTCCGGTCGTGTGGATACTCCCGTCCATCGTCGCGATTCGTCGGTTCTCAAAGTCTTCCAAAGATCGAAACCGCTCACCAGGTCGCACGTAGATCACGCCCCAGTTCACAAATACGTCCTCATCGTTGAATGAAAACCGCATAAGTCGACTGGGCGAGAGCGCGACGTCGAGCATTAGGTCGATCGTTCCCGTCTCTGTTTGACGGAGTAGATCGGTCCACGTGCCCGGGACGTACTCGAGGCGCCAATCGTTGGCCTCGGCGATCTCTTCGATCAGTTCGATGTGAAATCCATATGGCTCACCGCCGTCGGTAAGTCCGATCTTTGGGGGGTTGTGATACACGCCGACGCGGATCGGCCGGACGTCATGTGCAGCGAGACAGATCGCAGCTAGTAAGAGGATAGGAACGAGAATTCGACGGACCGATGAGACAGATAGCATGTGGCCACCGGTCGTTGCGAGCACGCCTAACTCTCCGCGTCGATAAAGGTTTGTACTTTCTTTGCGTCGTAGGGTTTTTCAAATACCGCCTGGATCGTCCGGCTTCTTATCGCCGCTTGAATCTTATCGTCGTTCTGATACCCGGTAATAATGGCACGACGAGCCCGGTAACCGGATTCCGTGACGCGATTGAGAAACTCGGTACCGTTCATATGGGGCATCCGTTGATCGGCAAATACCACGTCGATGTCGTTTGACTCGAGAATTCGAAATGCGTCTGTCGTCGTGAGCGCTGTGTGCACCTCGTACTCCCGCCGAAAGACCGCTTTAAAGCCGAGAAGATTAAATGCCTCGTCGTCGACGTACAGGACACTTTTTGCCAGGTTTACGCCCCTATCAGAAAGTTCACCGATGAATTTACTTAAGTATTAACACAAAATTCAATATTTTTAATTTTTTACGTAAATAGGGGCAATAATTATCGATGTCGACGCGGCGGCAGTCGACTTTTTTAGGATTCGGACGTGCGGTAACAGCTCGCCGTTAACCCGAACCGATCCGGGGATGGTTAACCGCGGCGGTAAGCTGGGCATGTTCTGCTTTGCCGCCACTCATTTGCAGGACCACAGTTTTCCCTGCGAGCTTTACACGTAGTTTCTCGGCAGCGCGGATTGGCGCCGCGCCGGCAGCTTCCGCGAGATTGCTCGTGTAGTGCATTGCCAGAGCCATCGCCTCGATCAGCTCGTCCTCCTCGAGGAGGACAAAGTCACTGAGTGAATCCTTGTAAGTCTCGAATGTCGTCTGATACGCCCTACCCGTCGCAAAACCACCGGCGAAGGTGTTGTTTGGTGCCGAACAGATTGCGCCGGCCCGCCACGACGCGTAGGCGGCGGACGAAGCTTTCGCCTGGACAGCGATCACCTCGACCGACGGTCGCAACTTCCGAAACACCGTAATCGCCGAGGCGACCTCGCTTCCCGCCCCAAGCGGAACGATAACGACGTCAACGTCCGGTACCTGGTCGAGAATCTCGAGAAAACAAGTACCGACGCCGTTAATGAGTTCCGGCTCGTTTGCCGGGTGCACAAAATAGAGGGCCCGGTCACGAACGAGTTCTTCCACACGAGTCTCGGCGTCTTCGAACGTTTTGCCAAAACAGATGAGCTCCGCGCCCGCCTCCTCAATTGCGCGGGTTTTGGCCGGATTGGTCCCCTCCGGTACAACGACCACCGCCGGCAGCCCGTAGAGACGAGCAGCAAGCGCGACGGAAGTGCCATGATTTCCCGTCGAAAATGTTATCACTCCGGAATAACTCGATTCTCTGATGTTGTGCATAACGTTGAGACCACCGCGGATTTTAAATGTTGCGGTCGGATTATGATTCTCGTGCTTAACGTAGACTTCGGCGCCAATTCTCTCGGAAAGACGCCCGTAACCCCGGCACGCGGTCGGTGACAGGTGGGTGGCAATGATTCGCTGCGCCCCCCTCATCGAGTCGACATCTATCACCCGTGATTTGAGCTCGGAGTCCGTGTAGGCTTTCATTTTTTCTACCATAGCGCGCGGCGATTTCGGCGGCAAGCGTGGCGCGATCGCTGCCGCGCGGACGCATATGTGTATAAAATAGCCCCCGTAAGCGAGTCCAACTGCGTCGATCGGCAATTTACGATCAGCGTCGCGCGGGGAAAGGCATAGATGGTGCAAGAGAAGATCCAAGTCGGCGATCGCTCCTACGAGTTCGACGATGATAAGGCGCGCATCCCGATCCAGGAGGTGTACTCGTACCTCGCCGAGGAATCGTATTGGGCACGAGGTCGCCCTCGCGACGTCGTCGAAACCTCGATAGAACGATCGTATTGCCTCGGGTGTTACGCCTCGGACGGAAAAATCGCCGGATTTGCCCGCGTTGTAACCGATTGGTCGACGATGTACTACCTCTGTGACGTGTACGTTGCGCCTGCCCATCGCGGCATCGGACTGGGCAAAGAGCTCGTGCGCGCAGTTGTTGAAGACCCTCGCCTAGCCAATCTGTCAGGCCTGCTGTTAACCGCGGACGCTCACGGGCTTTACTCCCGGTACGGCTTTGTTCAGAACGAGCAGACCGCATCGCGCTTTATGCGCAAGCCGCGGCCTTCGAGCGACGTAATCACCGACGGATCCGCTACGTACTAGGGCGAGCGAGTCGTAATCTGGCGGATACGAATGGCATCCCAACTTCCATATCTATTCGCTTAAAGTCGAACATGCCTTGTCGCCGATTTCTCAATACCGTGTGTTGATATTGTTGATAATATTCGTCATTAATATGTTTGTAAATCTAATGACTCCATCGTTATAAGCAACTAAGGGAAGCTCCGGGTAAACCGCGAGCTGGAGATGAGGAGTAGTTAAAGATGCGATTTCGAGCAAAGCTATCCTTTGGATTCGGATTCTTGATTGCGCTGCAGGCGATCGTCGGTACGGTTGTCCTCATAAACATCGCTTCGCTCCTCGAGACAAAACGGCGAGTTGAACATACCTACAACGTGATCATCACGGCGGAACGGGCTATGGAGGCCATGGTCGATCAAGAAACCGGGCTTCGGGGATACATGATTACCGGAGACGAAACCCTACTGGCCCCGTTTACCGCCGGACGGGCGGCGTTTAGCGAGCGGATCGAGGAACTTAAATACCTTACGACCGATAACCCAACTCAAGTCGAGCGTTGGAATCAAATCGAACACACTGCAGACCGGTGGCACGAAGACGTTGTTTCCGTATACCTCCAGATGCGGTCGGAGGCCAACGATTCGGCGGCAGCCGTCGCTCGTTTTAACGAAGTTCGCGGTCGTACCGTCGGCCAGGAAATCTTTACTCGACTCCGGGGAGAGATTGCGGCGATCGACGGAACGTTCCGTTCGGCGGGTAACGTCGTCGGTATTCAGCTCGCCACGGACATACTTCTCGATATGGTCAACCAGGAAACCGGCCAGCGGGGGTTTCTGCTCACCGGTCTCGAGGAATCGCTCGAGCCATACCTTCAAGGTCAGCGGGATGTGGACGAACATATTGCAACCCTCCGCACGCTCGTTGCCGGCGGCCGAGGCAGCGGCGTAACGCAGGGTGATATCGATCGAGTTGAATCGTTGATCCGGGAGTGGCATGAACGAGCGGCCGACATGGAGATTGACGCCCGACGAAGCGTTAACGCAGCGACCGCAGACATGGACTCCATCGCCGCCCTCGTGAGTGAGGGTCGCGGCCGAGCGGCGATGGACGACATCCGAACGACCGTTGCCGCGGCGATCGACGTCGAACAACAACTAATCATGGAGCGGCGACGAGAGGCCGAACGCTTTGGTCGGCTCTCCCTTGTAATAACGATCGGCGGTACGGCCATCGCGATGCTGCTTGGGGCGCTCGTCGCCGTTCTTATAACGCGTAGTCTCACTCAACCGGTCCAAAAGGCTCTGCAATTCGCCGAAAGGATCGCCGATGGCGACCTCACCGCACACATTGATGCAAATCAGAAAGATGAGATAGGGGATCTTGTTGAGGCGCTCGCGCGCATGGTAACCAAGCTACGGAACATCATCACCGACATTTCACAGGCCGCCCAGACAGTAGCGGCTGGAAGCGAGCAGCTACAGTCAACCGCCGAGTCGATCTCTCAGGGCGCTACGGAGCAGGCGGCCAACGCCGAACAGGTTGCCGCATCCATGGAAGAAATGACGAGTAATATCCGCCACAGTGCTCATAACGCAACTCAAACCCAGGCGATCGCCCAAAAAGCGGCCGCGGACGGCAAGCAGGGCGGCGAAGCAGTGACCGATGCGGTTGCGGCGATGCGCCAGATCGCGGAGAAAACCGCGGTTATCGAGGAGATCGCCCGAAACACCAACCTTTTGGCGCTCAATGCGGCGATCGAAGCGGCGCGCGCGGGCGATCATGGCAATGGATTTGCCGTAGTTGCGGGAGAGGTGCGCAAACTCGCGGAACGAAGCGCGTCCGCGGCGCGAGAAATCGGAGAAATCTCAAGCAGGACCGTTGGAGTCGCGGAACAGGCCGGCCAGCTCATCGTACAGCTGGTACCGGATATTCGGACTACAGCGGAGTTGATAATGGAGATTTCAGCTTCCACCGGCGAACAGGATAAAGGTGCCGATCAGATAAACGCGGCGGTTGTCCAACTCGACGAAATCGCCCAACGCAACGCGAGCGGATCCGAGGAGCTTGCGGCAACGAGCGAGGAGCTTCGTGCGCAAGCACAGGAACTACAGGCGACGGTCGCGTGGTTTCAAATCGACAAAAATCGACCAAGATCAGGCGTAAAACGCTCGACGGCCGCGGCAAAACCCTTTCCCGTTCGCGGAAGCGACGTACCGGCGCAGCACAAAGGAACGGGGCTGGCCCTTGCCGAAACGGAAACGATCGAGTGGGCAAAAGACGATCACACGCATGGCGCCGACGATTCGGATCCCGACTTCGAAGCGTTTTGATTAGACACGCCGTATTATTCTCGAACGGCGCCGTCTTTCGCTAAATTGTTGCTCCGGTAACGATCACACCATTGCCGAGAGAGATCTCTTTCGGCAATCGACCGAATACACTCCATCTCTCCGCCACGCCGGCGTCCTTGTCGCATAGCGAAAGACGTGATATACATAGCTTTGCTATGCATTAAATCCGATTTATACGATGGAGATTCTAAATGAACGCAGAATTAGTTGTTCCGCGTCACGTCGGAATTATTATGGACGGCAACGGTCGGTGGGCTCAGCAACAGGGACTCCGCCGAACGCGCGGTCATCGAGCCGGCGTCAGCGCGGCTCAGCGGGTGACGCTTGGGGCGATAGACGTTGGGATCGAGTACCTCACCCTTTACGCGTTCTCAACGGAGAACTGGAGCCGAACCGAAGAAGAGGTCTCGTACCTAATGAATCTGGTGGCGCGACAACTTCGTTCCCAATACGATTTCTATCGGCGCAACGATATTCGCGTGCGACATATCGGCGATATCGAATCACTTCCGACTGAGGTTCGAGACGAAATTCACGAGGTTACCGCGGCGACGGCACGTAACACGGCAATCACGGTAACGCTCGCCGTAAACTACGGCGGTCGCGACGAGATCGTGCGTGCGGTTAATCGCTGGGCGCGGCAGACCGCGTTGCACGGCGACACGTCGTTGACGTCAGAGGAACTCGAGACCTATTTGGATGAGGCGGAGCTCCCGGATCCCGATCTTATTATCAGGACGGGAGGCGAGCTGCGAATCAGCAACTTTCTTTTGTGGGGCTGCGCGTACGCGGAACTGTACTTCAGCGAGCGCTTGTGGCCGGACTGGGACGCAGGCGACCTCGAAGAAGCGATTCGCGATTTTGCTCTCCGTCGACGCAACTTCGGCGCTATGCCCGATACGAGTAGCCCCGATACCCACCGGGAAATCGTCCGGCGGGTGTCCCAAACGGCGTAAAGGACCAAAACGTGACGATCTCAAAAGATCTGGTCGCTGCGTCGGCCACGCCACTTGTTCTCGCGCTCCTCACGAGCGGTGAGAGCTACGGGTATGAAATAATCAAGCGCGTTCGCGAGCTATCCGACGAGACGCTTCGTTGGACCGACGGCATGCTGTACCCGGTCCTCCACCGTCTCGAAGACCACGGACACATCGAATCGTCGTGGAAGGTGGCTGAGAACGGTCGACGACGTAAGTACTATCGGCTGTGCCAACCGGGCCGCGCCGAGCTGGATCGTGTCCGGGCGCAATGGGAGGCGGTTGATGCGACGTTGCGGCGGGCATGGGAGGACGTTGCGTGACCGACTTGGAACTCGAGCGCGAGCTTGTCGCCTGGCGACGCGCCCTTGAGTCCACCGGGGATGTCGGCTCCGACGACGCCGAGGAAATCGAAAATCACCTCCGTGAAGAAATCCGGGATTTGCAGTCGCGCGGTCTTTCGAGTTCGGAGGCCCTTATCGTGGCAACTCGCCGGGTTGGAGAAACCCATCAACTGTCGCGTGAGTACTTCAAGGTAAACGTCAATAAACTCTGGAAGCGCCTTGCCGTCACGGAGAACGGATATAGCGCGTGGCGAGAACTTCTCGTTATCGTCGCGTTGGTCCTCGTCGCGGTTACCCTCTCCCAGACGCCGTACCTTTTCGGCGGATCCTATTTCGACGAATCATCGATGCGGTGGGCTCCGTTTGCCTCTATCTGGATCATCCCATCGATGGTCCTGTGGTTCTGCTACCGTCATCGGATGTCGCCCCGGCGGATCGCGGGGAGCGTGATCGCGCTCATCGGCCTTCACCTGTTTGCCGCGTTCTTTCCCTTCGCCAAAGAGTCGTCGACGCGAGTGCTCGTGATGCTTCATATCCCTTTTTTAAGCTGGCTCCTGCTCTACCCGCTCGCGCTCGACAGGGCCTGGCGGAGCATCGCGGGCGCGGTGCACTACCTCCGCCTATCGGCGGAGGCGTTTATCTACGCGGTCCTCGTCGGCATGGGCGGCGCTACGCTTGTCGCAATCGGCCTGACAATCTTTGCGTCAATCGGCGTACAGCTCGAGGCGTTCGCGATCAACCACGTGATCGTCGCCTCGATATACGGAGCTCCAGTCGTCGGCGTCGTCCTCGCCGATCGGAAACGGCAGGTGATCGAAAACTTCGCACCTACTCTCGCCCGGATATTTGTCCCGCTCTTTGCGTTTGTAATAATCGCGTTTCTCCTAACCACGGTCGTAAACCGCGCACGACCACAGGACGACCGAATGCTCCTCCTGGCGATGAACGCAGTACTTCTTCTCGTCGGCGCGATGCTCTTTTACGACGTGTCCGCTCGAGAATCGCGCTCCGTGTACCGGCTCTCCGATTGGGGAAACGTTCTCCTGACGATTGCAGCGCTCGCCCTCGATGCGTATACCTTGCTCGGAATTTCACTTCGACTAATCGAGCGCGGGATCTCGCCGAACCGCGTAGCCATCTTTGGTCTCAACGCGATCCTGCTCACGCATCTTTCATTCCTCCTCCATGTCTACGTCCGGTTTATGCGCGGACGGATTCCATTCCGACAAATTGAAGTAACTGTCGTAAAGGCACTTCCCGTATACGGCGTCTGGCTGGTCGCGGTCGTGGTCGCGTTTCCCGTTATGTTTCGCGGCGCCTGATCCGACGTATCGCGCTCTACGCACGTCGACTTTGATATGTGTTCTCGGTTAAAAATCACGGATTACGTTGCAATACTCGGATCGTCACGGTAGCATCGCTTACGGAAACAGTGTATGAGCAGAGTTGTTCTATCGCTGCTCGTTCTCACGACGTTGGTATGGCTTGCCGGTTGCGACATCTTGTTTGGTGGGGGCAGCGGTAGAAGCAACGTTGCGATGGACGGCGACGATCCGGGAACGGACCCCGGGCCAGATCCCGAAGCAGATCCCGACGACTACGTCCCGCTCACTTTCGCCGATTGTACGTCGTTTGTGTCGCACGACTCCGGTGACGACGCTAACGGCGGCGCTACTGAGACCGACGCAAAGGCGACGATACGGGGTGCTCTTGCGATCGCGGCGGTATCGGAGGTGATTTGCCTCCAGAATCGTGCCGACGCAGGCACTTACAGTGAAACCGGCACAACACTCGCGGTGACCAACGGACTCACACTACTCGGCGGTTTTGCGAGCGATTGGAGTCTTTCGGACGGAAGCACGCCGACCGCAATCGATACCGCGTCCGTCGGATTCGACATCGCGACGCGTGGTACGTCGGTGACCTTTATCGGGGTAGAGATTCGTAGCGCCGACAGCAGCTCACGCCAACCGGCAATCGGCGTACGTGTCGGCGGCGACACCTCCGATTTCCGTCTTTTTTCCTCGGTCATACGTTCCGGCGATGTGGATCCGTCGCCAAGTCTGTCACCGCAAAGCAGCTACGGAGTTCTCGCGCACGGCGTCGCTCGGATAACGATCTCGGAGTCGGTCATAACCTCAGGCGACGGCGGGAGCGGTATCGCGGGGACGAGCGGCGATCCCGGCGTCGACGCCACGAACGACGCGGTGGACGGATCGCCGGTTACGATGTGCAACACCAACGGTCCGGGAGGTTCCGGCGGTAGCGGAGGTACACATCCGACGATAGCGTCGCTCAATGGGTATAACGGCGGCGCCGGCGGTAGCGTCGGGCGCACCAGTCTCGACGACGGCGAGGACGGCGAGGGAAGCGGCACGGTCCCCGGTGGAGCGGGAGGCACCCATGGTCCCACTCCGGCGGACGGAGAAGACGGCGCGAACGGTGCCGACGGTATCGATGGGGACCACGGGGTGTTTTCCGGCGACGGTCTTTCGACGGCCGCGAGCTCGTACGTCCCGACAACTGCAGCCCCGGGAGGCTCGGGTAGTGACGGTTCTCCGGGGACCGGCGGTGGCGGCGGCGGAGCCTACGGATGTTCGTTTTGTATGGACGGTCCGGGCAGCGGCGGCGGCGGCGGCGGGGCCGCAGGTTCAGCGGGATCCACGGCCGAGGGTGGCGTAGGCGGCGGCGGTTCCTTTGGCGTATTTCTTACCGACATAACGGAAATTGAGATAAACGACTCGTCGATTTCATCCGCGGACGGTGGTGACGGTGGCGACGGTGGTTTGGGCGGGGCCGGTGGCGCTGCTGGGTCGGGCGGCGTAGGTTCTGATCCCTGCCCGACCGCCGGCGGGGCCGGCGGGCGTGGTGGTGACGGCGGACGTGGCGGCAACGGCGGCGACGGCGCCGCGGGAAGCGGAGGTCCATCCGTTACCGTTTTCTTCGAAATCGCGGTTGACGGTACGGTCGATATCGCGGACAGCGTTCTCGTATCGGGCAACGGCGGCGACGGCGGCGTATCACGTCACGGTCAAGCGGGGGGTGGCGGCGATTCGGTCGTGATTTATGACCGTAATATCTCCGGCGGCGCGATCGGTGCCAACACCATAACGCCCGGAGTCGGCGGTCGTGGTGGCACAGCGACCGGTACCGGCTCCGACGGACCTAACGGCCTGACTCTGGCGCAGAACTTCTAGCGTCGAGCGTTTTCTCAAACCAGTGGGTCGCGTAGGGGTTGTCGTTGTAGCGCCCGATTTCCGTATACCCTTCCTTGGCATAAAACGCGCGCGCTTCGCGCAAAGCAACATTTGTATCTAGTCGAACAGTTCCGTTACCTGCGGCTATCGCGGCGGCCTCGAGTCCTCTCAGTATCCTCGTCGCGACGCCGATACCTCGGTAGTCGGGATCGACCCACATCCGTTTAATCTCAGCGAAATCATCCTCAAACGCGATGCCACCACAACCGATCACGGTGCGCCCGACCGTGGCGGTAAGGAACGCACCGTGCGGCGCGACAAATCTATCGCTTCCATCGTCCCGGCCCGCGTTAAACCCGCTGGGAAATCGGGCGTTTAGTTCACCGTAGTATGCGGCGAGCGCCCGCCGCGACCGTGAGTCGCGCACGTCCGCGACGCTCACGTCGAAGACGGACGCGCTTAGATTACGCTCAAGCACAGAGAACGCATCGACGATCGCCAAAGAAGCGGCGGGCGGAACCCGGTCGAGCATCTCCCGCGCTGCCGCATCGGACAGCGTGTTGAGCATGTTCAGTTCGACCTTACCGGGATCGGTTAACGACGCGTGGCGAACACGCCGATCGCGAGAATCGGCAACGATCGTAACGAGAGATTCGCGCTCCAGGCGACGGAGAAGGCGTGAGATATAGCCCGAGTCCAACCCGAGACGGTGGCGAAGCTCCCGAATCTCGGCGCCTTCCTCGCCAATTTCGAATATCAGCCGCGACGCCGCCAGCGATCTGCCGCGGCCGAGGTACGAGCGCTCGAGCAGACCACTCATCTGCGTAAACACGCGGTTGAACCGCCTGACCGTCTGTATCGCATCCATATTTATCTGACTATAGTCAGATAAATACACTCGCGCAACTACCCGTGGCCCTAAAGCCGCCCAAATCCTCGCTGTTTCGAGGACTCGATCATCGCTATCGCTTATTTATTAGTAATAAAGTCAAGTATAGCGCTAGTCAGAATCTTAGTGTATATTTATGCAAATCTTATGCAAGGGAGGTTTGCTATGCGCATGTTACGCAGCGTTGCAGTTCTTTTGATCGTCTTATCCGTCCCAGTCGCGGTGGCGTTCGCGGCCGGTTCACAGGAAGGAGACGGCGGCGCAGAAACCAGCCGTATCGTTTTTGGTACCGGTGGAACGTCGGGAACGTATTACCCGATCGGCGGCGCGCTCAAAGGAGTGTTTGAAGAAAGTGAGATGGTCGAATCGGTAACGGTCGAATCTACCGGCGCGTCGGTCATGAACATCAACAACATCGGTACGGGACTCAATCAGGTTGCGATCGTCATGAGCGACGTTGCCTACGATGCAGTTAACGGTCGTGGACGCTTTGAGGGAAACCCTATCGAAATTAGCGCGATCGCGGGAATGTACCCCAACGTCGTACAGATCATCGCGACAGCTTCCAGCGGCATCACCTCCGTAGAGGACATGCGCGGCCGCCGCGTCGGCGTGGGTCAGGTTGGATCGGGCGTCGAGCAGAGCGCGCAGAAAGTACTTGAGGCGGCGGGCATGACCTACGACGATCTCGCCCAGGTTTCCAACACCGGGTATGCCGACAGCGTTCAGGCGATGCAAAACGGCACGCTTGACGCGGCGTTCTTTACCTCGGGCGTCCCGAACTCGAACATCGTCGGCGTCCAACAGGCTATGGACATCGTCTTTATCGAGGTTGATGGCGACCTCGCCGCCAATCTCATCGCCAGCTATCCGTTCTACGAGGATTTTACGATTCCCGCGGGGAATCCCGCTCAATACGACCTCGCGCAACCGGTCAACACGGTCGCGATTCGCAATCTTCTGATCGCGAGCCCCAACCTACCGGACGCCCTCGTTGAAGAGATGACCGTACGCTTCTACGACTATCTTGGTAGCGAAGAGGTCACGATAAGCGCTCTGCGACAGTTTGACCGCGACGCCATGGACGAGGGCCTTGTTGTCGATCTGCACCCCGGCGCCCAGCAGTTTTACGCCGCTCAGTAGTCGCCGAATCATGAGGATGTTCGTTTTGACCATCCTCTTTTTCGCCGGCTTACCCCTGGCCGCCCGCGGTTCGGGGGAGGCCGGCGCCTGTCTCTCCGTCCTCAAGGACGGAGAGGAGTTTCTTGTTATCCCGCTCGCGGAGAGCCGGTCGTTCGAGATTTCCTGGATTCACTCCGTTGAACGCGAAGAGTGGCAGGAGAGTTTTATTGCCGATCCAAACAACGGATCGATTCGCGTGTCCGCCACCCGTTTTCGTACCTTTGGAGCGGGTGTCCCCGATGACGCAGCGCACAGCTACATCGAGGACGGATGGGTTGTCGTACGAGGGATTGATCGACGTGTCGATCCGTTGGCTATCCGGGCCAACGTGGAAACCGAACACCGTCTTGTGATCGGTAACGAGGTCTACGACCTGGCGGCCGCCGGTTACGACATCGCGGTGGAGCCTGACTGCACGCAAAGGAGACGTCACGCACGATGAGCACCAACGACCAGAGTCAAGTTCTTTCCGGCGAAGCGAGCGATCGATCGTCCGTCACGAGTGAGGAGCGCGAGCAGCGGATCCTCTCCCGCCAGGTCTCACTCATCGTATCTACCCTGGCGATCCTCCTTGGTCTGTTTCACCTCTACACCTCGTACGTCGGACCGCTGGTCGACTTTCGCCAGCGAAGTGTACACCTCTACGCCCTTTTGGCGATCGGATTTGTGATCTACCCGGGACGAAAAAAGCGACCACAGCTCTCGATCAGCGATATCGCCCTCGCGCTTGTTGCGCTTTTTCTCGGCGTATATATGGTGACCGTGTACGCTCGTGTTGCGCTGACCGGCGGAATCATCAATCAGGTCGACTTTTTTATCGGTATCGTCGCGCTCGGGCTCGTTATCGAAGCGACGCGTCGAGCTCTGGGTTGGAGCCTGCCGATACTCGCCCTGGCGTTTTTGGCGTACGGGGTTTGGGCTAAGCTCAAGATCTATCCGGTCCTCACACCGCAAGTCATAAACGCTGCGCTCCAGTCGCTGATCGTGCACCTGGTTTACGTTACCGAAGGACTGCTCAGCACCGCGATCGGGGTTTCGGCGAGCTATATCATCCTGTTTATCCTCTTTGGGAGCTTCCTCCTTAAAACCGGCGCCGGTGTTCTCTTTCAGGATTTCTCAATGGCGGTGAGCGGTGGGAGCGACGGTGGCCCCGCAAAGGTGGCGACGATCGCAAGCGGTCTCCTTGGCTCGATAAACGGCGCGGCAGTCGCCAACGTCGTAACGACCGGTACCTTTACGATCCCGCTTATGAAAAAGGTGGGGTACAACAAGGACTTTGCCGGTGCGGTCGAGGCGAGCGCGAGCGTTGGCGGGCAAATTCTCCCGCCGATTATGGGTGCCGCCGCGTTTATCATGGCCGAGAATCTCGGTATCCCGTACCTCCAGATCGTGTTGGCGGGGATTCTCCCCGCCCTGCTGTACTACTTTGGCGTACTGCTCCAGGTCCACCTGAGGGCCAAACGAAAGGGTCTGCGGGGATTACCCAAGGATCAGCTGCCGAGTCTGCGCGAGGTACTCCGAACGCGCGGATACCTGCTGTTTTCGATCTTTGTCCTTGTCTGGCTGCTATTTAGCGGTCGAACACCGATCTTTGCGGCGTTCTGGTCGATCATGAGTATCGTCATCATCACCTCGTCGATGAAGTTTATGTGGCCGATGGCCATACTCGCCGTCGGACTTGTCTTCTCGCCGAGTGTCGTTTCGTTCTTTCGCGCCGGGACGTTTACCTTACCTTTCGCCCTACCGACGCTCGCAACCGTCATCGGAGGCTCGGTTATCCTTAACATTCTCTTTCGACATACCCGCGCCCAATCGACGGATCTTCGCACGGTGACCGTAGCGATCGACGAGGGCGTACGTTCGACGGTCGGCGTGGCCCTTGCGTGTGCGTGCGTCGGAATCGTTGTCGGTGTATCGACGCAGACCGGCGTCGCGCTCAACCTCGCCGAGTTTGTCATCAACGCCGGCAGTCGAGTTGCCTACCCAACCCTGCAACTCCTGATGACCCTCATTTTGACGATGATCGCGTCGATCGTCCTCGGGATGGGACTACCGAGTATTCCTACCTACATCATTACCAGCACAATGGCCGCGCCGATTCTTCTGGGAACGCCGCTGTTTCGCGAGGTCATGGGCGGACAGGAGACAGCTATTTTTGTCGCCCATATGTTTGTCTTTTACTTCGGGATCTTTGCCAACATCACTCCGCCGGTTGCGCTCGCGGCATTTGCCGGCGCCGGAATCAGCGGCGGCGATCCGAATCGGACCGGATTTAACGCCCTCAGACTCTCGCTCGCGGGATTTATCGTTCCGTTCCTCTTTGCCTTTGCACCCGAACTACTCCTCGTCAATCCGCAGATTGGTACCGTGTGGACCGTTATCTCGGCAGTTCTGGGAGTGTTTATGCTCTCGGTCGCCGTCGAAGGATTTTGGCATCGCGTTATCCCGATCTGGATGAGAGTCTTCGTCGGGGTCGCCGCGGTAATGTTGATTTATCCGAATTTCTTTTCGGATATCTTTGGGATTGCGGCATTCCTGGTTCTTGCGCGGGTCGCCTGGCGATCTCGAGCTGCGGTCGCAGCATAGCGTACGCGCAATCTATGCCGCGTCAGGATTGACCGCGAGTCCGTCGATCCACCCGTTCGGAAACGCGGTAAAACCGGAAGCGAGCCCAAAGAGCGCACCCAGAACCGCGCCGCGATGGCAGTTGTCGCCACCGACCATGACGTTCTCTACCAGGCCCTCTCGCGGATGATCCGCGTACCGAAGTGCCAGGTAAAAAACCGCCGGCATCGCTCCGTCGAGGTAGCACGCGGGACTGTACCGTCGACCGATGACCTGACTCGGTTTTTCGGCGCGGGCGATCCGGGCGATCGGCCCGCGGAGAAACTCGAGATCCTGACGTTCAAGGTGAGCGGTGAGCACGGCGCTGAGTAGACCGCCGTGGCCTGAGTCCTCCACGCGACCTTCGATTATCTCCCGAGAGACGACGAGAAGTGTATCGACCGCCGTCTGGATCAGCCGACCGGTATGAGTTACCGAGACGTGCTCGTGGACCGCCGTAGCCGCCGTTTTGTGATCGTGACCGAGCGCACGGAGCCGAGCGTACAGTGGGACGACCGGCACCATTCCGCCGATATGTTTCTCGCTCACCGCCGCGCGTGAAGCCGGAATCCCGCGTTTGAGATTCTCAAAAAAACCGCGGTGACACTCCTCAAGATAGGTATCACGATGATCGGCCGGTCGAAGCAAAAAATCCTGGTAACGCGTGAGATACTCGGTCCGGTCATAATCCCCGAGCTCGTCAATAAGAGAAAGCGCGATGTTAAGAAGTTTGACATTAATGGTGTTCTCTCCGGCTCGCAGGTGTTGATGGTAGTGCACGCCGCGACGGCCCCAATACACGCGCTGATCACCGAGAATATCGAACTCCGGCTCCGTCGGTTCGTAGCGGCTTCGCCACAGGATGCTTCCCGGATGCGATTTCGGGGGGCTTAGATAGTTGTTTACTCGCCCAAACGTGTCGACGAGCTCGTACGGATCGTAGAACCAATGCGCCGGCATCGCCAACGCGTCGCCGATTCGGGCCCCAGTCGCCGCGGCGCGAGCGTTTTCCTGTATATCCATATGTTCTTCCATTTCGAAGCTATTAAGGTACGAAGATGATCGGGCGGCGTCGAGTCTGCTGTGACCGTCGGACTGCACGTGCGCGCTTGTCCAAACTGACCAAGTAGCGCACGATATCGCGATGGCTACTCACGATCTTCTCGACGAACCCCTTTACCTCGGCGGCGCACGCGGATCAATGCGGACAACTCGTAACCGAACGATGCTCGCGCCGCTTACGAATCTCCAAAGTAACAGTGACGGCACGCTCTCGGATGACGAGTTTGTATGGTTAAAGCGACGGGCCGGCGGTTTTGGAATCGTGTCTACCTGTGCTTCGTTTGTCTCCGAACAGGGACACGCCTGGGACGGCCAGCTCGGTATTGCCCACGACAAGCACATACCGGGATTACAACGCCTGGCGGATATGTTTCGGTCTCACGGCGCGACCGCGATCGCGCAACTTCATCACGGCGGTGCCGTTGCGCATCAAGCTCCCGAGCGCATATCGGCCGACGCCGGCGATGGAGTCCGTGCGGCAACGGCCGCCGACCTTGACCGAGTTGTAGACGACTACAAAGACGCCGCCCGGCGCGCGATCGATGCGGGCTTTGACGGCGTCGAGGTTCACGGCGCAAACGGCTATCTGTTCACACAGTTCCTGTCGCCGGCGGCCAATCATCGCGGCGATCGCTGGGGCGGCGACATCGCCGGTCGCGCTCGCCTGATCGTCGAGACAACCCGGGCCGTCCGCGAGGCGATTGGAGCGGAGCCTATCCTGAGCGTGCGTATTTCCCCGGTCGACATCTTTGACAAACGCGGTCTCGTGCTCGATGACGCGATTGAGCTCTCGCGTATGCTCGCCGCCGAAAAAATCAACATGCTCCATCTGTCACTCCAGAACGCCGCCGGTGAAGCGCCGTTTGAACCCGGTCGAGGTCCCGTTGTCGCGGCGATCCGCGCTGTCGTCCCAAAAACGCTTGCCCTCGCCGTGGCCGGCGGCGTAACGACGCGGTCGGACGGGATTCGTGCCCGCGAGGTAGGCGCGGATATCGTCGTACTTGGACGGACGGCGATCGCTCACCCTGACTGGCCCGTTGAGAGCCGCGCGACCGATTTTAAGCCCATTCCCCGCCCGTACACCAAGGACCACCTGCGTAGCGTCGCCGTGAGCGAGTCCTTTCTTGGATATCTCAATAGGTTTGCCGGCCTTGTTGAGGGCGGAGCGCCACCGCGCGGATAGACGGGAGTTCTACCGGCAACGAGGATCGTTAGATGACGCGATTGTTTAAAAACATCCACACCCTCGTGACGATGGACGACGATTCTCGCGAGCTCCAGGACGCCGCGATCCTCGTTCGCGACAACGTCATCGAGGCGGTGGCGGCCGACGGCGACGATCCGGTGCTGGGTACGGCCCTCGCGATCGACGAGACGATCGACCTATCTCGACACATCGTCATTCCCGGCCTCGTCAACACTCATCATCACATGTACCAGACGATGACCCGCGTAATCGCCCAGGACGCTGAACTGTTTGACTGGTTGACGACGCTCTATCCGATCTGGGCAAACCTGGAAAGTAGCCATATCTACACCTCGACCCAGCTCGCGATGGCCGAGTTGATGCTTTCCGGATGTACTACGTCGAGCGACCACCTCTACATCTTTCCCAACGACTGCTCGCTCGACGACGAGATCGCGGCGGCGGGCAAAATCGGCATGCGTTTCCATACAACCCGCGGATCGATGAGTGTGGGCGAGAGCGCCGGCGGCCTTCCGCCGGATCGCGTTGTTGAGACCGAACGGGACATTCTGACCGATACGCGACGGGTCATCGAGGACTATCACGATTCCTCCCGATACGCGATGGTCCGCGTCGCGGTGGCCCCCTGCTCGCCGTTCAGCGTTTCAGTTGATCTGATGCGCGAGTCGGCTAAGCTCGCGCGCAGCTACGGCGTCTCACTTCATACGCACCTCGCCGAAAACGAGAACGATATCGCCTACAGTCGCGAGGTGTTCGGGCGTCGCCCGGGAGACTACGCGGAGGACGTTGGTTGGATCGGGGATGATGTCTGGCACGCGCACTGCGTAAAACTCGATTCGTCCGAGATCGATCTCTTTGCGCGGTCGCGGACAGGCGTCTGTCACTGCCCCTCGTCAAATCTCCGTCTGGCCAGCGGGATCGCGCCGGTCCGCGCGATGCTCGACGCCGGCGTCAAACTCGGCCTCGGAGTCGACGGATCGGCATCCAACGACAGCGGGCATCTCCTCGACGAGGCTCGCCACGCGATGTTGTTGCAGCGCGCCGGCGGAAACCCGGGGGCTTTGTCGGCACGTGAGGCGTTGCGCATGGCGACAAGAGGCGGTGCCGCGATCCTCGGTCGGGACGACACGGGGGTGATCGCGCCTGGCATGGCGGCAGATTTTGTCGCCTATCGTATCGACGATCCGTCCCTGGCCGGCGCGCTCCACGATCCAGTAGCGGCGCTGGTATTCTGCCGACCACCGACCGTTGATATCTCGGTCATCAACGGACAAATCGTCGTGCAAGACGGTACGCTCACGACGCTCGATCTACCGATGCTCGTCGAGCGACATAACCGGATGTCTCTCGAGCTTATTCGGAACGGCGCCTAACGAATTAACGCGATGCGTGTCGCGGCTCGTCGTGCCTAACGACTACCTCGAACAAACGGTTCGCCCAAGGTCTGCGGCGCCGCCATCCGGCGATGCCCGCTCCGCCCCAAACCATAGACAAGAAGAATCACAAGGGTGATGAGGTACGGAAGCATCGCCAGGAGATTTGGCGATATCCCGAGCGGTTGAAGGACAAACTGCAGAACAAAAACGCCACCGAATACGTAAGCGCCTAAAAACGCCCGCGCGGGTTCCCAAAGAGCAAAGATTGTGAGGGCGATCACGATCCATCCCCGACCCGAGGTCATACCTTCGATCCAGGAGCGACTGTACGCGGTGGAAAGGTGAGCACCGGCAAGACCGGCAAACGCCCCGCCGATCATCACGGAAAGGTATTTAATTCTGTTGACGTTGATTCCCTGTGACTCGGAGGCGCGGGGATTTTCGCCGACGCTACGTAGCGTTATGCCGGCCCGGGTATGGCCCATCACAAACCAGACGAGAATGCCGAGACCAATCGACATGTACACGTAGGGATCATGGTCAAACAAGACCGGCCCGATAAGCGGAATCTCGCTCAGAACCGGTATCGGCGCTTCCGGCATCTTTATCGGCAAGGGTCGCCCGATGTACGGTTTCCCCCACAGCCCACTTATCCCGAGCCCAACCATCGTCACCGCGAGACCACTTACTACCTGATTAGCACGTAGGGTTACCGTGACAAACGCGTGAATACCGCTTATCGCGGCCCCGGCGACAACGGCGACAAGCATCCCTAACCAGGGATTACCGGTGGTGAAGGTCACGATAAATGCGGTGACGGCGCCAACGGCCATCATTCCCTCGACGCCGAGGTTGAGAATACCCGATCGTTCGCTCACAATCTCACCGAGCGTCGCGAGCAGGAGCGGGGTACCGGCGACAACGGTTCGCACCAGGATGTTGACGACGACTTCCATTACGCTGCACTCCGTATTACCGAGACACGGTGGTAGAGGAGATAATCTCCCATGATCAGAAACACGAGAATAAATCCGTTAAACACCTCGACTGTGACCGCGGGAAGCCCCATCGTCATTTGAATTGCGTCGCCGCCGACGAGAATTCCGGCAAAGAAGATACCCGAGAGTATGACAAACGCCGGATTGAGTTTTCCGAGCCACGCTACGATTATGGCGGTAAATCCGTATCCCGCGCTTATCGTTTCGGGATAACTCAGGTTGTGGTGTATCGCCATTAACTGACCGGCTCCGGCGAGACCGGCGACGCCACCTGAGATCACCATCGTCAGTACGAGGATTCGGAAAAAGTCGATCCCCGCGTAGCGGGCGGCCTCGGTGTTCTCTCCGATCACGCGTATCTCGTAGCCGAACCGGGTGCGAAAGATTATCCAGGTCAGACTCAGGGCGACAACGATGGCGAGAACTACGAGAATCGGCGAAATCCGCGAGAGACGAAACAGGGATAGAATCGCCTGTTCGGGTAAGTCGTCGGTGTACGGATAACCGTGTTTGGTCTCACCTTTCCACGGACCGACGACAAGAAACTTAACGATCTCCGCGGCGACGTAGTTGAGCATGAGCGTCGAAATAACCTCGTTGATACCAAAGCGGATCTTAAAGATCGCCGGAATTACCCCCCACAGTGCACCGCCGACAAATCCGGCGAGAAACATCAGCGGGATAATCGACCAGGCCGATAGTCCGGGCCCCCAGCTCAGACCAACCCAGGTAGCAAACACGGCGCCCATCAGGAGCTGGCTTTCGGCACCGATGTTCCAAAATTTGGCGCGATAGGCGAGCGCGAGCCCGCTGCCGATCAAAACAAGCGGTATCGCCTTTGTAATCGTTTCTTTAATCCCGTACCACGAGCCAAAAGACCCCTCAAAAATACTCCAGATGGCGAGGAAAGGATTTACGCCACGAGTAACAAACACGATACCTACAGCAACAAGCCCCGCGAGAAGCGAGATCATCAGGACTCCGACGTTAAACCACACGCCGGTATGGTCGCGCGGCGTTATCAAGAGCTTCATTCGTTAGCGCCTCCCGCTGCGGAAACGTGGTCACCTACGCCGGCCATCAAGAGGCCGACCTCTTCGATTGTCGTATCGTCAGGCTTTACGATCCCCGTAATCCGGCCCTCGTAAAACACGGCAACGCGATCGCAGACCGAAAACAACTCGTCCAGATCCTCCGACACGAGCAGTACCGAACCGCCGGCGTCACGAAGGGCGACAAGCTGTTTGCGGACGTATTCCGCCGCCCCAACGTCGAGACCGTAGGTTGGGTGCGCGGCGATAAGTAGTCGCGGTTCCTTACTGATCTCGCGGCCGAGAACAAGTTTCTGGATGTTACCCCCGGACAGGTGTTTCATCGGGACCGAAATCGAAGGTGCGGCGACCTGATAGTCGGTCACGAGGGTATCGGCATGGGTACGCACCGTTCCGTAGTTCATCCGCGCCCGCGAGCTAAATGGCGGTCGATGGTGTTTTTTAAGTACGGCATTCTCAAAGAGGAAAAGATTGGGCACGATCCCGTGAATCATTCGATCTTCCGGTACGTGACCGATTCCGCGATCGCTGATGTGCCGGGCCGCGGTATTAGTGATTTCCTCACCGTGGAGGACGACGCGCCCCGACTCCGCCTCACGAAGACCGGAGATCGCCTGGATCGTTTCGCGCTGTCCGTTGCCGGAGACACCGGCAATGCCGAGGATTTCGTTCTCGTACACCGTCAAGGAAAGACCCTGAACCGCCGGCAACAAACGATCGTCGCGCACCTCGAGCTCCTCGATTTCCAGAACCGCATTTCCCGGCTTGATATTGGCTTTTGGATAGGACTCGGCGAGGTCACGCCCGATCATCATGCGTGCCAGATCCGCCTTGGTTACCAGCTTTGTCTCGGCCTCGCCCGTTACCTCGCCGCGGCGGAGAACGAGCACACGGTTTGAGATCGCGGTGATCTCTTCGAGTTTATGACTGATCAAGATAACCGAGTGGCCTTCGCGGCTCATCGTCCGCAGCGTCTCAAAGAGGGCGTCGGTTTCCTGCGGCGTAAGCACGGAGGTCGGCTCATCCATGATGAGCAGATCGGCGTTGCGGTAGAGCGCTTTGATGATTTCGACCCGTTGCTGCTCTCCGGCGGAGAGCTCGTAGATCTTTTTGTCGAGGTCGACGTGGAGCCCGAGACGCTCGGCAAGTTCGGCGACACGGGTACGAATCGCGCGACGAGGAAGGAAAAATGGGATCGTTTCGTCACCGAGGGCGACGTTGTCGAGAACGGTGTGGTTCTGGACCAGCATAAAATGCTGGTGGATCATCCCGATGCCGAGGCGGCGGCTGTCGCGGGGACTATCGATCTCCACTCGCTCGCCGTTGATCACGATCTCGCCCTCTTCCGCACGGTACAGTCCGTAGAGCACGTTCATCAACGTCGTTTTACCGGCGCCGTTTTCGCCGAGTAGACCGAGGATATCTCCGGCATTGATTTCGAGGTGGACGTTATGGTTGGCGACGACATCGGCAAATCGTTTGCCGATGCGGCGCATCTCCAGTCGTTTTATCGTTCTCATGAGCCAAAAAAAACAGGCGGTGGCCCCTCACACGGGAGCCACGACGCCTGCTCAATCTAACACGAATTGCTTATTGCTGGGGCGGTGGGGTGACCCAGTTGGGAACGTGGTAGTTCATTTCGGCAAACAAGTGCGGTATTGACGCTACCTCGCCGGCCGGAACCGTGATCGTTCCGTCCTGGTCCGAAATCGGGCCGGTAAACGGATCAAATACGTCCCGTCCTTCGAGCATCTGATCGTAACGGGTCATAACCAGATCGTAGATGCTGATCTCGCCAAACTCCTCGTGGTCGATCATGATCGCCTGAAGGTCGTCGACGTATTGTGGGTTGATCTGCTCTTCCCATGTCGCGCCAAGCTCGACCGCGCCGTCCTCAAGCAACCAAAGGAGATCATAGTCGGTCATATCGCCCAATGCGCCGGCGCGATAATCTTCGAGCATCTGAACGTACATAACGCCCCAATCGGTGAGATGACCGGTTATGGCGGCGTCCGGTCCGTACGCCTGCATCGGGCTGTAGTGGCTCATCGCGAATACCCGGTCACCGGCATCCATGTACTCCTGGGCAACTTCGACAACGGTCGGCGTGTCCTCGGTGAACGCGAGTACGTCGGCACCCTCGGCGATGAGCGCTTCCGCCGCTTCACGTGCCGTGTCGGGCGCGTACCATGCGTACGTCCAACGCGCGCTCAGACGGGCCTCGGGGTTGATCTCGGCCACGCCAAGCGCAAAGGCGTTCATATGCCGAAAGAGCTCGGGAATCGGAAACGCTGCGACGTAGCCTATTTGGTTGGTTTCGGTAATCGCGCCGGTGATAAGTCCGTTGAGGTAGTAGATCTGGTACATGTCACCCATGTACGTACCCATGTTGGGAGTGCGCATAAAACCGGACGCGTGAAAGAAGGTCACGTCGGGATACTTTTCGGCCGCGGCGACGGTGTCTTCCATGTAGCCGAAGCTCGTCGTAAACACAACGTCAACGTCTTGTTCCTGGACAAGTCGATCGATAAACCGAACCGCGTCGCCCTCGGGTACGCTTTCGACCGTGATCGTCTCAAGCCAGGGGAGCTGCTCCTCGGCGTAGAGTCGTCCTTGGTCATGCGCATAGGTCCATCCAAAGTCTCCGGCAGGACCGATGTACACAAACGCCGCACGGACCGTGTCTTCGGTGGTTTCAGCGGGCTCGACCACGCCCTCTTCTTCGTCGGACGGTGCGCAGCCGATAAGTACCGCGGCAGCCGCAATCGCGAGTACAACGTAGAATCGATTGTTCATAGTGCCTCCTTTTATGGAAAGCGAAACGTTATCAGGTTTATAAAAACAAAACAAGATCGTAGAAGGGTCAATTTGCCCCTACAAAAACGTCGTTTTTATCCCGCTAATCCACCGAATCGTGAGTCTGTACGGCGACGCCGAGTTCTTCGATCGTTTGTGGCGATGGTCGTCTACCGCTGTACAGCTCGACTTATCTCGCGGGCATCGTCCAATCTTCCTCGAGATCTCGTACTGGTAGCACCCGATTCCCGCTCCGGCCGGAATTGTGATGCCACATCGTCCCCATGCCGGGTATGTACGGGAAACTCGCGGCCCGGTTTCCGTCTTCCTGCAGCGCCCACGGACAGCAGCAGGTCAACTCAAAAAATCGATGTATGTCATACCCGCCATAGCACCCGGGGCCCGGTGGCGTTTGGTTTTCCGATGTCTCAACGTAGAGCGTCTCGAGTTCCTGCAGCGTCGGAAAACGCCAGTCCGCGTACCCGGCGAGGGTAAAATCCTCGACGTAGTCACCTGCCTCTGCAAACGTGATGTCCTTTTTGTTGTCGGCGGTCGCCCACATCAGGCCGCGCTGGCGGTCGACTGTCGTCCCATTTGATAGTTGGGCCAGATCTCCGTCGGTATCGACGACTGAGGGCGTGTGAATCCCAACGAAACAGGACGCCGCGCTGAAGGCGATCAGAAGAGGTACCATGACCTGTAAACTCTGTCGCGCCATATGGACTCGTCGCCTCCCGCGAGTACGCCCGTAAAACTCTGTATCTCGTAATAATGGTAGCAGAAGATCGAGCAATCGCAAGTTACCTCGTATTGTGCCGGAATTGAGGCGTGACTATCTTACAGAGATGGAACGATCGAGCCCGGCTTTTCGACGTCTGTTTTTACCACTGTACCTGCTAACCGCGATAACGCTGCTTATCGGTGGAAGCGTTGTCGGCTTTTTTGAGGCGTTTGCGACGACCGATTTTGGTCGAATCGTGGATTTTGTCGAAGAGAACCGCGAGCTCTTTCGCATCGACGATTTTTCAGACGAAACCGAATGGGAGCGACGAGGTCTCCAGCTCGAACGCCGGCTCGGACGCGGATTGGTCGACGACGTCCAGCGGAGCAATCCGCTAACGCGTTGGGCTCTCGGCGTCGTGGGAATGTGGCTTTCCCTCGCGCTGTTTCTACTGCCGGTCTACCGACGCCGCGTCGGAGAGGAGATCTCGGAGATAGTCGACCGCAGAATCCTCACCCTTCCGCAGATCATTTTTTGGATTCCGTGGATCCTTGGAGTTCTCGACCTCGTGATTAAAGTCGCAATTCGATCGGGCGGGATGCAGGAGTCAAATCCATTGATCGACATCGCCTCGTTTCTGATGTTTGGTGCGCTTGTCGGTCAGTTCAATATGACGCTCACGATACCGTATGTAACGCGCGGAATCGCCGAGCGGGTCTTTACGGATGCAGACCGCTTTCGGTTCAAGCACGGGCGTTCCTTCTCGCTCGCGCAACGGGTACAGTTGCTGATCGTCTCCGTCGGTCTTATTCCTATACTTCTTTCGGTGGCGATCCCGGTTGTGTTTAACTGGTGGATGGTCGAGGAGGCCCGCTCCTCCTCCACGCCCGACATCCTCGCCATCGCGCTTGCCTTTGCTCCGGCCGCGGTCGTCGGCCTCGTATCGATCTATTTTGTTCTGGCCCAGATCGGCTCGCTTATTTCATTCCGCAAGGCGATACAAAAACCGCTCGATACGTTGATCCAACGTATGGCGGCGGTCTCGCACGGTGATTTTACCTCGCGGACCAGTGTCCTCGCCGGCGACGAAATCGGCCGCCTCAAGGGTCATTTTAATCGGATGGTCGAAGGTCTCGAGGAACGCGAGAAAATACGCGACACTTTTGGCCGCTACGTCTCCACGGAGATCGCCGAGAAGCTTATGGAAGGCGGAGCTATCGATCTTGCCGGCGAAGAGATCGTTACGACGGTGATGTTCTCGGATATTCGAGGCTTTACCGCCCTCAGTGAGACGATGCCGCCGCGTGAACTGGTAGAGTTTCTCAACGAGTACTTCGGCCACATCGTTCGGCCGATCACCGATCACAACGGCGTCGTAAACAAGTTTATCGGAGATTCCGTTATGGCCGTTTTCTCACCGGTCTTTGGCGTAGATGATCATGCCCAAGCGGCGCTCCGCGCCGCTGTCGGCATACGCGCCGCCCTCACCGAGTTTAACGCGTCACGCCCGGACCGCACGATACGCCACGGCGTGGGAATCCATACCGGCGTCCTGATTGCCGGTACGGTGGGTGCGGAGGATCGCCGGGAGTATACCGTGATCGGCGATACCGTCAACGTCGCCTCACGAATCGAGAGCCAGACCAAGGTCGTCGAAACCGACATCCTCCTCAGCGGCGAGACGGTGGCGCTCCTCCAACCGGAAGTTCGCGCCGAGTTTTCTCTCGCAGAAACCGAGGCGGTGACGATGCGCGGTAAGACACAGCCAACCCGACTCTTTGTCGTTGGATCTCTCGCAGCCGACGAGCTTGACGATTAATGTAACACTAGTTACATTAACGCGAGTTATAGGAGGCACCGTGAAATCCCATACTGCAACTCCACGGATCGGCGAGAAAGCGACATATCTCAATCGACCCGAATGGCGGTGGTACCAGAAGTACCTCCCGACGGATCTACGAATCGAGGGAGACGCACTTCCGCAGGAACAGTGGTGGGAGTGGTCCGGGCACATGATTCACGTCGATCGTTACATTCACTCGCACCCGCAGGCCAAGATGATTCTTCTGCACGGTGGCGGCGGAAACGGCCGCGTTCTCGGTCCTTTTGCCCGCATGGCGCAGCGCGCCGGCTGCGAAGTCATTGCCCCGGATCTCCCCGGTTACGGTCTGACCGTCCGCGCGCGAGCGCTCCGTCCAAGCTACGCCCTGTGGTGCGACATTGCGTCCTCCCTGATAAACGCGGAGCGAGAGCGGGATGGCCTACCCGTTTTTGTCTGGGGCCTCTCGATCGGAGGCCTTCTCGCCTACCTGGCCGCGGCCCAAAATCGGCGCGTTTCCGGAGTAATCGCCACAACGCTTGCGGACACCCGTCGTCTCGCGACGATGGCTCAAATCGGCAAGAATCGTTTGGTCGGCGGCGCGGGCTACCTGCTCTTAAAGGCCTTTGGACCGCTTCTGGACGGGATCACCGTTCCGATGAAGTGGCTCTCGCCGATGAAACTGATATCCAATGATCCCGATATCAGCGCGGTGTTTATCCGTGATCGTCTTGCCGGAGGATCGGCCGCGTCGATCCGCTTTCTCAGGAGTCTTATAAACCTGCGCCCCGCGGCGGAGCCGGAGCGCTTTGACGTCTGTCCGGTACTCCTCGCCCACCCAGCGATCGATCCGTGGACGCCGCTTGAGCTGTCGACACCGTTTTACGATCGCCTGATCGTGGACAAGGAACTCGTGCGCCTCGATGGTTGCGGCCATTTCCCGGTTGAGGATCCCGGCCGGCGCCAGCTGGAGCGTGCCGTCGGAAACTTCGTGAAGCGAATCGTGGACGCTGTATAGCGGTATCATGGCCAGGCCATCGCTTTCGCTCATCGAGCTCACCAGGCGGGCGCACACGGAGTTTATGCAGGCCGGTCGCGTTGATCTCTCCTTGCGGACGATCGGCGCGAGGATTGGCGTCAGCGCGCGGATGCTCGTTCACTACTTTGAATCACGAGAAAAACTCGTGATATCGGTCCTCGAATATGAACGTGCCGAACAGCAACGGTTAATTGGTGAGTTGATGTCCGGAGGATTCGATCCGATCCCGCTACTCCGACGAGTGTTCCGGGCGATGACCGAACCGAACGCCGTTGACCGTTTGCGGTTTTTCTTTGATCTCGTCGCCGAAGCGAATCGCGACCGCGAACTCTATGCAGACTTCCTGAGTCGAGATCTGGTCGGGTATTGGCGAGAGATGATGCTCGAAACGCTGCGCTTCTCCGGCGTCCCCGATCCTGTATGGGATATGCCGTCGATCGCTCTCGCCTGTGCGCGTGGACTATATATCGAAGTCCTCGCCGAGGGCGACGTCGCCGACGTCCGTCGTCGCTACGATCGCCTCCTCGACCTGATCGGACCCAACCTTGGATTGTAGTTTTGTGCCCGAGGACAATAACTGCGCCCCGATTACGCTCGCAAATACTACCAACATGCCCGCGAGCTGGATCGGGGAGAACGTCTGATCGAGAACAATCGCACCGGCAGCGACGGCGGCGATCGGACTAAGGAGCACCAGCACCGATAGATGCCATGCCCTGGGGATGCGCTCGATACCGCGAAACCAAAAAACATAGGCGAGACCGGTATTGAGCAGAACGAGCCACGCCAATCCGATTACAGATCGCCCGTCCAGAGGCGGTATCGTCGGAACGATAGACAGCGCAATAACGCCGACGACAAGCGCTCCGGCCGTGAGCTGCCAACCGGTAAACGACAAAAGCGGGGCCGGTCTTCCCCATCGCTTTGTAAGTAACACGCCGAGCGCCATCGAAACCGCGGCACCGACCGAAGCAAGAATTCCCAATCCGTCCCAGCTGGAGCCGGGGCCAAGAACGAGCAAAGCGACCCCGACGACACCGGTCGCCGAAGCAGCGAGTGCCCACGCGGAGGGACGCTCGCCAAAGAGCGGCCACGATAAGACGAGTACGATGATCGGCTGCAACGCCCCGATCGTCGTAACCACGCCGCCCGGTAGACGATACGCCGCGATAAACAGCAGCGCAAAGAAAACCCCGATGTTCAACGTTCCGAGGACAAATATCCGCAACCACCAAATACCCTTGGGTAAAGATCGTCCCAGGGCGGTAAGGACTATTCCTACCGGAAGCGCCCGTAACGTTGCCGCCAAAAATGGGTGGAATCCCGGCAAAAACTCGGTCGTCACGACGTAGGTCGTTCCCCACAGAATCGGCGCAATAGCGGTCAGCATGACGTCCTTCATTATTCCTCCATATCAAATTTCTTTATATAAAGTATCTTAATATTGAGATTATACCGCCTATTTATCTTGACGTCAAGATATTTACATGCGTCGATCGATCTGCTACGTTTTGGGGCAGTGAACGACCATGTAGATCACATAATTGCCCAGTGGCGGCAGGAGCGACCCGACGTTGATCCGTCCCCGATCGGTATTGTCGGGCGAGTATCTCGTCTGTCCCGCTATTTTGAAGCGCTCATGGAGACGGACTACGCCGAGTTTGGACTCACGGGGGCGGATTTTGATGTGCTCGCAACGATCAGGCGGAACGGCGCTCCCTATCAGCTGACGCCGACCGACTTGTACAAGGCCACGATGTTATCCTCGGGCGCGATGACCAACCGGCTCGACAGACTCGAGTCAAAGGGTCTCATCCGCCGCGTGCCTCACAACTCGGATCGTCGCGGTACTCTCGTGACGCTCACCGAACATGGGCTCGAAACGATCGACGCGGCCGTGGTCTCCCACCTCCGCTTTGAGGCTGAACTCCTCGCGGCGCTCGACGGGGAGGAACTCGACGCGCTGGGAGGACTTCTCCGACGCCTCCTCCTCCTCCACGGCGATGAATCCGGACAGACGCCGTCCGGTACAAGCGCACATTGAAAGCGATCGTACTACATGGAGCAGGAGGTAGGACCGCCACGACGGTGCGCGAGATCTGGGCCGCCAAACTCCGTGCGCGCCTTGGAACTGAGGTGATCGCGCCGACGTTACCGAACCCCGATAACCCTCGATACGACACCTGGTCTACCGCGATTTGCGACCAAATCAACGCTATGCAATCACGGGGAATTGTCGTTGCTCATTCGGTGGCCGGTTCGATAACGCTCAAGCTATTCAGCCTCTTCGAGGTAAACATCCCGCCGGCGGAGATCCACATCCTGGCCGCGCCGTTCTGGTGCGGTGCAGATCCCGATTGGGAAGTCGAGGATTTTCGCCTGCCACCCAAGCCACTGAACTGGATACGTAATCACACACGGCTCGTTTTCTACCACGGAGACGCAGACGAGGTTGTCTCGGTCGCCCATCTGGACGAATACGCCGGGCGTTTCCCAAATGCCCAAACGCTGCGTCTCGCCGGCGTCGACCACATGTTTACGGATACCTCGTTTCGCTGGATCAAGCACGGAGTGCCCGACATAGATTGATAGTAACAACCGCGGCACACAGAGGTAATGATTCCATACGGCCCGGTAAACGGCCTTTCAAATCGAGCGCCGCGGTTATCGAACAAGCGGGAGCGAGCCAACAAGCGTGGCCACGCTGCGCTTACCGCCAACCAGGAGAACACCGACGTACGCCAGCTCTTCAGAATTACGCGTGGATAACTTGTCGGTGTAGTCAGCGTAATCGGTACAGCGCTGCGCCAGCGCGTTAAACGGTACACACACAAGATCCGCTGCGCCTCGAGCGCTAACGATGAGCTCGGCGATTTTCACGTCGGTAGCAGCGAGAATCGGAATCGGAAGCCCCGTAATCCCCGGATGAATCGTCCCTGATGCATCTGCAATGGCCGGGCCAATGATCTCCGAATGGATCGCGCCGAGAGATACCCCGAGCACCGCGGCAGTATTGGCGAGGAGGCCTTTTGGCTGGGCTTGATCGACAACAATGGCAGCTTTCATAAAACTCCTTTGCCGGCCATTGTACGCGTCGAGATTGGGTACGGATTGGAAAAATGTGCGGGTGGGCCCGCAGAGATCCTATCAACGGCCGATAAACTGCCGCGGGGTTAATCCGGTGTATTGTCGAAACGACGTAGTAAAGTGGCTCTGATCAAAATAGCCACACTCGAGTGCTACCTCGGCCAACGACACCTTCGCCCGTAACAAGGATTTGGCCCGTTCGATGCGGTAGATGGCGGCAACGGATTTTGGACCGACGCCAAAACGTGTCTTTGCTTCGCGGTAACGTTTGAATCGAGAATCGTTTCTTTGAGATCCGACGGGATCGGCGTCACCTGTCACCATAGATTTAGCAAAAGAAAGTGGCGATACGTTGATGACGTCGGGAGCGGTTACGGCGTCCTCGCCAAACCCGGCGAGTATCGTCTGTACGATGTCGCTCGAGTGCGCGCTCAGGGCACGACGAAAGCGCGAGATGAGCCGCGCCGGATCGGTATGCCCAAACCGAATCTGTTTGCACCAATCGCCGAGGGATAGTCGCGCCGCGATGGGAAGGTAGAAACTCGCGTATTCGAATCGCTCGCGACCGTCCACAGAGCAGAGATGGACGATCCCGGCCGGGATACAAACGTAATCGCCGGCGATCAAAGTGCGAAGGTAGGGGCCGATCGCGATGGTCGTTGTTCCCGCGACCACGCCGCTGATTGAAAATCCATTATGGGCGTGGGGACGCGTCGGTCCCGCTCCAACTCCCAGCTTAAGCTCGGGTGACCAGGCTTTGTTACCAACAAAAAGCTCCGCCATTTTCTGCCACAGACCTTCGTTAAAGACTATCGATTGGTCAAGTCGTGGTCCATCTTATCTTTCCGCGGAAACTTGGGTTACGCGACCTTGGACATAAGCTCGGTCCGGGAGTACCTTGATTATATGAACGATCACGTAGCCGCGACAGCCGTTGACAACAGCATCGTTGCGCGAGAAGCATCGGTAGCGACATTAGATTCGGCGTTAGAGGTCGCGCAGAATCAGGCCGAGCAAATCGTCGAGATGCTTGAGAGCGCGGCGCTTATTACCGATCCCGCGCTGGGCCAAATCGTAGATCTCAGCGTATAGTCCCCGGCAATGGCCGGGTGTCGGAGTCGACTTTGGTAAAAACGGGGCTTGCCGTCCTTGTCCACCCGACGTTTCTCTTCCTGAGTGGCGCTCTGCTTGCGCTCGTCGTTTTACTATTCGGAATCAGGTTGCAACTGGCGCGTCGACGACCGACCAGACGAATAAGCGGTCGCGAGCGATCGCCTACCCCCGTAAAGTCTGGCGGGCGTTCATCTATCGACCACGTTGCCAGAGGAGCAGGCGAGCAAACCGACCCTCCGGGCGTTCTTAAAGTACCAGGTAAGACCTGGGACGTCTTGGCTCGTGAGGGACTAATTCACCCGGACGCACGGCGAAAATGACGAGTCCGACGAGAGTGGCCCCCGTAGCCGAGAACTATTCCGTACCCGCCTCGAGGTGACGCCGAAACAAGCGTCGAAGCTCGCCGACGCTCTGCTCGCCGCTGGTGACCTGGACGAGGCTACCGTCGCCGTCGATAAACAGTAGCGTCGCGCGTCGCGCGGTTGTGTAGCGCGCGGCAAATCGCCTCCCGCTCTCGTCGCGGATGTCGGCGACCCGGATGAGTAAATCCGAATCATCAAACTCGTTTTCAATACGCGTAACGTTTGCCCTGAGTTCGGTGCACACTGGACAGGTCACGTCGTGCACTTGCACGACTGCGGGTATTCCGTTCCCGATCTCGGAAAGATCGTACGATTCACTTTCGCGCATATTGAGCGCGTACAAAACTCCGCCGCCGACAGCGACGATTAGGGCTACGATCGAAATCTGGACGATGGTCCTTCGTCGTCGCCGTTGGCGGTCGCGCGCGATCCGCTCTTCCTTTTTTCTGGCGACGGTCGCCGGCGAACCGGACGGTCGTTTTGCTCTTTTCTTCTGTTTTGGCATATCGAAGCCTCCCGATGTGCAGTCAAAGGTAACGAATAACGGTAATTATCGGAAACATATCCTGGGGGCCGCGATTTTGGGTTTATACTGCAAGTACCATGAAAAGCACATATCTAATTACGGTACCGGCAGTAGTATCGTGGGTAGGGTGTGCGACGGCACCACCGGACAACAGTGCTGCTTTCCAACATGGCCTGACCGATATTTTTGCAAACGCCACGCAAGAGCAACCGTACAAGATCGCCGTCCTCCCCCTTGTCGATTTTAGGTCCGAGACTCAGGACGCATTGAGTTCATACCTCTCCAGCGACGTCATCTTTGAGATCACCCGGTCGTTTCCCGATCGCTTTACGATTTTGGAGCGAGACCTCATCGAATCGATCCTCACCGAGTTCGAGTTCTCGCTGATGTCGGGGATGATCTCGGAAGAGGAGGTTGCCCAGTTCGGCCGAATGTCGGGTGCGGACTACCTGATAATCGGAACAAAGCTGGAGCTCACGGAGACGATTCAGGTCAACTTACGCCTCGTTGACGTGGAGTCGGCGGAGATAATCGGCGTCGCTCGCATCGATCTCGCGATGGAAGAGAAGTACGCGACTCTTATTGACGGTACTGCCGTCGCGAGTGGCGCTTCGGTCGACGAGCAACCTACGACCCCGTCGGTCGGCGGGCCGGACGAATCGGGGGGTGCACCCGATGACCTTCCGGGTTTAGCGTTTAACGAAGGTGAACTCGTCGCCGAGTTTTCGTTTGAGGAATGGCCCGTCGGTCTCGATTACGGCGACGGCGTTCGAGTCCACGAAGGAATGATTCACGCCCGCGCGCCGGTTGGCGCCGGGACCGGCTGGATGATCCCCGCAACGATTTCCGAACCCGGAGTCGTTTCATTTGACCTCAGACTGGGCGAAATGATAAATGAGGACCATCCGCCGATACACGTCAACCTCTACCGCGACGAAAGCCAACGCGTCTGCCTGATGTTCGGGAGCGAGTTTCTCATCTCCTTTCAAAACTTCGACGGTCGTTCCGAGAATGGGCACGAATACGAACTCACACTACCGGTCGGCAACTGGGCGCACATCGACCTTGTACTCGAAGACGGGTACGTATCAGCGTACGTAAACGGAGCGGCAGTCGGAACGATAGAGATAACCGACGAAATCACCCGCAGCGGTAACCTTTTATTTGAATGCCACAACGAGTTTTGGATCGACAATCTCGCGATCCGGCGCGTCGACGCGATCGATAGCTGAGTTGTTCTACGTGGAATACGACGCGAGCGCGCCAAATCGAACGTCACGCGCGAGCTTTGAAATACCTATCCACAAGCACCTCGCTGTGAGGACGTAATCGGAACTTTGCGCGCTGTTTCGAGAAGGCGAAAAAACTACTTGCTTTTGTCACCGTATAGTGACATTATATCACCGAGGAGTGACTATGAAAATAAAACGTTACCTATACACGGTCGTCGTTGGTGTCTTCGCCATGGCGTTTGTGTCCTGTGAGAGTCAAGCCGACGAATCGACCTCGGCGCCGTGGGGAGAGATCGTTGAGGGTGCACGTTGGGCCGCCAACGCGCACAACGTCCAGAGCTGGCAGCTACGAGTCGTGAGCGATTCCGAGCTCATCGGCGGATTGGACCCGGATCGGCTTTTGCCGGAGACCGATCCAATTGGTCGCCAACTCGTCATCAGTTTGGGCGCGTTGAGCGCGGCCGCGGAGGTTGTTGCTGCCGAGCTGGGCTTCGAACTGACTACGGAGTGGATCGGCGACGACTGGAGTCTGGCCGCCGATCCCGGAGCGGACCTGTTTCGCTGGATAATTGATTCCGCACCGAGTCGTACGATCGCGACGATTGACGGACTCACGAGCCCGACGGTTAAGTACCGCATGAACGCCGCGTCGTTTGACGAAGCAACCGCATCGCGACTGGCGTCCGAGTACAGCAGCGATTGGTCCGCGATTATCGTCGAAATGGAGACGGAGCGCGTCGGCCAGTCGATCGATCTCGCGATACTCAGCTTTGAGACGGAAATGAACCATGAACCAACGGCGCTCGAAAGCCTCGTCGTCACACAGGTGGGTCCGCGAGCCCGGCGCGAGAACCCGTACGGTATTACGCTCAAGGGAAACTTTCGTTCGCGCTCTTTTTGGTTCATCGACCGCATGGCGGGACTTTTCCCGCAAACGTTGGAACAATACACCGAATCAGGGATTAAGCTCTTTACGGGCGCGGTACGCGACGGTAATACGCTTATCGCCCAAGTCACTGAACGGAACGATCCGCAAAGCTGGTTTGAGGCTGGACGAGATCTTCAGTATCTCTGGATGGACGTTCGAAATATGGGATACGAGCTGCTTCCGCTCTCTCAGGGTCTGCAGGAATACCCGGAGGTCGCCGCCTCCTACGCGCGATTTCACGAACTCTGGGCGCCGGAGGGCGGAACGGTGCAGATGCTCCTCCACGTTGGCGAGCCCCGCGGACGATTTGGCCAATCGCCACGCCTTCCGGTTGAGGAAATACTCGAGGATGGTGTAGACCAAGAAACGTCGTGAGTCGCGGTGACAGCGAAGAGAAAATTCTCAAAGCGCTCGAACAGGTCCTTGTCGAGGGGCGAGAAGCGGGGATCAACGCGGTCGCCCGCCTTGCCGGCCTCGACAAGGTGCTCATTTATCGCTACTTCGGCGGCTGGGACGGACTCCTAACGCGCTTTGCCGAGCGAGTTAACCTCTGGAGGCCCGTCCGCCAACATCTGGAATCTGGCTTACTCGACAGGCGCTGGAGTTCAGCGGTGGAGGCGGGAATCGCGGTTTTTGGAAGCTATCAGGAACTCGTCACCCATAGTCCGTTGTTTCAGCACGTCCTGATTTGGGAGATCAACCACCCGGAGTCACCGCTCGCCAAAGCCGCGCAACGAGAGCGCGAAACCGAAGGAACCCGGATCATCGAACTCCTCGGTACCCACTTTCCGCAGGATATGGGCAGCCTCGACGGCGCGGCGCTGGGCGCGTTTATTATCGGATCCATAACGTTCTTTGCGATGAAGGGCCCGCGTTCTGATCCGTACAACGGCATCGACTTTTGTACCGAAGAGGGTTGGGCCCGGTTTCGATCGTTCTGGGAGGGGGTTATACGGCGGGCGTTAGGCGATCCGTGATTTATCGTACGGCGGTTCTACTCCGTAAATCCGCTCACTAACCGTAAAAGATCAACCCGACTCCCCGCGCCGCATTTTTGGAAACAGTTGTAAACATGGGTACGTACCGTTGTGAAGGAAACGTTTAGACGATCGGCAATCTGCTGATTACTCAACCCCCGCCCGATCAGGACGATGATCTCGCGCTCGCGAGGTGTAATCCCGTAGGCGGTGACAAACGCGTCGCTAACGTGGTCGTCGGGCCGCAACGCCGACGGTCGAGTCAGGTAGCGCAGGAAAGCCAGGATAGAGAGCAAACTCCAGAGGAAGTAGTACACAAAGTCGAGACTTACCTCCGTTCGCGCGAATAGCGAAACCTTACTCAGCAAGCTGTAGACGATCACCGATCCCACCGCGTAGAACGCGGTCAGGTACCCGTAGCCGACGAGAAACCACGCCATCGTTTTGTACTCGACGTTTGGTCCTCGGCGTATCAGCGTCGTGCCGATAGCGAAGAGGCACACTGAGACGGTGTAGAGGTAAACCGGACCAAGCGACCGCGCAATCTCAGGAAATCCGCCGACGACAAGGACGGACTGGACGAGCATACCCGCCACTGGAACGACAAAAAACGGGATTATCCGCCGTACCGTTACTCCGGGGATCGATATCGTGCCACTGGCGACACCGCCGTAGGTAATCGCGCCGAGAATAAACCCCGCCAGAGTACGGAAGAGTGACAGTTCGAACATGTCCTCTCCCGGCGACGCGACGATTATTTGATCAAGGTAAAACGAGACTAACACTATGATCAGCGATATGAGGAGGGCGGTATTGGCGACGAGAAATGAAACGGTAATCCGTTGACGCAGCCGGTGATGCAAGAACGCCAGGGACACCACGCCGCCGGTACCCGCGGCGAGGAGAAGAACATACGCAAACAAAAGCGCATGGTTCACTCCCCGATTCTAGCGGCCCATCTGATAAAAGCCAAGCGCCGGGCAGGATGCCCGGCGCGAGACCATTTTAGAGACCGAGTCGATACGCCGTTCCAATGCCTCCGTAGAACGAAGTCAATGCGTCGCGATCAAACTCGACAACGGTGCGAATCGGCGAGCTCGTACGCCCGCCAAGCTCGCCGGTGACGCTCCACCGCGACGTTACGATCAGTCGAGCGTCAACTCCGGCGCTGAGGACCGCCACCTGTTCACGGTCGACCAACTCGTCGTCCCAGGCGAGCTGATTCCGATAAGGCCGCTCGTAGCGGAACTGCACGATCCCGGAACCGGTACGCAGCGGCAGCCCGATTTCCAACCGTTCTCCAATCTCGACAAACGGTCGTACCCCAAGCATAACCCACGCGCTTTCGGCCTGATAGGGATTACCGGCGGCGTCGTCGTACGAGCGCTCAAGCGTGTGTACGGCCGTACCGCCGACTTGGACGTCCAAACGCCTGGCGACGCGAACACCACCGACGACGGATATCTCGCCGACCGGCTCGTCGTCCAGCATCCCCACACCGGGCGCAATCCCAACCTCGATCAACGGGACCGCCGTTGCCGATACGGCAACCCACGCGATCATCCCCAACACCAAACCAATCCGACCAAATCTAATCGCCATCATAGACTCCTCCTGTGTGATGGACTTTCGAGAATTCGTTCACGCAGTTCCTGCATAAAACGATCCGATTCTTGAAACGGGACGTTGTGTCCCGAGTTTTCAAACCAAACAAACTCTTTGTGCGGGGCATCCAGATTCACGAAGTAACGCCACGCGATATCCTGGACACAGGTTTCGTCGTACCTCCCGGTGAAGAAATAAACGGGAATACCGAGGCGGGGTACGTCGCGTTCAAAGTCGAAACCGACAAGCTGTGGATATACGTATCGCACTCCTTCAACGAGACCGCGAACGAGGTTCACAGAGTCGCGGATTGTGTACTCACGCGGGAAAACCATCGTTCCAAAGCGTGGTTCCGGGGCGATCTGGGGCGAGTAAACGTGGACTTTTTGAAACAGATAGAGATAGCGCTCGCCGTGTTCCTGTGTGTACGGCGGCGGACCGTTGTCTCGCAATCGCGAAACCACCCGGTCGTCGCCACGCAGGTGAGCGCGCCGAAGAACCATGTTATATCCGTGAAGATCGTTTTCGACGGCGTTGATCTGTTGACCGACTCCGACGTAGACCTCGAACAGATCAGGTCGACGACTAACCGCCATCAGACCGATGATACTTCCCCAGGAATGACCGATTAACACGATACGATCGCGTTCGAAACGTTGAATCAGGTATTCGGACAGCGAGATGAGATCATCGACAAACTGATCCACGGTGGCGTCCCGCCAATCGAACGAGCGATACGACATTCCAACTCCGGGTTGATCCCAGTTTACAAAGACAAAATCTTGCTCGAGATCCCCGAGGTATGTCGTTGTCCAGCCAAGCTCCGAGCCACCCGGCCCACCGGCGACCCACAGCAAGATCGGTGCGCGGCGGTCATAACCGCGGATTACCAGGCCGTGGCGCCGACCGTTGAGAGTGACGAGTTCTCGCGTTGCGACTGACCCGGCCATCGGTTCACCGTCGTCATCGGTGATCGGCGGAGTCGTCGCGCAACTCCCGGTAAGCGAAATTAATAATGTGACGGACACGATTTGGACGATCCCAAAGCACTTCATGCCCCGAGATTAGGCGCGGTCGGCGAGAATCGGTATCGGAATTTCGTATGATTTTGCCTGTTTTAAGGCGTCAACTCACAAAAATCGCGGGCTATTCGACTTTAAACCGATCCACCTCGGCCGTCAGGGCATCGACGCTCGTTTTGTTCTGTGTACTCAGATCGTTGACGGTGCCGACAGTTGTCACGATGCTCTTATTGCCGTCGGTCATCCCGACCATCGCCTCGTCGATATCGAGCGAGAGTTGAGCGAGCATACTTGACTTGGTCGCGATAGCGAGCCCGCTTTCGTGAATCCCGGACACACTCTCGTTGAGCGTCGACGTTTTTTCGCGCAAGTTAACGATCGAGTCGAGTATCATTCGCCCGCCTTGTTCCTGCTCTTCGACGGCGCTCCTGATCGACTCTTCTTGCCGGGCCACAACCTCGGTCGCCGACTCGATAGCAACAAAGCGGGACAGCAGCGCCTCACCTGTGGTCGAAATACTCGCAATTGCATCCGTCATCCCGGCGAGCGCCTGGTTTACCGTCGACGCCTGCTTCGCCGAACTCTCGGCCAAGTTACGAATCTCGGAGGCGACAACGGCGAATCCGCGACCGGCGCTTCCGGCGTGGGCGGCTTCGATCGCGGCGTTCATCGACAGGAGGTTTATCTGATTGGCCACCTGCTTGATGACGTCGCTTATCTCGCGCAGGGATTCCGATTCTTTTGTGATCTGCTCGATCCGTTCGGAGACCGTGTCGACGTGGAGGCGCCCCGTCTCGGAGGCGGTGCGTAAATCGGCGATGTTGTTGGCGTTGGCGGTCAGCGACGCTGATACGGATTCGATACTGGCAAACATCTCTTCGATCGCGCTCGATGACTCACCGACAAAGTTGCGCTGTTCCTCCGAGAGATTACGAAGCCGTTCTAGAGCGTCGGCAATCGTCGTGACGAGCTGCTCGGTCTCGGCGGTCAGCTCGCGCTGCGATGCCACCCGAGAGGTCACTTCACGCATGCTATCTCCCATCTGCTCGGTAGCGACAACGGTTTCGGACATGCTGTGAGATAGACTTATGCCCACGTTGTTCAAGGACGAAGCTTGCTCTTTGATCGAGAGAACCATTTCGCCGACCCGTTGAATCGTCCGGTTAAAACTAATAGCCATTTCGGCGATTTCGTCCCGGCCGCGGACATCGAGTCGTGCGGTGAGGTCGCCCTCGCCTTCGGCGATATCGTTGAGAGCGAGGCACACCTTTTTGATGGGGCGTATCAGGATGTATCCCATCGCGAACGCGCTCGCCACGATGAGAAGTGCGACGATCCCGCCGACAAGCATTGTAATGCGAAATGACTCGCGGGCGAGACTCGCCTCGGCGGAACGATCCTGGCCGATCCGGACCATTCCCTGCACGACGTCGCTCGCCGGGCTTAATAAGGGTCGATAGACAAACTGGTGTCCGTCTTCCGTAAAAACATCAACGCGCTCCTCGCCGGCGAGAATCTGTTGGAACACCTCGGTTTCGGAATGGGTACCGACGTCATCGCTTTCGTCCGCTCTTGTACTTTGAATGAGAAGGTCGCGCTCAAATAGCGCGATATCGCCGCCTACTACTTCATCCACCTCGCGGAGTAACTCCTCGTTTAAATTGATTCCGACTTGCATCGTACCCCGTGTTTGGCCGTCCGAGCGGATGGGCGAGAACGCCCGTACCGCCAAGCCACTGCTGCCAAACTCAAAGCCCGCAAGCGAGGACCCGCCGAGCGCAGAGGCGATTGATTGATTTCCGCTCTTGTCGTCGCCAAACTTCTCGGGATTATGTCCGCGCAAAAACACAACTCCGTCGGCGTCGCCAAACTCAAACACCGTAATTCGGAGATTTCGCGACAGCTCATCAAAGGTCGGAACAGCCATCGACGATAGCGCATCCCGGTCCCGGGCGAAAAACGCCTCTAAGAACTGGGGGTGCTCGGCGTAGGTGTTAGCGATCGCCGTTACCTCGACAACTTTGTTTCGAAAATAGTAATCGACAAAATCCAGACCCTGGTCGATCGTCTCGTCGGCGAGCGTCGTGTAGTTGGCGGCTGAACGACGGTACTGCGACCACGTAACGACAAACAACGGGAGAAACGCCACGAGCACCATCGACACGATCAACTTAGCGCGGATTTTCATAAAGAGAGTCCTCTCGAGTATATATGGTTTGCCTGCCTGCAAATAATGGTAGGGCCGAGTTATTCCGCGCGCAAGGTTAAAATGGCGCCAGGTCGGTCCAAAACCGACAATGTTATTTTAGGTCTATTGGGAAATAGAGTTCAGTGGCGATCCATTTCCATTCCTGGAAGACGAATTTCTCGAATGGAGGTCGCGCAATACCGAGTTGCATGTCGTGTTCGGCAGCCCAAACTCGTAGTATGTAGTGGTACGCCTCAGTCAACTCAGCGAACGGGCCGTGGTAAATCGCGCGTATCATCGTGTCGGTCTCAAGGCGTATGGTCGGGATCGAACTCTCGGTCGAATACCCAACCGGTAGACCGACACACGCGTCGTAGCGGATGAGCGGGCTATCGGTAATCTCCGGATCGTCGCGGCTGATGCCGAACCATTCGCAGTCGTCGGGATCCGCGTTTCTCAGCCCCATTTTTACCATCAGCCGCATCCACGGTGAGTCGTTATGATCGGGTGCGGGCGTTGCCTCGTACGGCCCGTCGTAGCGCACGTAGGCGCACGTTCGCCCGATGAAATAGACCGTATCGATCGATCTGATATGCTCATCACTACAGCGCTCGGGAAGCGAACGCCGAGCGCGATATTCGGACGGACTTATTCCAAAGCGAGTTCGGAACGCGCGCGTAAAACTCTCGTGGGTGAAATACCCACTTTGGAGCGCGAGGTCCGTCACGGGTTTATCGCCTACCTTCAATGCAAACGCGCTTGCGTCCAGACGCAAACGTCGAATATAGGCCTTCACCGTTTCTCCGGTGAACTCCTTAAACAAACGGTGAAAATGGTAGGGCGAGTAGTGCGCGATCGCAGCCAGATTTTTAAGCGAAAGGTCCGCGTCCAGATTATCCTGAATATAGATCAAGGCCCGCCACAAGGCGCGGTAGTCGCGATCTCGTTTGGCGATCGGATCCACGCTCTATCCTATACCCCCAGAGCGTGGTCCACAACGTTGACCAGATAAAACGGCGCGATGATCTACCGCGAGCGCAGCCGATACTTGTCCGGATGATCGACGGCATCAAGCAGTTCGCGTTTGCGCTGTTCCGGGACGTCGTCCCAATGGACGCCGGAAAGCGCCCCTTCTAGTGAGTAGAGGTAGTAGCAGATCGGTATCGTCGCACCGGGATGGGCACGCTCGATCCGCCGGAACGCCTCAGCAGGACCGGCCTCCCGCAACGCCGCTTCGGTATAAATTCCGACATCGTTGAGGCGTTGGGCGATCGTAGTGCCGATGTTCGTCAGCCCCGTCAGATCCTTTAAGGCGCTCATTGTTACCTCCCTGTCAACCAACAAGTACAGTGCGAAGGTAACGGCGGACGGTGTCGTGTAGCTTGATATTTTTTGCGGACTTTTTGTGTCTTATTCAGATCGCCATTGCTACTCATCACAACGTATGTATCAATGTACATATGAATATTCCCGCATATGTAAACGAGACGAGCCTGTGTTGCCTCGACATGTCGGAAGCCCGGGCTCGACTTACCGCTATGCCTGATCGTGTCGAGCTCCACAGTACGGCCGCCGTGTTTCGAGTCCTCGGCGATCGGACTCGCGTGAGGATTCTTGCGCTCTTGCGCCATGGTCCACTGTGCGTAAAGGACCTCACAGCTCTTCTTGATCTCAATCAGACCACGGTCTCTCATCAACTCAGAGTTCTTCGGCGCAATCGTCTGGTTCGCTACGAGAAGGATGGGAAAATGGTGATCTACCGCTTGGATGATCAGCATGTCGAGAGTCTGCTGGACGTCGCTCACGAGCACGTGCGCGAAGCGGGTGCACCATGATTATTCAGCTTGTTTCGACGTTTCTGTTTCAGGCGGTGCTCCTCTTTGTCGAGATGTCACCGTACTTATTGATCGGTTTTAGCGTGGCCGGAATGCTGCACGTGTTTGTAAAGCGCGACTGGATTCTCAAGCACGCTGGAAGCTCAAGCGTACGTTCGGTCGTCAAAGCGGCGGCCTTTGGCGTACCGCTTCCTCTGTGTTCGTGCGCCGTCGTCCCGGCATCGCTCTACCTTAAACGGGCCGGTGCGAGTAAACCGGCCGTTTTGTCCTTCCTCATTTCGACACCGCAAACGGGAGTCGACAGTATCATCGCAACCTACGGATTGATGGGACCGCTCTTTGCGGTGGTCCGTCCCGTCGCCGCCCTCGTGACCGGAATCGCGGGCGGCACCGCTCTCAGTCGCTTGGAACGACGCTGGTCGTCGCTCGATAAAACGCCACAAGGCGTGGATACGCCGGACCCGCCGGCTGTCTCCGCCGCACCCAATATGAGCCGACACGGAGGCGGCGATACGCGCGCGGCGTCGGTTTTTGGTCGAAAGACAAAAGAGTTTGCCCGCTATGCGTACGTCGAATCCGTCGACGCGATTGCCGTTCAGTTCCTTTTTGGTCTTGCGATCGCTACACTCGTGACCGTGCTTGTACCCGACGATTTTTTTGTAGATACGGCGTTTGGGTCGGGACTTCCGGCGATGCTGTTGATGATCGTTGTCGGAACTCCTATGTACATCTGCGCCACCTCAAGCATCCCGATTGCGGTGGCATTACTGGCTAAAGGATTGGATCCGGGAGCCGCGTACGTGTTTCTTATGGCCGGACCGGCGACAAACGCCGCGACGCTGGCGATTCTTTCCCGGACGCTCGGGAAGCGAGAGACTATCTTGTTTTTGGTGACCGTTGTTTCCGGCGGGCTGTTGTTTGGAGGTTTGCTAAACGTGCTTGCCGGTGTTGTCGGATGGGAGCCGCTCCGTATGAACCGGCCCGGAGTCATTCACGAAGAAGCCCTTGGGCCGGTAGACTTTGTGCAGGCCGCGGTTTTTGGCGTGTTGGTTGCTGCGTCGTTGTGGCGGCGGGTTTACTCTCAGGTGAATAAAGCAAAGAGCCACGACGACGATCTGGTGCCCTCGACCGGGGGTGACGAACAATCCGAATTTACGGTACTTCCGGTGGAGGGGATGACCTGTTCATGCTGTTCCACCGAAGTAGAGGAAGCGATAAAGGCTTTGGACGGTATCGAGGAGGTCCACGCGGACCATGGTGCCAATGCGGTACGGTTCCGTGGTATGGTGACACTGAACCAAGTCACCCACGCAATAACGACCGCTGGATACGAAGTGCGATCACAGGGCGCGGAATAGGCACCGCCTTCAGAACGGCCGCGAGCGCTCGGTCCGGTTATCGTCGCGGAGGAGCTCCACGATGAACAAGTCGATCACCGCGTTTACCGGCGTCCTCATTTTGATGTTATCGGCGTGCGTCACATCGCGCGGCGCCGAGACGACCGAAGAATACGTCGAATCAAGACGAGTCGCGATGGAGGTCCCCGGGCTTGCCGCGGGCACCGTCGGCCAAACTGGTATCGAATGGGCCGGCTACTTCGGGACGATGGACGGCGAGAATCCTGTCGACGCGGACACCCTGTTTAACATCGCCTCAATCTCCAAGTTGTTTATCGCGACGGCGGTTTTGCAGGAATGGGAGGCGGGACGCATCGATCTCGATGCGGATATTCAGAACTATCTGCCCTTCCCGGTTCGGAGTCCCCGCTTCCCCGACGAACCAATAACGATCCGATATCTCATGACCCACCGCTCATCGATTCGCGACCGGTACGCCTTGTACATGGAGTTGTACACGATCGATCAGGGCGGCGGCGACTATCCCGGCGAACTCGGGGATTTTCTTCAGAGCTATTTCGATCCCGAAGGTGTGTACTACTCGGAAGAGAACTTCACGAGAAAGCGACCCGGCAGACGATTTGAGTACAGTAACTACGCGTCCGCTCTTCTGGCCCACATCGTCGAGCAAACCTCGGGCGAAACGTTCGCCAGGTACTGCCGCATCCATATCTTTGCGCCGCTGGGAATGAACGACAGTTATTTTCTGCTGGACGATGTACCTGAGCTCGATCGGGTCGCAATCCCTTTTGATGAATCGGGTCCGCTTCCGCATTACAGCTATCCCGATTACCCCGCCGGTAGTTTACGCACGACACTCGAAGACCTTGGAAAGTTTGCCGCCTTCTACCTGTACCCGGATCGTGCTGATTCGGCCGTTCTCTCGCCGGAAACGATCGAAATGGCGTGGCAACCGCAAAGACAATCAGGGGATCTCGGCGAGGGGTATATGGGCCTGATCTGGGTGCGCTGGTCACGGCTCGTCTTTGGCGGCGTCGGTCATTCCGGTGGTGATCCTGGGGTATCCACGTTTCTTGCGCTCTATCCCGATACCGGAAGCGGTACGATCGTCCTTATGAACGGCAATCCGACAAGCTACTGGCAGCTGCGCCAGATCGTCGGTCGTCTCAAAGGGCACCGTTAACACCTCAGCGCCGCTCACCGCGCGGATTCTCGGTATCCGGACTATCGCTTGCCCCGCGGTAGTACCATACGACGAGCTGAGTCCGGTCACGAACGTCGGCAAACTGGAGTAACGCCGATACGTAATTGCGAACAGTGCCTTCACTGAGAAAGAGCTTTGCGGCGATTTGCCTGTTTGAGCAACCTTCGACGACAAGCTCGAGTACGCCGCGCTCTCGTGATGACAATCCCGCCAGACGGGCGGCATCGGGGCTGTCGGATCGAACGCGGAGGGACTGAGCAACGCCCGGATCAAAACTCATGTTTCCATTAATCGCGTTTTGTATGGCCAGGATAACCGCGTCCGTTGACTGATGTTTGAGCAGGTAGCCGTGTGCGCCGACATCTAAGGAAGTCGCGAGATATTCGTCGTTCTGAAAGGTCGTGAGCAACAGAACCGGCAGGTTTGGATACCGCTCCTTGACCCGACGACAACACTCAAGGCCGTCCATATCGGGCATACTAATATCGAGAAGGACTACGTCGGGGAGTTTGTTCTCCAATGCGTCCAGCGCTTGTCGACCATTTTCGACAGAGTTGGTAATCGTAAACTTACCGGATTGCTCAAGCACCATCGCCAGACCATCGCGCACGAGGGCGTCGTCGTCCGCTATCAGGATTCTCATCTTGTTATCGCTACTCATCGATTCCATCCGTGTAACTTCTTCCCGACGAGTCTCCCGTCACTCGCGAAGGGACAATACCGACGACTCCGATCCCGTTTGTTTCGCCGAGCTGATCAAGATGAAAGCTTCCCCCTAGCTCGGTGAAAAGCGCACGCACCGCCGTTAATCCGTAGCCGAGTCGCGGTCCCCGGGCTCCCCAACCTCGACCGTGTTCGCGGTACTCGAGTCGATAGTTGCGCGTGGTCTTTGTGATCTCAATTTGGATCGCCGTGGGCTCTCCGTAACGTAGCGCATTCGTCAAAAGCTCCTCAACGGTTGCGGTAAATCGTTGCACAACCAGTGGCTGAAACTGCCCCGCGTCGCCACGAAGAATGAGGTCGACGGGACAGCGCGTAAACTCACGGATCCGTCGGTGGAGCGTACTCCAGTCGGCGACTTCCCGCGGCTCAGAATCGCGCAGGTACTCACGAATGCGCTGCAATCCGTTCTGAAGACCGTCGGTTGCGCGGTCGAGGATCGATAGAAGCTCGGGATCCTCCGTCAATCCGCGCGCCGAGCGTATTTGCCAGAGCGCGCCGGTTATTCCGTGACCGAGCGTGTCGTGCACGTGGTTGAGTATTCGTTTTCGTTCCCGAAGCAAGAGGATATCGACCAGACCGTCCCGATCAGGGACTAAATCGTCTTTTAGAATCGGAGACGGAGGAGTCTGATCGCCACTCCCGGAGCTGGGAAGACGTGTAGTGGTCTTCCGTAATAGCGCCTGTAGCCGCCCACGCCGCAGACCGATCGACCAAAGGATGACGGTTTGGGTGACGACAACGAGCCAGCCCGCGATCGTCCGTTGATACAGAAGGATTGAGTTCGGCAAAACAGCGGCGGCACCGCGCCCGATCGCGCCAAGCGCTCCGGGCGACCACAGACTTCCGCCGAGAAATGTAACGACGACCATGCTCGCGATCGCGACAGCCCAAAACGCGGTTGTATCCCGGATCATGCGGGCCAAAACTACCCAGAGCCCGAGCGACCATCCAAAAAACAGAAGAAGCGCTCCACTCGCCTCTAAAAGCGTGCCGACCGGCGTAGGCCAGACGCTCGCGGCCGATACGGTGGCCAGAGCTATCGTTGCCGCTCCGACTCCGCTTCGCGTGATTAAAAACCGCCAACGATACCGAGGCCATCGACAAAAGGCCTCACGATTGGTAACAAGCGGCACTGCGATATAGGCTGCCCCGATAAAAAGAAGAACCGTCGCGCCACCGGCGAACGGATACATCAGCGCGAGGTTTCCACCCAGATCTCCGGGCACAAATCCGACCGGTCCGGCTATCCAGACGAGGAACGGCAGAGTAACGATCCCGACACCGCAAGCGATGAGCGCCTGGTTCCCGAGGGCCCAACGAACCATCCTAGCCATACGACCGGAATCTGCCCGCCGAGCGGGCGATCGGGTCGATCGATCGACCGAATCCCGCAGCTGAGCGAGGACAACGATCGCTGCGAGCGCGGCGACCGCCCAGAGAGTGAGCTCGACGATACCCGGTGTGCTGTCGGGATCGCGAGTTGTTTCGAGAATTCGGTACAAAAGAGAGGTAAATGGACTGAATCGGGCGATCGCCCAGATACGTGAGGTCTCGGGATACGGAAAGAACGCCCCGGCGATAATCGCCGAGCCGTAGGCCAAAACCACGACGGCAAGGTCGGCGCCGGGTTGATCCCTGATCGCGAGTCCAACCGCCGAGCCGGCAGCGGCACTAAATACGACAAGACCACAAGCGATAATCCAGAACGAGATACTACGAACGGGCCAGGAGACGCCGGGAATAAAACTCGATGCCACCACAAAAAACAAAGTTGTCGCGCCGATCACCATCGTTATCCCCAGCATCGGAGAGAGGCGCGCCCACATCCGGGGCCGACCTCCCGAAAACGTGTCGATCGGTAAAACCGCTCCCGACAGGTAAACGCCAAGGTCGGTCGCGTATTGACCGCTCAACAAACCGACGAGAATAAACACCACAACCGCGTAGAACTGAGCGGGCTCAAAACTCATATAGTACGTGCGCAGTGCGTCTTCCGCCGCCACCGCACCAACGTTCCAATTGACGCTCGCCCTGAGGATAAGGAGTACCAAAACGGGCAGCAAAAAAGACTCGAGGAGATCGGACCGCTCGCGAACGGCGGCCCGGACCACGGAAAACGGGATAGAGCGAGAGATCGTACGCCGTATACCACTCAAACCGTGTTCCCCGTACCGACGATTTGGGCGTAAATCTCGCTAAGACGCGGTCGCTCGATATGCATGTCGAGGAGTTCAAGCCCGAGATGGCGGACGTGATCGGCGAGACGTGTGAGCCGCATCGCCCCGGGCTCGACCCGTAACGTAAGCGTCTCGTCGTGTTGCGTGCAACTTCGAAGTCCGGGAATTGCGGCGATTCGATCGGCAAGCGTAGCGGCGCGTTTAGACACGCGCACAACGATTTTCTCTCCCTGATCCAGGTGCTCCGCAAGGCGATCGAGCGAACCACGAGTCACCATCGTCGATTCGTCAAACACGCAGATGTCGGTTGCCAGCCCGACGATCTCCTCTTCGCGTGGCGACGAGAACAGGAGCGTATTACCGTCTGAACAGTAATCGTGCAATGCGTTCTCGATTACTTCGCGGCTTTCTATGTCGGCCCTCCCCCACGGATCGTCGGCGATAACCAGGCTTGCTTGGCAGACAAGTGCGCAGCAGAGCGAGGCACGCTGTCTGATCCCGTCCGGAAGCAGTTTGACCGGGGTACGCAGCCATTCGTCGAGGCCGATCGTTGCCACAACTCGCTCGATTTGGTCGCGTCTATCGCGGTTTGTGTGCGACGAAAGATGGGAGGCGGCTAAACGGATATTCTCACCGACACTGTAGTCGCCGAACAAGCCTCCGTCACGAGGAATAAATCCGATAAAGGCGGGATCGACAATCGTCGAAGAGAGCGGTCGACCGAATACGCGTACGGTACCGCGGTCCGCCGCTGCGACCCCGGCGATACACCGCAGAAACCGGCTATTGGTCTCGGTCGATGGTCCATACACGCCGCAAATCTCTCCCGCGGGTAGTACGAAGTTTGGAACCTGCAAGAGAGGTCGATGACGTTTCCCGAGTACAAGCAGGTTTTGGACGGCGATCGCCGGCGGATTTACTCTTTCCATATTTCCTTAGCTCTGTGCGCTCCATATATGTCCGAAATTGCGGGTATTTGATAGTACACGTTGTCACAAAAAAGGCATGACAAATGTCACGCAAAACTCGTGATGCACGACACTCATCAGATCGATCCGCTTTAGCGAAAATGTCGCCGTGGAGGAAACAAGAATGAACATTAACGTGCAAGATCGAATCGAGAAGCGCGCGCTGATTGCGGGTGCGATCAGTAATCTATTTATGGCCGTCATCGCCTGGATCACGTACGGGCTTTCCAACTCGGAGGCGATCCTACTCGACGGAAACTACTCGTTTATCATTTTTATCGGTATGGGCGTCGCGCTGGCGGTGTTCCGAATCAAGGCGCGGCGGACGGAGACATTTCCGCTGGGCCAGTTCTTCTACGAAGCGTTGTACGGCTTGGTTAAAGGCCTCATGCTCTTCGGCGTGATAGTCATGGCGGTGGTTACCAGCATCGTTCGAATTACGTTCTACATCGGCGGTAACACCGAGAACATTCCAATGCTTAATCCTGATCCGATCTTGTACTACGCGTTGGCGATGGCCGCGATCTGTTTTGGACTCGCCGCGTTCTATCGCTCATCCAATCGGAGAATTGGCGACCAAAGTACCCTGCTCAAGACGGATGGAAAAGCTTCGTTTGTCGACGGAATGCTATCGCTCGGTATCGCCGTCGGCGTAATTTTTCTTCGCAACACCGGGGCGGAAGGAAATACAAGTTTTGTTCCGTATCTCGCCGATTCCATAATCACGCTTGTTCTGGCGGCGACCCTTATCGGGAAACCGATCGAAATCATCCGGGAATCGATTATCGAACTCGCCCTCGGCGTGCTGCAGAACAAAGAACAGTACGAGGAGTGTGCAGCGATCATCCGTGATACCTGCGCACCCGATTTTGACGTCGATCGCCTGTACATGAGCAAAACGGGGAGCCGCTACCTCGCGGTTGCGCTTATCCATCCGGCGGATAACCGCTTGGAACTCTCTCTCGACGTCCTTGAAAAGCGGAGAAACCGCATCATCTCGCGGCTGCGTCCGCGTTATCCCCACCTTATCCTACAGCTGATACCCGGTAGCGGTCGCTCGACCGAGCTGATGCAGGTGAGCTAGATAAGGCGTGTGCCCTGATTGCCGATAGGCGATTATCGAAGGTGATGCCGGAATTAACTTTGGACTCGAAGCCGATCCCGACGCCGGATCGGCTATATGTAATCCTGGGGACACATCCGGATTATCCAGTCAGTCTGACAAAAAGGATCCGTAAGAACTCTTCTAATGTCGGACTTCCAATAAAATGCGTGACCAGTGGATAAGCTGCTTTCTCCAATAAATCCGGTACGACTTCTTACGGACAGCCTCAATCCGGTCACACTGTATGAGGATGCAAATCCGTAGCTATCGAAACGGTCGGTGTCATCCGCGGAGTCCCCCATTCGCGTCGGTATTCTGATGTCTTGCCAGTTCTATGATTCGAATCGATGTATATACCGGCGCCCCGATGACGAATCTCACCTCCGTCGCCCAATCATCTTGCAACGATTCTACGCTCAACGGCGGATCGTCGCTTCAGAGCCGCAATTGATTTAATCAGCACTTTCTTTGTCGCGTCTATCTCGAGCGAATGCCGCCCGTCTTCAATATACCTCGCGCTCCCGCTGTAGAGGGATAGGCTCGCGTTTCAGGTGGACAACTATCCAGGATATTAGATCAAACGCCATCACACTCACCTATCGATAGGTCTGTTCGATATAACGGAGAAGTGTCTCCTCCTCCTCAGTCGAGAATACTCGGACGACAGCTCGAGACAAGGGAACGTCAGAACCCATCTTTGAGTAAAACTCTGCGGCCGCTTGGTCAAAATCGTCTCCGATCGTTACGTCCACGAGATTCTGATTGGCGAGGCGAGGTTCGTAATGAATTTCGCCGACGTATACGGCGCGCGCGTCGGCTGGAACCTCGACGAGTATACTTGGTAGCTCAAACGTGTAGTCTGTTTGGACTCCCGAAGACTTCGCGTAACCCTCTAACATCGGTAGATGGAGAAGAAGGTAATGACTTCGGTCGATGCTCGTCGTAAAGCTCTCACCCCATTTTATTTGGCGGATGGTGTCGAAACTCGGCTCGTCTATCTCGCTGAAGTCGGTTGAGTAATTCAATATGGCAAAAATCGAGTCCCAGACCACGACCCATTCCGATACATCGTAGCCGTGACTCAACGATCCGACGAGCACCACTTGACCATCCGGTACGCCGTCCCACGATTCGATGTTACTCAAACGCGTAGATACGCATCCGCCAAGCAAAACGACTAAGATCATTAATAAACAAATTCGGCTAAGTTTCTTATCGTTCATGACTATTCCTCCGATGACGGTGGACAGGCCTCATTGATTCTTAACGTATGAGCGGCGACGACTGGTCAAAACAAAGTTTGAAGTGACCGTTGAAACGAGTCGGCTTCATCCGGGGTAAGGAGCCGAACGACGCCCGGTACAAGTGGAATTTCATTGCCGAAACGCTCGTAGAACTGATTCCTCGCAACGTCCAGACGATTGTCGATGCTGACGTCGACGATGCGACCAAACTCGTTAACTTCAAAATACAGTTCGCCGACGTACACAGCACGCGCGTCTTGAGGAACATCAACCAGAATGGTGGGAAGGCGGAGGGAATGAACTATAGTTCGTCCCTCGAAGAATCGATTCGTTTCGCCGCCGATTCGTGGCTGGTAGATCACTACCTGTTGAGATGCGACCGCGGCAAGTCGGAACTCGTCACCGCGATCGACAAACCGGACCTGGAAAACATCTCTCGGTCTCGTATCGGCATTAAAGCTTTCGACATAGGGTAGGATATCGACCACCCACTCGTCATCCGCACGTCCCCAATCGAGATTCTCGATCGAGGCGTCGATTGATCCAACCAATAGGATTTGATTCTCGTCGACGCGATTCCACGAGCTAACCTTAGATTGGCGTCGTGCCTGTTGGGTTCTCACAACGGACACGCAGCCGACGAGTCCGAAAACCGCGACTGCTAGTATCAATACTCGTAACGTTTTTTTCACGATTAACCTTTCAAAACAAAAATATTAATATTGATCGATTTTAATATTTTGTATCTCCAAAAACAATTATTGTCAACATATAGGATAATTGTCTGTGGGTATTGTTGGTTAGGCGCATTTAAGCAAACAAGGTTCCCGTCGTGCGAAATCACGGTCGTAATGATGCGGATGGTTCCGTAAACTGTTTACGCTGACGACGGCTCGTACGTCGGTAATGGGTCAACTAACACAGTCCGTTTGTATCACCTATACAACAGAGAAAAGCTGGACCGCTCCAGCTTCCCGCGCGCCGGGTATCCAAAAGCTCTCATTCTCCGGGTGAGGTATGAACCCGGCTTTGCTAGGTTTTTACTCGTAGCCGGAGATCCACGGCCGCGGATCAAATCTCCGTGACAACGACGGCGAACGCACGTGCGAACTCGTCGATCTCATCACTGGTCACCGTCAGCGGTGGATCGATGCGGAGGAATGATCCACGGTTTCCAACGATAAAGCCCTTTTCCATCAGACCTGCGTACACGCGATGTACGACGTCTTCGCTTGCAAAGTCGATCGCGACCATCAAACCCCGACCACGAACCGCGCGAACGATCGTACCGTCGACAAGCGCCTGAAGTTTCCCGGTCAGACGTTCACCTTGTCGTGCCGCATTCTCGGTCAAGCTATCGCGCTCGATCGTGTCGATCACCGTGTGGACGATAACCGCCCCGAGCGGATCGTTCTGATGGGACTGCGAGTAATGAAATTCGGTACCGCGGAGCTCGGCAACGATCGGGGCCGCGAGCGCTGCAACGCTTACAGGGTAGCCATTGCCGATTCCTTTGCCGATGGCGACCATGTCCGGTTCAATTCCGTAGTGCTGATATCCAAACCAGGCGCCGGTCCTCCCGGTGCCGGTCGTAACCTCGTTGGCGATGACCTTCCCGCCGTTCCGGCGGACCTTCTCGACGACGCGGTCAACGAGCAATGGCGGAGGAAATCGTACGTGTCCAGAGGAACTACCCGGTTCGAAAATAAAATCTGCGACGTTATCCGGAATCGAATCGACCAGGCGATCAACCGCGCCTTGAGAAACGGTACCGTCGGAACCCGCATGACGAACCCAATCCAGCAGATGCCATCCACTTCGCCTGTCGGAAGCCGATCGGTACGCCCCGAGATAGGAATCGGTAAACGTGAGCGATGTTTCAAATCCCGTTAGATCGCGAGCGATCTGGCGCGAGATCTCGATCGCCTCGCTTCCGGAGCAGAGAAATACGCACTGCCCGTCGGCCATCTTGGTGATTCGGAGTACCCGTTTCGCCGCCGCGTCAACGGCGGCGCTGGAATATGCGAATCCCGCGTGAACCAAGCGATTCCACTGGCGAAATGCCGCCTCGCGGATCCCCTGGTCGTTGTGCCCGATCGACATGCACCACACGCCGGATTCAAAATCGTAGTACTGTTTGCCGGCGGAGTCGGTAACGACCCTACCCAGTCCCGCGACGATGTCGGGTAGAGCGATCCGATGCCCCGTACAGTTGTAGACCGACTTCATTCCAAAACTGTATCAGGGCGAGCCCCTGCTGTGAATTGACTCGCGGCCGGCAAGCGCGCGTCACAACCGACCGGGTCTCGGGTCAGAAGACTCCGTTGGCGTTGCGAATAGCGCCACCGGTCATCCAGACGTAAAATCGCATAAACCTATCGAGCGGTTGCACCGCATCCCAGTGCCCGATTATCTCGCCGTCACGGAACTTCCAGATGTCGATGATGTTAAAACCTTTCCGATCATTACCGCGGTCCTTTTTTCGCAACGTCGCATGCGAATGGAAAATCACGTCATCGCCGTCGGCGAAGATCCGTTTTACATCGTACCCGTACTCGGGAAACCGTTTCGAAAGATTCTTTACGTAAGCGACTACGCCAGGAATTCCGTCCGGGATATTACGATTGTGCTGCACGTAATTTGCGGCCTGAAAGTTTTCGAGAACATAATCAAAGTCGTGGTCGTTCATCATCCGCTGTACGAGGTCCGCTGCAGCGGCAGTGTTCTGAGTTTGCGTCGGCGTCCAATGTTCCTGGGTCAGTAGATGTGGCTCAGTCGCGATCGTTTGCATCATTTCTCCTCCTTGATGTCGTTCGAAACTCGACATTGCGCAGCACCCATATGCTGCTATACTCGATACGAAAACAGTGTTTCCCTTGCATTACGCAAGTTACTATATTTACTTGCATATTGCAAGTGTTTTGGAGGTGGAATTGTGCGTCGTTCTGATTGTCCAATTTCAAGCGCGCTCGACCATATCGGTGATCGCTGGAGTCTCTTAGTTATTCGCGATATAGCCCTGTACGGTAAGCGATCGTTCTCGGAACTCCTCGATTCCGACGAGCACATGGCGACCAACATCCTCTCCGATCGATTGGCGCGGCTGGAGACGAGCGGTTTGCTGTCACAGGCTCCCAATCCGGCCGACCGTCGCAAGAAGATCTATCGGCTGACGGAACGCGGAAAGGACCTTCTGCCGGTATTAATCGAAATGATTCTGTGGAGCGTCAAATACGATCCGACGCTCGCGGTGCCGCCGGAGTTTTTGGAACAGGCAAAACGGGATCGCGCGGCGTTGATCGCGTTTCTCCGCTCTCGAATCGATGCGTTGGACGGGACGGCGCCCGCACCGAGAGTCACATCCGATCCCGATGCAACACCGGGCATCTCTTCGCATGTATAGCCGCGGAGTAGGATCCGTGACTAAAGCTCGGCGATCGCCTCGGCAATTCGCTCGTTTACGACGTCGGTAAACCAGTAGTCGTTGTGACTTCGAATCACACCACCCGAGTTTACCTTTTGATCGCGAACCCAGTCCTGGGCATAGTCCCCACCGAGCGGTCGAAGCGGCCAACCGAGCAAGTCGTCCTTGTCGTAGAGATTTAGCCACCGGAACTTGGCGTTTGGTTTAAACAGCATTCGTGGCTCCGGTAGTCCGGCGACAAAAAGCGGAATGTTGCAACCTGTCGTGGCAAACAGTCGGAGCTTCTCTTCCAATCCGTCGAGTTTTTTAAGACCGTACCAATCGTGCTTTCCCGTTTGATTGTCGTAGACAAAGTTGCTTATGACGTGGCACCCAAATGAGTGGGCGCGAACGACGAGAAGATCGTCATCGGACTGTATCGCAGCGAGCGCCTGAGATAAGGCTGCGTGGACCTCAGTGTGAACGGTACGGTAGTTGGAGTTTTGCTCCTTTGGTCTCGTCCCATATACGGTCGCGTCGCCAAAGACGTGGAGGATCGGTTTTCTCGCAAAGTTCCAATCGGTGTCGCGGTCCTGATCGATTTTCCGCCAATACTGTCGAGCGTTATTCTGTGCGGCCGGAGCGTAGATTACCTTGTAAAACTTGGCCGCGATGCCTTCCATCTCGAGCGCCTCGTCAAGCTCGACGATCCGCTTTTCCCAGAACGATCCCTTTTGATTTCCAATGCCGTGGATCATGACAATGTGCGCTGTCTTTCTCATAGGACCCCCTCTTTACTTCAGAATGTGTGAGTGAACAAAACGTGAAGTGCAGCTCTACTTTCTATGATTAAACGGAATAGGCCAAAACGCAATTGAGAAAAATACGCGCGAGAACGAGGCGTATTCCCCGTGGCGATGTTCGACGATAGTCTACGGTCGTGAGAGAAAGGTGTAGCGAATGAACGATGATTTTCGCCGTGAGGTGGAGGCGGCTTCGCTGCGATCGTGGCCGTCGATCGACTCAAGACAGATCGGCTCCTGGTTGCTCCGTATCGGCGACGGGTACTCAAAACGTGCCAACTCGGCGACCTACCGACGCGATGGCGGCTCTGATGTCGCGCGCGACACGTCCGCGTGCGAAAAGCAGTTTGCGCTTAGTGAGTTACGTCCCTTGTTCAGGCTGCCCGACTTTGCCAAACCACAAAATGCCGATGAGTTCCTCGCGAATCGTGGGTACGAGCTTATCGATCCGACCCTCGTTCTCGTGCGCCCGACGCGTGGGCTGGTCGCTGAACCTTCCGAGGAAATCGCGCTTTTCGGCGTCGAACGGTGGCGGAAATCGTTTGCGAATCTTAATTCACTTTCGCGGACACAAGCGATTTCGCTCGATGCGCTACTGGCGCGCATCATTGGGCGCTGCATCTTTGCCGGAATCCTCGAAAACGACACGATTGCCGCCGTGGCGCTCGGTGTCATCGATGGCCGGCATCTCGGAATATTCGATCTTGTGACCGATCCGACCAAACGGCGACGGGGGTATGCATCTCGTCTTATCCGCGGGATTATCGCAAGGTCGCTCGAGTTTGGAGCGGATAGGGCGTATCTGCAAGTCGTGGAAGCCAACGAAACCGCTCGTCGACTGTACTCATCGCTCGAATTTGAACAGGCGTATCGATACTGGTATCGCGCGGCCCCGCCGGACGCCTATCCCTCACCGGACAGGCGACCGAAAAACGAGTCGAGCTGATCGAGATATACGCTCAGCAGGCGAAGGGTTGTCGCTCGATCACCGGTCTCAAGGAGATGGTCGCCGCCTTCGACGGAGATGGTGGTGACGTGTTCCCGGCTGGACAAGCTCGGCCATTCGACGTCAGCTGCGTAACGGTCGCGTGTGCCCCACACGACCATGCCCGGCATCGATGAGGCCGAGAGAAGCTCAAATATACGGCGACGATCCTGGCCGGGCGTGAGCCAGACGCAACCGTCCGTTTTGCTTCGTATGTGGTCGTTTTGAAGCAATCGAAATACCGTCGAGGTACCGAGGGACTTACCGATAAACGCCAGGCGGCGATCGCCGGTTTTGTCATCCAGATAACGGCGGATCGCTTCGATGTCGGTGAGGAACACCTGCTCTTTATCCTCGTCGCCGAGGGAGAGAAACGACTCGGTGCGACTATACTCGAGGTCGATGGCGAGCACATCGTAGTCACAAACAAACGGAGCGTTTTTGGAGAAGTAGAGGTACGGTGCCTGAAGCGTGTAAGCGTATCCAGCGATGATTACGCAAAGCGCGCGAGCCGGTTGCTCGTGTGCATAATATCGATTGTAAATCGGCCTCCCACCAAATCCCGTCAGCTCAACGCTTTCGTTTGTCCACATCGCTACCTCCGTCGATCGTTGCCATTAGCTTTGTCCATTTTACATCCCGAAATCAACGGCTACACTGAGGCTATGACGACGGACAAATGTCCACCGCATCCACGAGCGTCGGGGACGCACACGAAGGTTGCGCCGCTCCTTTTGATGGCAGCGCTATGTGTGGTTCCACATCTGGTACGGGCCGAGGACCACGAGCTGGTCCGCAATCTGGACGACGGCACGGTTATCGTTCAGCACATCGGGGAAGACGGGCGTATTAATCGGGAAGAAGTCATTCTCAGTAATGGACGACACAAGACTACTCATTTCAACCAGGATGGAGATCCGCTCTACGCCGTCGTGGCGACCGCAACAGGGTCATTTGGGATGATGTACTACGACCAAGCGGACTCACCCGTCTTCAAGTTCTGGGATCACGGAACGCGAGGGTATCGTGTTCAGGCCTACTCAACAACGCTCGAGGAGATCGGGGCGATCGACATCCAGACCCGTAACGGCGAGAGGACGGTTAGTTGGGACGCCCAGGATCGCGGCATTCGAACGGACCGCCGCGCAATCGTACTAATCGCGGCGTTGGCGATAGGTATCCTTCTCGGCCTCGCTGGCGGTTACTGGATCGGATCGCGCCGATAGACGGTGGGAAGGGCGCTGCTTCTATTCGTTACTCGTGATTGCCAAGCGAAATGCAAAAAACGCGAGAACGCCGGCGAGCGAGCGTTGTATCCACACGATCTTGCGCGACGATTCGCTGAGAAACTGACGTACGGCCCCGGCGAGCACCCCATATATCGCGAAAACAACGAGCGTAATTATCATAAACATCCCACTGAGCGTCAGCATCGGCGAGATGGAGGCCGTCGCGTCCGCGGGTAAAAACTGGGGGAGAAACGCAAAGAAAAACACAGTGAGTTTCGGATTGAGCAGGTTAAGGATCACTGCCCGGCCCGCAATACGGAGCCCGGTACGCCGCTCACCAGATGCGTACACGGAGACAAGCGGTTGCGCCCGCCACATCGTGTAGGCCAGGTATAGTAAATAAGCAACGCCGGCGATTCTGACGATTCTGAAGACTAACGCGCTCATGTGGAGGATCGCCGATATACCGAGGATAGCGGCGGTAAGATGGGGAAGAATCCCTAGTGTGCATCCGATCGCGGCAATGATTCCAGCGCGCGTCCCTTGAGAGAGCGCCGTCGACGTCGTGTAGATAACCCCCGTTCCCGGGACGACAACGACGATAAAAGCGGTAAGCAGAAATTCGGCACCGATCACAAAAACCTCCCGGGCGTTAACCGACTCGACCGGCCGGGCGCGAGAAAACAATAGACGAGTTATTTGGTCATGATCAAGACGCGGTATCGGGGAGAGCGCAGCACGTGGCACCGGTGGAGTCTAACAAACTCGCCGACGCCTCGGACCGCTTGGTTGCCTGAAAACGGGAGGCGAGACCGACCAGGCCAATAGCAACGACGGCGACCAAGGCAAATGAAACGCGCAGCGATAGCGCCTCCGAGACCGTGCCGACGATCGGCGGAGCGAACAAAAAGCCGGAGTATGCGATCGTGGCTACTCCGGCGATTGCCGAACTCGACGATTGCTTTGCGCGGAAACTCGCGCTGCTAAACGCGAGCGGAACAATTGTCCCGACGCCAAAGCCGGCCGCGGAGAAGCCGACGACACAGGAGGCGATCGAAGGTGCCAGAATTGCGATCGTGAGTCCAAGGGCGGTCATGACGCCGCCGACACGAACAACAGTTCGCGCCGACAGTAACGACGTCATACGATCTCCAACAAGCCGCGATACAACCATACTCACCGCAAATGCGACGACGCCAAGCGGGTGGAACGCGGCGGGGGCTTCTACGATATCGCGGAGATACAGACCGCTCCAGTCGTTGACGACCGACTCCACAAACACGGCGGCAAAGGCGGCAATCCCAAATGGAAGCACGGAACGGTGGGGAACCTGAAAGACCGGGCGTTTGTCGTCGTGGGCCGCTGCGGCGTCGTCTTCACCAAGTAATCGCGCCGACAAGCTGGAGACGAGAAGAAACGCGGGGGCCACGATACCGCAGTGTGCAAACGGACCCACCAGCCGGGCGATCATCAGCGAACCAATCCCCGCACCGTCAAAATAGCCGCAGCTAAACGCCGCGTGGAATGAGGACATCAACGGTCGCCCCCTCCTCCGTTCTTCGGCTACAGCCTGCGAGTTGATCGCTACGTCCATCGTTCCATGGAGAGCCCCCCACACAAGTAACGCGGCAAAGAGACTCGCGGCATTAGGCGACACGCCGATGACCGGCAACAGGCACGCCGTTGCGGCGCCGCAGATCGTGGCGATTTTTCGACTACCCCACCGCTGGACGACGCCACCGGCGCTCAAAAGCGAAAGGATCAATCCAACGGCGAGTCCAACCAAAGCGAACCCGAGGTGCTGATTTGACAGGCCAAGTGAGGATTGAATCGCGGGTATTCGCGACGCCCAACTGGCCGTCGCGGCGCCCTTTACAAAAAACAAAAGAAGAAGGCTGCCGCGAACGCGAGAAAACGCGTTAACGGGTCTCGCCGACACTCCCGTGGAACGAAGTCCGACGCGTTTCTCATCTTTATATTCACACATTCGAATGTTAGAATATATTGTCCAAACGCCTCCGTCAACACATAGCCGTTATAGCTGCCCAATCAAACGTTTTGCTTCGCCCAAGGCATCTTCATCGCGAATGTAGTACTTCCACCGCCCGCGTCGGCTTACACTCACAAGCCCGGCGTTGTGAAGTATCTGCAGATGTTTGGATGCGCTGGGTTGACCAAGGCCTACCTGATTTGTGAGATCGGTGACGTGGATGCCGATATAACCCTCGATATCCTTGCACTTTTCGTGGCCGTCGCGTAATGCCCGCAGGAGCGCAAGTCGCGAGGGATCCGCGAACGCGCGAAGCACGTCAATCAGTTCAATGCGTCGAACTAAAGCCATAGCAACTCTTCTCGTCGTTGATGATCCCCGGCGGGAAATACGCTGTCAAGCGGGACCGCAAAATGACGGGTCTGGTGATCTCGGACCAATCGGATAAAGCAGTTAATCTAAAACGCGGCGAAACGAGGCGTCGTCGTGTACTCGGCGAGGTTCGTCTACATCGTGACGTCAGTCGGGAGCATAACGCCGAGGAAGAACTCCGAAACGATCATACTGCACGTCTCCCGTAAGTGCCGTTTGATCGACGCTTGAGCTTCGACAGAGTTCTGCTCGAGGAGTGCGTCAATAATTTGAAGGTGTGATTCGCGAGAGCGTTCCTCAATACGAGTCGATCGGACCGTTAAGTTCGCCGTTAGATAGGTAAGGTTGTCTACCTTTACATACAGCTCCGCCAGCAACTCATTACCGGCGATGTCGCGAATCATATTATGCATCGTTCGTCCGAGACTGATATGTGCGGCGGTGTCATGGTCTATGTCGACGTTCTCAAGTGCTTCCCGTAACTGCCGAAACTGCTCTTTATCGCGTGGCGTCATCTTCCGACAAGCGAGCTCAACGGCGGTCGTCTCGAGCGCTTCGCGAGCTTGGAATATGTTGACCACCTGATCCATGGTCAGCTTCTGGACAGAGAAACCCTTGGAGGGTTCTTGTACCACGAGTCCCTCAGAGACGAGTTTGAAGAGAACTTCACGAATTGGCGTGCGGCTAATGCCGTACTCGTCGCAGAGCTCTCGTTCTATCAGCCATTGGCCTTGAGCGATCTCACCGTTAATGATCCCTGATCGAAGTTTCTCGTAGACCTGGTTCTTTTCCATTGTTCCTGTCCGTCGTAAATCCTTGGTATACACCGTAGGCAAAGCCCGATGCTTATCCCAAGACGGATTTACGTAGTCACATTTGTTTGTTTCAAGGCTACATGGTACACTAAACAACGGGTATGCGGGTAGTATACCTTTGGTATACTGGCGTTAAATACAAAGGAGACACGTGATGCGAGACGGAGACATGTCATCGGTTCTGGATATCCTATCGAGAGTTCCAATTCCGGACGTTTATCGTATTTCCTACTCGGTACCGACGCCCAAAGTGAGTGATGTGGTTTCAACTATTCGAGAAGCTATAGAGCGCGATGACGCGTTACGGGCCGTACGCCCGCGCCACCGTATCGCCATTGCCGTTGGTAGCAGAGGAATCTCGAACCAGGACACCGTAATCGCCGAGATTGTCCGCGCTCTCAAAACGCGCGGCGCGGAGGTTTTTATCGTTCCCGCAATGGGTAGCCACGCCGGTGCAGAAGCATCGGGCCAGCGGGAAATGCTTGAAGGCCTCGGTATCTCCGAGAAGACCGTTGGCGCCCCGATTCGATCGAGCATGGAAGTCGAACAAATCGGTATCAGTGAATCGGGACTTCCTGTCTTTGTTGACGCGAATGCTCGACACGCCGATGGGATCGTGCTCGTCAATCGAATCAAACCTCATACGGCCTTTGTCGGTGATGTCGAAAGTGGTCTCGTTAAACTCGCCGTAATCGGTCTGGGTAAACAGCGTGGGGCTGAGATCTGTCATGAGCTCGGGTTTGAACATATGGCAGAACGAATTGTCGAAATCGCGAAAGTTTCGTTCTCTGAACTTCCGATCCTGTTTGGCGTCGCGCTGCTTGAGAACGCGTTTCACGAGACCGCAGAGATTCATGTGCTCGGTCCCCACGAGATTCGGAAGCAGGAGCCGGGTTTATTAAAGCGCTCGTACGATTTAATGGCGAGAATACCGTTTAAGAAGGTCGACGTGCTCGTTCTTGACCAGATAGGAAAAGAGATTTCGGGTTCCGGTATGGATCCTAACGTGACCGGACGTTATCACACTGGTATTGGAAGCGGCGGTCCGTCCGTAACCCGAATGGCCGTTCTCAACATTTCGGACGCTTCGCATGGTAACGGCGCCGGCCTCGGAATCGCAGATTTTACGACCAAGCGGGCGGTAGACAGATTCGATCGCGGCGCGACGTATCCAAACATTTTGACATCCAATACGCCCATCAGCGTCAAAATTCCAATGACCCTCCCCAGCGACAAACTCGCTATTCAGGGCGCCATTAAGACCTGCCTATTGGCGGACAAGAAAGCCGTCGGCCTGGTACGCGCCCGAGACACGCTTTCGGTTAAGTCACTCGAGGTTTCTCAAGCGCTTCTTCCGGAGGTCGAGGCCGACGATAGAATGAGCGTTCTCGAAGGGCCTTACTCGCTCCCGTTCAACGCCCACGGGGACCTCTTCTAACTATCGGCTTTTCGAACTGGCAATTTAGGCGCGTCCCGACGAAGGCTCGGCGCAATCCTCTCTTGTAGGAACCGAGCCCTATCCTTCGTCTACCTCACTCGCCCGATTACGGTCTCGTTTAACCCTCAGTTGGCGATACAGCATTAGTCCAAAAACAACGACGAGAACGATGCCGAAGGGTCGCAAAAACATGTTCTGCAGTTCACCGGAATATGTAATAAGCGCGCGACGTAACGACTGATCGGCAACCGGGCCAACGAGCACACCCAATACCATCGGTGCCATCGGGAATCCGCGGAGGCGCATAAGAAAGCCGGCTATGCCAAAAACGAACATAACTCCGACGTCAAACGTCGTGAACCCAACACCCCAAGCGCCGATCGCCCCGAGACCAATTGCGACCGGCAAGATCACCTCGCGTCGTACTGAAAGTACTTTTATGAAGTAGCTTGAAAGGAGCCAGGACAAAAGGCGGAATATTACGGCCGATACCCAAAACAAGAAAATAAACTTGCCGATAAAGCCGGGACTCTCGATGATAAGCATCGGGCCAGGGCGAAGCCCGTACATAAACAGGGCGGCCAGTAGTACTGCCGTCGGACCGCTTCCCGGGATACCCAACACAAGCATCGGAATAAGCGCACCGCCCGAGGTCGCGTTGTTGGCAACTTCGGGGGCGATAACACCCTCGGCAATACCGGTGCCAAACTTGTCTTTGTCCTTAGATTTATTCTTCGCGGCGTCATAGGCCAGCCACGGAGCGACCGATTCGCCCACGCCCGGAACTATCCCAACCCCTATTCCAATCATGATCGACCTGAGGATCGTTTTCGTTTTACCTTTAAACGCACTGAGTTTCGCGATCATACGGCCAGGTTTTTCCGTCAGCTGATAGGGAACCTTCTCGCGAAGCACCCAGAACACTTCGGTCACGCCAAACAGACCGATGAGGACGGGGATAAATTGAATCCCTCGCATAAGCTCGGGCGTATATCCGTATCGGAAGTTGCCCCAGATAGGATCGGTACCGATCATCGATATCAAAAACCCGGCAAACGCGGCGATCCAACCCTTTATTGGATTTGCCGCGCCGAGCGCACCGGCAAGCGTTAACCCGACGAGCGCTACCAAAAACACCTCCCAGTCGCCGAGGCGGAGCGCGACCGTCGCGACGACCGGGAGCAGGATAAACGTTCCCAACTCTCCGCCTATCTCGCCAAAGAAACTCGACCACGTCGCAATCCCGACGGCCTCTCGCGACTTACCTTTGCGGGCCATCTTGTGACCGTCGAGAACTGTCGCTGCCGCCGCCGGAGTTCCGGGCATATTCAGAAGGACCGCGGTTACGCTACCCCCGTAGATTGCGCCCGTGTAGATTCCGACCAACAAGCCCAATCCTGCATCGACGGGAAGTTTAAAAACAAAACCCAGCATAAGCGTCATCGACATGACGGCGGATATACCCGGCAGCATCCCACCCACCATGCCCAACAATCCGCCGGCGACGAGCCCCATAAGAGTCTGCGGGCTGGACAGTACTTCGATGGCCATACTCGGCAAGAGTGACCATTCCTGCGTGAGGAGTCCCCAATCCACTCGATTTTTCTCCCTATTTACGGTAGCGGCATTTGGAAAATACGCGGCACGACCACGCCAACTATCGCGGCATTGACGATCGACAGGACCGCGACTTTCCACATGCTTCCAACCTTCAAGTAACGATATGCGACAAAGAGGTACACGAGGTTCACGACCAAGAAGTTGATCCTACCAACGGCGACCACGTATATAGCGGTAAGCACGGCCATTACCAACGACCGATGTGTGCGATCGTCGGCTATCACGGAACCTGCCCACCGGCCTATCGATCTGGATTTGGGCTTTCGCAAAGCGCCGATTATGAGAAAACCGGACAAGATTGCGACGATAATCGACAGGACAATCGGAGTGAACGCTGCGGCCGTAACAAAACCCATTTGCGTTCGATACGTAAAAAACTGCGCCCCAATAAACATCAGGATAGAGAAGAGGAGAAAGATCGCCCCCAACAATACGTCACCCCATGGGCTATCCACCATAGAAGCGTCAACGGCTTCGTCTATGTCTTTTCCATCTTCGCGCAACTAAGAACCCCTCTATTACACCATAGTAAAACGCTAAAGACGGGTGCGCGTACTGCCCACCCGTCTAAGACTGTAAAGATCGTTGCGATCTAATTATTCAAGCCGGCCGGCCACGGGGCCACATTTGCGGCCGATTCGTTCGGCGGCCATTCAAAATCCTCAATACGAGGATAATCGAACTGGGCCGGGCTATTGTCGACAATGCCGAGCTCAAACTGCGGCCAACCTCGCCCTGATCCAACGCGGGCGACGGCCTCATCTGCAGCTTGACCCATCCTCGGGTCTACGATGATGCCACGGGCTTCAAGGGCCGCCGCAAACCCTTCTTGAGCGACGGCGTAATCAAATGCAGCTCCGATTTTCTCCACGACTTCGGCCGGAGTATCGCGACGGACGGCTATGCCCCAATACGGATTGATTGCGGTATAAGCGGTCAACTCAGGATAGTAGCGCGAAACGCTCGGAAACTGTACGCCGCGCCACTCGAAATCCTCGTGATAGAGATTGGCAAGGGGCCTAATTCTTCCCTCTTCGGCCCAATCGGAGAGGTCGCCGAGCGACACGGACACAAATTCAACGTCGCCGCTCAAGAGGAAGCGGCCTGCTTCACGACCTCCGTCATACGGAACTTCCTCGACGTTCTGCTCGATGCCGGCAGCCTCTACAAACGCGCTACCGAAGATGGAACCATTGCCGCCTCGACTGGTTGTACCGTACTTGACGGAGACCGGAGACGCCTCGATCGCCTCAACCAGATCGGTCAGCGTATCGTACTCGGAGTCGCTCAGGACATAGATTGTTGTCGCACCCATACCGGCCGGAAACGGATAAAACTCTTCCCATCCGATCTGCGCCTGCTCGGTAATCGGGTACGTCGCTTGTACCTGAGCGCCACCAAACCAGGTATATCCATCGGCATCGGAGTCGAACACGTTTTGATACGCCAGTCCACCATTAGCGCCGTCCATGTTCTGAACCCGGATTTCGACACCGAGATACTCGCTCATTTCTTCCGCAAGGGCCCGGACCGTCGTATCGGAGGTACCTCCCGCCGACCATCCAACGACCGCAGTAATTGGTCGGGTTGGCCATTCGTCTCCCGCTTGATCCTCGCCTTGAGCTCCGGCAAAAAGCGGCCCGACGGCAAGAAATAGCACCATAACTATCGAGATTTCCATGATCCTTCTTCTCATGCGTCCCTCCTATTGGACAATTATTGTATACCTATGGTATACACTTAATATATTGAACACTATAATGAACTGGTTGTCAAACGAAATTGTCAGCGCTTTTTTCCGGAGCTGGGATTACATGTCGCCCCAGTAATTCGCCGGAGAGTTACTTATGGGAGTATTTGTCACTACGGTGGAACAGCTATTCGCGCTTCTCGTCGTCGTCGGTATCGGCCTTGCGCTTAGAACGTTCAACGTCTTCTCTCCAGACTTCGCGTACCATCTCAACCGACTCGTCTTTTACATAATCATTCCCGCTATGCTCTTTGACGCCGGTCTTAAAGTAAATACTCGTAGTTGGAACGATCTTTCCGCAAGTGCCGGATACGCTCTGGCGGTTATCGCCGCGATCGCCGTCCTCATCCCGTTAGCCAGCCGTTTTCCCGCCGAGCGGCGTGGCGCATTGATTCAAGCAAGCTATCGGTCGAACCTCGCATATATCGGCATCCCAGTATTGGCCGCTATGTTTGGCGATCAAACCTTACCAACGATGGCGCTGATCGTTTCAACAGGTGTTGTCGTCCATACAGTTGCGTCGATTGTACTCCTGCGCGTATTTAGTCCGCCCGCCGAAAGAGACGGTCGCGGGACGATCATGAGAATGATCGCGACGAGCCCCATACTTTGGTCGGTCGCGATAGGAGTCGTTGTTGGGTTCATCGGGCTGCAGGTTCCCGTTGCTATTTCCGGACCGGTAGGTCTTTTACGTCAAATGGGACTACCGGCTGTGTTGATACTGGTTGGACTCAGAATGGACTTGTCCGCAATATCGAATCGCCTACGGGAACTCACCGTTGTCGTCTTATTTAAACTCCTCGTGATGCCGATGTCGGCGTATGGAATCGCACGCCTCTTTCTTGGGATCACCGACGACCGATTGATATGGCTGACCATAGCGGCCGGTATGCCTACTGCCGCTATGTCACAGAGTTTTGCGGGGGCACTCTCCGCCGACGAGTCACTTACGGCGGGGGCAATAAGCACTACTACCCTTCTGCTTGTCGTTTCAGTTCCGCTTATACGGGCCGTTCTGGAGGCTCTCTAGAATGATCACGCTCTGCCTTTTTTGTCGTCGAGTTGGTGACACCGATCCTCCTGCCCGCTTTTGCAGTAGAACCGCGATCCCGCAGACGCGATGTAAACGGGTGATTTTATGACGCTACTTGGTGCGGATCTTGCCCAGAGGTTCATCGATAAGACGGTCAGCGACCTGCCGTACAACGTCAACATTATGAACGAACGAGGCGTAATCATCGCGAGTAAAGATGAATCGCGGATCGGCGACTTTCACGAGGTTGCGCACGGTCTTTTGACCGGGACGATGAGTAACGGTGTCGTCCGAGAGTATGAGCGCTACGCCGGTACTCGACCCGGCATCAACATGTTTATCGATTACAAAGGGTCGCATGTCGGTGTTATCTGTGTGACCGGAAAGCCAAAGACGGTTCGCTCTTTTGCCGGACTAGTAAAAGCGTCAATTGAGGCGATGTTGGAATACGAGCTTCAGCGTATCGCCGAGCGGCGTCAACTCAACCGGAGCGCGGATCTACTTCAGCATCTCTTATTCCAAGAGAACTTTAGTAGCGACGTGGCTCGACGAATGGCCGCCGAGCTAGGTATCAGTCCGACGGAGTTTATGCTGATTGCCGTCGTTCAAGCCCCGCCCGGGAGCGATACCCATAAAGTCCTCAAGATCTTGTCGAATGCCGAGGACGACGGGCACAAGGATATCGCAATTCGCGGACGTGGTAACAACTTCATCGTTATGAAATCACTTGGGGAGGATCGTAATCGCGTCTTTCGCGAATACCGTTGTCGGCTTCGTAGCTATGCCGACTCGACGCAACGATTAATCACCGGCGGAATGGCGACTCGTCACGCAAAGTACTTTATTGGCAGCATTCAACGAGAAATCACCGCGCTTCGAGCATCGTACGAACACGCTCGTTACCTGAGATTGGAGAGCACGGATTCGCCCGATATCGTTTTCTTCCAAGACCACGTGCACGCGTATTTTCGACGACATATCCCGTCACAGATTTATGACGATATCTTCGATATTTATGCCAAGGCGTTTTCACCAAATGAGCGCCGGACCGTCCGGGACACACTTTCAGCGCTTGCGCAAACCAACTATAACATCGTTCGCGCGAGTGAGGTGTTGCACGTACATCGAAACACCGTCGCTACTCGCCTTTCCAAAATCAAGGACACGCTAAATATCAATCCAATGGAGCGCGCCTGTGATCGAGAACTCATGAATGAGTTCGCGTATTACTTGGGGGTGGGACGATGACGGTATTCTTGTGCACGTTGCACAGTGATTCCTCGGTTTTCTGTCGCCGGCGTACATTCCTAGATTCGGGAAGGTGTCGCTACACTAAACATACTGATCGGTATAAATGGACCTATCGAGGCGAGGAGGTGATGTGGCTGAAATAAGTACGACGCAACTACGCGGCATTGTTCCGCCGATTGTGACCCCCGTCGACCACCTCGAAAACGTGAGACCCGAAGGTCTAAAGCAGGTAATCGATTATGTCCTAGCCGGTGGTGTCCACGGCGTGTTTGTAAATGGTAGCAACGGGGAGTTCTACGCGTTTGACAGGCGAAACCAGCAGATTGCTGTCGAAACAGCTGTGGAGCACGTTAACGGTCGCGTGCCGGTTTACGGCGGCGCAAGCGCGGTCGCGACAAAGGAGGCGGTTGCCCTAGCCAAGATGGTCGAGCAAGCGGGCGCGGATGTTCTAACCGTCCTAACGCCGATGTACGTGCAACCCTCAGAGGATGAACTGTTCGAACACTTTGCGCGAATCGCCGATGCAACGCATCTCCCGGTTGTTCTTTACAACAACCCAGGGAGAACGACCAATACGATAAGCGCATCGTTGCTAACGCGGCTCTCCGCCGTCCCGAACATCGTCAGCGTGAAGAACACGTCCCTCGACTTTAGCTTAACTCTCAAATACATCGAAGCGGTCGCCGACCGTGAGGATTTTAGCGTTTTTGGTGGTGTGGACTACTACGTGTATTCAACTCTCGTACACGGGGGAGTCGGTAGCGTCGCCGGAACGGCAAACGTCGCACCTTCGCTGGTCGTTGAAATTTACGAGAGCTTTATCAGCGGCGACCATAAAGCGTCCTTGAACGCTCAGCGCAGGCTATACCCGCTACGTGATGCTTACGGATACGGAACATTTCCCGTGATGATGAAAGCCTGTCTGAATCTATTGGGCGTAGACGTCGGCGAACCTGTTCGTCCGGTACGCGGGGTATCTGAAGAAGTCAAGAAGCGCACACGAATGATGCTCAAAGAGATCGGCCTTTTATAAGTTGGGATGATCCGGGCAGCGTGCCAGGATTCTCAAGATTTACTGACTCGGGAGGAGTTGCGATGGATATTGGATTTATTGGTTTGGGCATTATGGGCAAACCGATGGCGATGAACCTCATTAAAGCCGGCCACAGGCTTATCGTTCTTGATAGCAAGATCGACATTGTCAATGAGTTTACGAACTACGGCGCCGTAGCGGCCAAGACTCCCAGGGATGTCCTGAGCTCGGCCGACCTGGTAATCACCATGTTACCAAACTCGCCGCACGTTAAATCGGTCGCCCTCGGAGAGAACGGTCTTATCGAGGCCGCAAGCGCAAAAAAGACGCTAATCGACATGAGCTCGATTGCGCCTCTCGCGAGTCAGGAAGTGGCCGCGGCCCTCGCCAAAAAAGGGATGGACATGCTCGACGCACCGGTAAGCGGCGGAGAGCCAAAGGCAATCGACGGAACGCTCGCCGTCATGGTCGGCGGAAAGCGAGAAACGTTCGATACCTTTAAAGATGTCGTGGCATCGATGGCTGGATCGGTAGTGTACGTTGGTGATATCGGGGCCGGAAACACGGCGAAGCTGTGCAACCAGATTGTCGTCGCTTTGAATATCGCGGCTGTATCCGAGGCGATGATCCTCGCCAAGAAAGCAGGATTCAACACCGAGCTCGTATACCAAGCGATTCGTGGAGGTCTCGCTGGGAGTACCGTGATGGATGCCAAAGTTCCAATGATGCTGGAGCGCAATTTCAAACCGGGCTTCCGTATCGACCTCCATATTAAAGATATGGCCAACGTCCTCGAAACATCGCGGAACGTCGGCGCCCCATTGCCGCTGTCAGCGCAAGCGATGGAAATCATGCAGGCGATTCGCCAGGACGGATCAGGTACCGAGGATCACTCGGCGATAGTCAAGTTCTACGAGAAAATCGCCAACGTCGACGTTGCTCCGTAACGGCAGAGGACGAGTACTCGGATCATGACCACGCCGACGATTACTGCGCTTCGGATTATCCCGGTCGCCGGTCGAGACAGTATGTTACTCAACCTGAGCGGAGCTCACGGTCCGTATTTTACGAGAAATCTGGCGATTATGACCGACAGCGACGGAAGGATCGGCGTCGGCGAAGCGCCCGGCGGCGAGAAGATTCGTCGTACCCTTCTCGATGCGAGTGACCTCGTGCTTGGATCGTCGATCGGGGCGTATCGCTCGGTACTCGATACGGTGCGGAAGAGCTTCGCGAACCGCGATAGCGCCGGGCGAGGCGATCAAACGTTCGACCTTCGTACGACAATACACGCGGTCACCGCACTGGAGTCATGTTTCCTCGACCTCTTGGGTAAACTCCTTGGCGTCCCGGTATCGGCGCTTCTCGGGTACGGCCGGCAACGGGAGTACGTCGACGTACTCGGTTATTTGTTCTTTGTAGGAGACATAAACAAGACGGATCTGCCGTATGTTACCGAGTCGGATTCGAGCTCGTCCTGGTACCGTCGACGCCGCGAACCCGCCTTGGATCCCGAATCGATCGTTGCTCTCGCGGAAGGGGCCCGCGAGGAGTATGGCTTTCGACACTTCAAGCTAAAAGGTGGCGTTCTCCAACCCGCGCTCGAAATCGAGGCGATCCGAGCGCTGAAAGAACGTTACCCCGACGCACGAGTTTCGATCGATCCAAACGGCGCATGGAGCCTTGAACAAGCGATTACGGCATGTTCGCAAGCCGATGACGTCCTCGCCTACTGCGAAGATCCGTGCGGCGCCGAGAACGGCTACTCCGGTCGCGAGATTCTGGCCGAGTTTCGGCAACATACGCGGATACCGACGGCCACAAACATGATCGCCACCGACTGGCGCCAACTAAAACACGCGTTGCGCTTGGGGAGCATAGACATTCCCCTCGCCGATCCTCATTTCTGGACGATGGAGGGATCGGTACGCGTCGGCCAGAACTGCGAGGCTCACGGACTCACTTGGGGTTCCCACTCTAACAACCATTTTGACATTTCGCTGGCGATGTTTACGCATGTTGCGGCCGCAGTTCCTGGATCGGTCACGGCAATTGATACCCATTGGATATGGCAAGAAGGCGTCGAACGTTTGACGAAAGAGCCGCCTTTTATCCGCGATGGACAGATAAGAGTACCCGAGGGTCCTGGCCTCGGCGTCGAGATCGATATGGCCCGCGTCGACGAGGCCCATCACTGCTACAATAGCAACAAACTCGCCGGTCGCGACGACGCCGCGGCGATGCAATTTTTGGTCCCGAATTGGAGATTCAATCCTAAGCGCCCGTGCCTTATTCGATAACCATCGAACGTTAGACGCACGTTTTATCCGCATCGTGGCGCGTATATAGACGGTTAAACTGGAGGTCAGTGTGAATCAACCGCTATGGATCAAAGTACATGAGGACGACAACGTCGTTATCGCTGTACGCGATGAAGGTATTGTAAAAGGAACGTCAATAAATGATCGCGTAACGGCGCTTGAAGACATTCCGCAGGCACACAAGATCAACCTTGTCGACCTCAGGAAGGCTGATTCGGTTGTCCGCTACGGCGCGACAATCGGCTATGCAAACGCCGACATTCCGGCTGGTAGTTGGATACACGAAAACCGCTTACTTCTTCCTGACCCGCCGCGCCTCGATGATCTGGATTTTGCGTCAAATGTGCCACCAAACCCAAAAAAGTTAGATGAGTATTCGTTTCGCGGATACCGAAATCCCGACGGAACAGTAGGAACGAAAAACCTTCTCGGAATACTCACCTCAGTCCAATGCGTTGAAGGCGTGATGTCGCTCGCCATCAAACGCATCGAGGGACTCCTGCCACAGTATCAAAAAGTCGACGGCGTCATGCCGATCAATCATGACTACGGATGTGGCGTAGCGATCAACGCTCCCGGCGCCGCCGTCCCAATCCGCACGTTGCGAAACCTCGGCACGCATCCGAACTTTGGTGGCGAGCTTCTTGTAGTCGGATTAGGTTGCGAGAAACTCCAGCCGGATATGCTCTACTCCAAGCTGGAGCCGAGCCAACACGTGCGGCTTCAGGATTACGAAGGTCTTCAACCGATGGTCAATGCGATCGTTGATGCCGCCGAGACTATTCTGAAACGACTTAACAAACGCGAACGAGAGATTTGCCCGGCGTCTGACCTTGTCGTCGGTCTTCAGTGTGGCGGATCGGACGCTTTTTCCGGCATCACAGCCAACCCGGCCATTGGATACGCGACCGATCTGCTGGTCGCCGCCGGCGCGACCGTTATGTTTTCAGAGATTACGGAAGTCCGCGACGGCGTGCATCTGATCGCCCCTCGCGCGAGAACTCCCGAGATTGGGGCACAACTCGCGGAGGAAATGGCATGGTACGACGCCTATCTCGAGAAAGGCCAGGACGGTCGTGAGGCCAATACGACCCCCGGAAATAAACAAGGCGGCCTCTCTAACATCGTCGAGAAATCTATGGGTTCAATCGCAAAGTCGGGTAGTACGGCGATTAACGGCGTCGTGTCGCCCGGGGAGCGCGCCCTCCAGAAGGGGCTTTTGTTCGCCGCGACCCCGGCAAGTGACTTCATTTGCGGAACCTTACAACTTGCGGCGGGAATGACAGTCGAGGTTTTTTCGACCGGGAGAGGGACGCCGTATAACCTAAAGATGGCCCCGGTGATAAAGGTTGCGAGTCGCAACTTACTAAAGGACCGCTGGGCGGACCTGATAGATATCAATGCCGGAAGGATCTTGACCGGAGAGACCACAATTGCCGACGTGGGGCGTGAGATTTTCGAGATGATTCTCGCCGTTGCCGGCGGCGAACATACTACCTGGGCCGATCAATGGGGAATCGAAAACGCCCTGGTTCTGTTTAATCCGGGTCCAGTCACTTGATATAGCGTGCACCTTTGCTCGAGTCGGAAAGCCTGTCTCATATGTAGATAGACCACGCGCGGTGATTATCCACCATCGCGCGTTGTCGCATTCTTACAATTTCCCGCGGCGATCCTGTCGTACCGTTTACCTACGATGCGGCAGAAAAACGCCCATCAATGTACACCAACAGAAGGAGGATGCAATGTCCAACATCGTTAACGTCGTCGCGGTAGTTCCGGTAAAAGACCATGAGAAATCTGTCGCGTGGTATTCAAAGCTCTTAGGACGGGAGCCGGATCTCGTCCCGGACGAGGGCGTCGCCGAATGGCAGCTCGCGGACAACGCGTGGATCCAGGTGGGTTTGGACGAACCTCACGCCGGTCATACAACGGTCGTAATTGGCGTCAACGACATCGACGCCCAGCGCCTCACGTGCGAAAAGGCGGGAGTCCCGCTGGGCGAGATCGTGGAGTATCCCGAGATCATCAAAATGGCCGAAGCGAGTGATCCCGAAGGCAACAAAATCGCGTTTGTACAGGATCTATCCGCCGGAGCGTAAGCGGGATAGCGACTAAAACAAATCCAGCGTCCGACCCGTGTCGATAATCGCGCGGGCTTGGTCCTGGGTTCGCAACTTGTCGTGGACCACAATTCTAATCTCGCCGTTCCCGACCATGGCGATCGGTGTGGTCCCGAGCGTTTGCCCAAGCTCGTTCCAACGAGTACCGTCACCGATAAACTCCGCGGCAACGTCGCCGTCGGTACCGAACACATCGAACGTCCGGGTAAACGCCTCGGAACCGACGTCCGTCATCCGGGTTGCGCCAGCAAGAAGCGCCGCCTGGTCACCGATCAAGCGCCTTAAAAAGGTCTGCATCTTTTCGCTACCGAGATCCATTTGCGCCACAAATGACGGCAACTTTGGACCGAACATGACCGCGCCGACGATCTCGGATCGCTTGCGCCATTCCGTCTGGTGGTTGCTCTTAATCGTAGCCCGATTCGCTGAGCGAAAAAACCGGCCGGTAAGTTGCCACCCGTCGCTCTCGACGATATACGATACATCTCCGCCCGCCGGCTCCGAGTACTGCCAACCCTCCGACTCGGCAAGAGCGCGCATTTCCCTGCGGATATCGCTTGGCGGTTTGGCTCTGTAATGACGAACGCCCGCAAAGACCGAAACCACGAGTCCAGCGCCGATGACGACAAGTACAATTGACGCGTTCATTAATCAGACCTCCAGCAAACATCCCCTTTAGCCGCGGACGTCGTGTTTAGTATTGTATTAGAGTTGATAACGTAAAGCGTTTCAAGGAGACGAAAATGCGGAGATTTTGGTCAATTTTTATATTTACGTTTGGGCCGCTTCTACTTGCCGCACAGACCGTTGAAGTACGCTACGACCTCGGGCTTATCGCGAGTTTTGACGGAATCGGAACGACCTACAGCACGGCGGAGGAGATCGAGCTTTCGCCACCGGGTGCGTCGAGTACTCTCAGCGGTCGCTATGGTACGGCCAATCTCGTTGACGACGACCCGACAACCGCGTGGTTTGAGGGAGAAAACGGGTACGGCGTCGGTGAAACGATAAGTTTTGACGTGAGCGTAAATGCGATCCCCCGCGTGATTGCGATCTGGCCCGGATATCAACGCTCGGGCCAACTCTACGAACGCAACGGCCGCCCGGCACGCGTGTTGATTCGATGGATCGGATTTGATCCGAGTCGCGAGGACCGTTTTTTCGAAATAGCGGAAGTTGAAACCAATCTTATCAGGAGTTACGACGGTCGGGTTGCCGCCGGTCCGCAGTACATTCACATTGGCTCCGGCCCATTTGTACAAAACGCCGAGGTTTCGGAACTGGCGATTCTTGCGATCGACATCCTCGAGGTCGACTCCGACGGCTCGACCGATCCGGACACCGGTATCAGCGAAATCAAGCTGTACGCAGAAGGTCGAACTGTTGGCGTTAGGGCCCCGGGGTACTAGCGCCAATAGCCCCCAGCGCGAATAAAGCTCATCGGCGATGCTCGAGACGACAAAAACAAACAAAACCGCTTGATACTAGGTCACACTTTTTTTAAGACGCCCATTAAGCGTTGCTATATTTACCTCATCGCGGCGGATAATGAGGTGTATATGGCAAGACTGGACAATTACGCTCAATACGATGGCGTAAATCCTTATACGGGGTCGATTCGCAACGCGCTTGAGTTCGCTGGAGTCACGGCGCCCCACACCGGCAAGCCGTTTACCGAGGCCTTTTTGCTCGGGATATCCGGCGGCATCACATTTGGTTACTTCTTCTTCCACTACGAGGGCTATGCTCCGCAGGTCAATCTCCTTACGAGAAACACCTTTAACAACTACGGATGGGATACGATTACGCGACGCCTCGGGATAGTTCAGGACCTCCGACAATCGGTAAAGGAGGAACGCGCGGTCGAGCATCTCGTTGAAACCCTTGAGCAGGGGATTGCGCCGATCGTTTGGGCCGATGTCTTTACTCTTGGCTACGAGCAAAGTGAACTCGGCGACGAAATGTGGGCGATGCTTCCGATGGTCGTCTCCGAGTTCGATGTGGATCGAAATCGCGCCGTCTTTGCCGACCGCTCGCGCGTCGCCATAGAGGTGGATACCGCGCTCTTTACCAGAGCCCGGGCCAGAATAAAGAAGGACCGCTATCGATTTGTCACCCTCGACCTACCGGAACCCGGCGACCTACAAACGGCCGTCCTACAGGGAGTAAAAGACTGTGTTAGCCTCTACTACGAAAAACCGCCGCGTGGATCCGCAAACAACTTTGGTTTCAAAGCCTACGAACGCTGGCGCGGCTTTTTGACCAAGGATAGCGGCAAAGGGAGCTGGGCCGTTGATCTGCCGGACGGTAGTTCGCTCTTCGCGGCGCTCACAACCGCGTTTAAGTACGGGTTGCTCCACTGGAAGGACGATAGTCTCAGCGCCGACCGGTATCAGTTCGCCGCGTTTCTAGACGAAGCGGCGACTATTCTGAAGAAGCCCGAGATAGGTAAGATCGCGGTCACGATACGCTCAATTGGCGATCTTTGGCGTCAACTCGGGCATGCGCTGCTACCCGACGACATCCCCGTGCTTAGGGAGGCTCGCGGATTACTCGTCGAGGGGCACAGCGGCTTTCTCGGCAAAGGGTTGTTGTTTGGCGATCGGTCGCGTGAAATCGAACGGCGTATGGATGAACTGGCGACCGAAGCCGAGGACGCGTTGAGTACCGGGCCCGTCACCACGGAACTCAAGCGGGAGATCGCCGCTCGCGTTGGCCATATCGCGCAAGCTGAGTACGATTCTATGGAGCGTCTCAAGCAGCTCGTCGCTTAGATCTTAAGAACGAGTACGGGCGAGGTATCGTCCAAACTCGCCCAACGCGTCGGGAAGATTCCGGCGCCCAAATCCGATGCGCACTCTGCTGTAACGATCCCCGTACAGTGTTCCCGGGACAAGCAACACGCCGGCCTCGCGCACAAGTTCGTCACAAAAATCGGCGACTGACTCGCCAAGGTAACGCGGAAAAGCGACCGAACCGGCGGCGGGGCGGTACCATTCGAGTACTCCGGGATTGCTCCCGAAGAACTCGTCCAGGCGGTCGAGGTTGTCTTTAATCAAGGCGAGATTCCGCTCGACGATCGTCGTTTTTTGGCGAAGTGCCAAGGTGGCGAGGAACTCGCTTGGTGCGCTGTTACAGATAGTCGTGTAGTCCTTAAAGCCGGCGACCCCATCGTACAACTGCTTGTTTTGGGTGGCTAACCAGCCAATTCGAAGGCCGGCGAGACCGTACGCCTTTGACATGACCGATAACGAAACTGCTCGTTTGTTGATGTCGGCAAAGGCTGGGAGGCGGTCGGCAGGATCGTATTCAAGACCGCGATAGACCTCGTCCGCCAGAACGATAAATGCGTGTTGATCGGAAAGCTGGGAAAGCTCGTGGACAAACGACTCGGGAGGAAGAGATCCGGTTGGATTGTGCGGGACGTTGACGACGACCACCGAAGTATTGCTCGTGACTCTGTCGCGGAGGAACTGCAGATCGAGAGCCCAATCGCGGTCGGGATCCGCCTCCCAGGCGACTACCTCCGCGCCGATCGCTTGAGCGACCGCACCAAGTGACTGGTAATACGGAGAGTGAACGATAATCCTGTCGCCGGGTTTAACGGCGACGTTCATAAAGGTAAAAATCGCTTCCTCGGCTCCGGAGTGTACGAGGATATCGTCTGCGCCGAGCGAATCGTAGGTCATGGCGATCTCAGTTCGCAAGGCGGGGTCACCCCTGGATTCGGTGTAGCCGAGCGATAACAAATGGAGAGCCTCTTTGGATCCCGGTTCCAGTCCGAGAAGCTCGCCGACCGACATGCTCTCACAATCGGAACTACACAGGAGATACGGCGCCGAGAACTCGTGATTTGCAAAGTAGCGTTCCAGACTAAACGGTTCGAGCTTCATAGATACGATTGTATCAGGCGAATCGGTTCCAAATCTCCCGCCGTACCGCCGCAGTTGTCCGGTTTTTCCAATACGCGCCTCCCCCGCCACGGTATTTTGCGAGTGAAATTCTGCGGGATATGGACGCAAACGGGGGTACGTATGAACGGTCGGGGACGGATTTTGTCGCGAATTGCCGTGGCCATGGCGTTGGCTTTGCTCCTTTTGGCCTGCGAGATGGCGACGGGAAGCGGTGATGCCGGAGGTGGCGGCGGAAACGCCGCGCCAAGTGCCGATGCCGGCGTTCCGCAGAACGTGAGTCTGGGGTCGACGGTACTCATCGACGGATCGGGGTCGAGCGATCCCGACGGAGATCAATTAAGCGCTTCGTGGCGTCTCGTTCAATCGCCCGGATCGTCGTCTCTGAGCGCCGGTTCCGTCGTCGCAATACCGGGGACCTTACGCGCGGAGTTTGTCCCTGATGTTGTTGGTAACTACACGGTCGAGCTGATCGTTCAGGATCCGGCGGGTCTGAGCGACCAGGATACCGTCGATATCGCGGTCTCGACCGTTGTCGATCCGACACCCTCGGACGTTGCGCTGTTGCAATCGCTTGAAGTGCGCTACGAAGGAAGCCCACTGACGCTTACCCCGACCTTTGCGCAGAGTGACTTCGGCTTGTATTCGGCGAGCGTCCCAAGTGATGGAAGCCAGGTCGAAATCGTCGCTTCCGCGCTCGATTCGGGCGCGGCAGTGAGCGGAGATACCGGCGTTCAGTCAATTTCACCGGGGGCAAACGCCTTTACGATCACCGTCACAGCGGAAGACACAGTTACGACGCAGGACTACACGATTAACGTCAATCGTCCATCGAACGCGACGCTCGCGAGTCTTACGGTCGACGGCGTATCGGTGCCGGCGTTTGACGCGGCTACCTTTGTTTACACCATTACCAAACCAGTGGGGACCACAAGTATCACGATCGGCGCTACTCCCGCTGCCGGCGCGGCAGTAACCGGCGGAACCGGAACGCAAGCGGTCGGCGTGGGTCGCACAGAGATTACAGTTGACGTCGAGTCGGGGCCGGACAGCGTCGCGTACGTTGTCCGGATCGAGGTTCCACCGACGCAAGTCGTCGGATTATCGGCCAGTGATGGCACTAACCCCGCGGGTGTCAGCCTCTCCTGGAGTACCGTGCCCGGTGCTGACAGCTACCGCGTCGAGCGCCAAAACAACGGCGTCGGAGCGTTTGTCGCGATCGATACTGTGGCATCTCCGAGCACGAGCTACCTCGACGACAGCACAATTGGCGGCAGCGGCGCACAGCACCAGTATCGCGTCGTCGCACTCGCCGACGGTGTCGCGGCTGTGGCAAGCGCGTCGGACGCCGGTCGCGCGGGAGTTGGTAATGCCGAGGTCACGATTACATTTGAGGATCCCGACAATCCGACGATTACGCTTGGGGGTGGAATTGCCAACGGTGATTTCCTCACCCTGGGCACCAATATCAATTTCACGGCGGCTCCGGGATACGACAGCTACAGCTGGTCGCTCAACGGCGTCGCCGCAGAGCTCGCGGAAGGAATCATCGACACGGACGGTAACACCAATACGTTTACGAGTTCGATTACCGGCGTCGGTACCTTCACGGTGGGGCTGGTGGTGAGCGATTTGTCCGGCAACCTGTTTTCGGCACAGGTGACCTTTACGGTCGTGCAATCTTAGACGGAGGCGATGATGATACGCGTACAAAGAACCTACGTAAAACGAACACTTGGCATTACGGTACTCCTCGCCGCTTCGGTGCTATTTGTTGCCTGTCCGTCGCCGTTCGACGGGAGCTCCGCGAACGACTCGGGGGCGTCCGGCTCCGTCGTCGTCGCCGTTGAAACGGCGTTGGAGGCGCAATCAATTATTCCCGAAGTCGAGTCGCTCGTCGACGAGTATCACATCACTCTCTCACGATCAGGATTTGCTGACGTAAGCGCGTCGACGACGACGGTCTCGGCGTTGATCGAAACGCTCGCCGTTGGGACGTGGAGCGTACTCGTTGAAGCGATCGATACCGGACCTGATCCCGACGTCGTTGTGGGCAGCGGGAGCGCCGCCGTGTCGATCGTCGCGGGAGCGACCGAAACCGTTGCCGTAACCGTGACGCCGCGTCAATCCGGATCTGGAGGAATCGATATCTCCGTTTCCTGGCCGATCGGACAAATCGACGGTGTGACGCTCGCCGGGTTGCAGCTCGACGGCGAGGGGCCCCCAGGAGACATCTCCGCGGCTTTGACGGTCCTCGCCAACGGTCGGAGATACGTCAACACCGCGATCGCGTCCGGCTCGTACGTCCTGACGCTGATCCTTGAGCGTGCCGGTAATCCGGTTACCACCGTCATCGAGGCGGTCCAGGTGTACGACAACGTGGTCACGACCGGTTCGATCGCCCTCGCGGCAAACGAGATCGGACAGGCACCGACCTCCCCTTCCGGGTTTACGGCGAGCCTCGACGGTTTTAACGTTAACCTGAGCTGGACCGATAACGCCAACACAGAGACCGGCTACGAACTCCAGCGCCGCGTCGGCAATGCCGCGTATGAAGCGCTCAGCGTTGAGCCGGCGGGAACAGTGTCCTACACCGACACAACCGCGCCCCAGGGAAGCTCGGTCACATATCGTGTTCGGGCTACGAATCAATACGGCGATAGCGCCTTTGTCACGAGTAACGCCGTATCGGTACCGGCCGAACCAATCGTCTTTGTTGCGCCGGCGCCGGTCGGTCAGGCGGGCGCAACCGGAACTCGCGGCAACCCGGTCGATACGCTCTCCGAAGGGCTGGATATCGCCGTCGCTAACGGATACACCGACGTGAGAATCGCGGCCGGTACGATAACCGAGAACGCGGTCGTCGAGATCGACATAGACGGCGTGATGATTTCCGGCGCACACGATCCGTCCAACAACTGGGCACAGGACACGGCAACTCTTTCAACAACAATTACGATCGATCCGGGATCGATTTCGGCCGCCGAGAACGGCGTCATAGCTATCGGTCCGTCGAACGGTCTCGACGTAGCGATCGCCGACCTCGATATCCGCTTTGTATCCGCCGCTCCGCTCAACATTCTCGGTATTGGCCAGGCAATTAGCGTGAACACGGCGTCGGGCAATGTCACCCTCGACCGAATTTCGATTGACGCCGATGCGCGCTTCCCGGCCGATCTGTGGGGTCTCGGCGTGTCTAACGGAAACGTTCTCCTGCGTGATTCACGAATCGAGGTCGGTGGAACCGAATTTGTCAACGGATCGTTTGCCTTTGGGGTGGCTGTCAACCACGGCACCCCATTCGACGTCGTTGAAATACTGCGATCGGAGATCGTCATACGGACGGTAGACGCTACAACGATGAACGGGATAGAAATCCAAAGCGGAAGACTTGAGGTTCGCGAATCGACGATATCCGCTGAAAGCGGTTTCTCCCAAGACACCGGATCCTGGAACGGTATCCAGCTCCTCGGATTTCAACCCGACGTCCTCGTCGAACGTTCGCGCATCACCGGTGATTTCTCGACATCCGGCGTCAACGCCTGGGGCGTTCAGCAAGGCTCCGGTTCGAGTTTCTCGCGTCTTCAAATGATCAACAGCGTCATCGATCTACGAGGAGATCAAAACACGCTCCGCGGAATCCAGGCGTCAAACGGAGTTACGTCGACCGACATCGCCGCAAGCACGATCGTGCTTTTTAGCGCGGCGAATAACGCCCAGGCCACGCGGTTCCTTGATACCGATCCGATACTCAACAACTCGCTTGTTGCCACCGTACAAACCAGTTCGGGTAGTCCGGGCCTGCCGATCGGATTCGACAGCGGCAATCCGGCCGGATCCGGATCTAATTACTTCGCCACCCTGGGAGGCGGCGCGGTTGGCAACTGGACCGGTAACGGCAACGTCTGGGATACCGCCACCGATCCGACGACCTTCTTTGTCGATCCAAGCGGCACGGACGGTAATCCCGACAACGATTTTGCGTTGGCCGTCGGCGCGCCCAACGATCTCAAGCAGGGAGGCGCCGACCTATCGGGAAGCGGGCTAACAATTGACTTCGTCGGAACGGTCCGGACCGGCAACGGCGACAACGGGTATTCGATCGGCGCGTTTGAGCAAGACGGATAAAGTTGCGTTGGCAAGCCGCGGCCGCGCTGTACAAATCGGTCGCGGCGGTCGATGACCGCCGCGATCACCAAATCACGCCACCGACCGAATCCCGACCCGCATAAAGCGCAAGATCGCCGGTACGACGTACAACGTAAAGAGCGTCGAAACGAGCAAGCCGCCCGACACCGCGATACCCAGGGGCTGCACGATGTTGGAACCTTCTCCAAGCCCGATCGCCAACGGCAGCATCCCCAGAATCGTCGTTAGCATCGTGATGAGGATCGGCGGAAAGCGTAGGCTCGCCGCGCGGATAATCGCGTCGGTCCGAGACTCGCTTTTGTCCGCCATCTTGACGTAGAAGTCGATCATGAGGATAGCGTTGTTCACGACGATACCGCCTAACAAAATTGTTCCGAGCAGGGAGTTGAGACTCAGTACGGAGTCAAATAGGTAGAGACTCGCAACGACGCCGATAAACCCGAGCGGTACCGTTACCAGGATTATAAGTGGAATCCGGAGTGAGTTGAACTGGAATGCCACCACAAGGTAGATGAGTACCAGGGATACCGCCAGGGCAACAAAGAGCGAGCGGATCGCGTCGTCGAGTTCAGACTGGGCGTTATCAAAGGTCAGCGTGTACCCCTCGGATAGGCTTATTCGCGCGTCCACGAGTTCGCGGATCTGCATCTCGAAGCGCTCGCGGTCGGCGGCGGGCGTTCCCGAGGGCATACGCGCGTAGACGCGAAAGATCTGCTCGCCGTCCTCACTTGCGATCCCGGCGACGCTGCTCGCCTCCTCAAAGTCGAAGAAGTGCTTCAACGGTACAACGCCACGGCTGGTGGAGAGCAGGAAATTGCCGAGTGCCTCGCGGCCGTTGATATCGGACTCGGGAAAGACAGCGGCAACCTGCACCTCTTGCTGACGCTCCTCGAACTCGATGCTTCCCGTACCTTGGAGAATGCGGCGTACCTTGTTGACGAGTTCATCGGTAGTGAACTCGGGAAAGCCGTTGACGACTTCGGTCCTGACCGCCATGCGCAACTCGTCCGAGAGTCCCGTAGGCGGATCCGTCTGGACGCGCCCGTATAATCCCGACTCGTTGACGAGATCTCGAAGCTCCTCGAGAAGGAGGACAACCTCCCGCTCGTCCTCGCCGCGAACGCTGATCTGGAGGTCGTTGGTTCGCGGAAGGGGGAGCTGCGCCGGATCCCACATCGATACGTTGTAGCTAAAGGTGTTATCGGAGACAAAGGCTTGTTGCAGGTCGCCGAGTACGCGATCCGCCTCGGAGGTGCCGTCGAGGTTAACAAAGAGGATGTTAAAGCGCCCCGACACAAGGGCGTACGTTTCGAGGATCGCGTCGCCGCCCGCCTCAAACACGCGCTCCTCCAACTCCGGGACGATCTCCTCCACGATCCGTACGCGGTCGGTAAAGACGCCACTCCTGAAAAAGATGATGATGCGGTCGCTCAAGGGTGGCGAAATAATCTCCCTCGGAATCTCCGGCAATACCGCAACGACTGAGACGGCCAGCAGGGCGAAGGCGGAGACGATCAGGAATGCCGACCGTCGCCGTTTCTTGAGCAGGAACCGGAGAGATCCCCGGTATGCGCCGGTCAATCCCGCCATGGCGCGTGCCGACAGCGCCGCGTATCCGCGGGCCCGGCTTTGTTCGCCTGGTTGTTTCTTACGATAGAGGGGGAGCGCGATCAACGGAATGAGCGTGAGCGCCACGACTACGGCAAAGACGAGGGCAAAGATCACGGTGCTCGCCTGGTCGCCAAGAATAGCGTTGGTCAAAGGCGCGGTGAATGATATCGGAAGGAAGACGAGGATCGTCGTGAGCGTCGACGCAATTACCGGCCCGCGAACCTCGTTGACCGATCTCACGATGAGCCTACGCAGAGCCACCCGGTCGGGTACCTCGTCGGCCTCCTCGTAGTGTCGGTGAATGTTCTCCATCACGACGATTGCGGAGTCGATCACCATACCGACGGCGAGCGCGATTCCGCCCAGCGAAATAAGGTTGAGGCTGACACCAAAGAAGTACATGAGAATAAAGGAGAGTATCAGCGTCACCGGGAGCGAGATACCGATGAGGACAGTATTGCGAACCTCGCCGAGAGTCAGAAAAACGATAACCATGGCGAGGGCGGCGCCGATAATGGCGGCGCGGACGACGTTCTGGATGGCGATGTTGATGTATGCCGCCGGATCAACGTAGCGCTGAAACTCGGTGTCCGCCGGGAGAATGCCGGATTCAACGGCACCGGCGAGGATCGCCTCAATCTCCTGCGACATAAGGCGGATGTTGCCGCCCTCCTTGGGCGTCGCGTTAATCCGAATCGCCGCCTGTCCGTCGATAACAAGCGCGCTCGACGGGAGCGTGTAGTCGATGGAGATATCCGCCACGTCCTGGAGACGAAGCAAAAGGTTTCCGCGGTCCGCAACGACGATCTCGCCTACGTCAAACACCGACTCGATACCCTTCTCGTATCGGACTGCGAAGTCACGGCGTCCTTCTTCAAGCGTACCTACCGGCTCAGGGAGGTACCCCGCCCGGAGCGCGCGATCTATGTCGGCGATAGTAAGACCGTAGTCGAGTAATGCCTCAGGCCGAAGGATCGCGTCCACGGTCAAATCTTCGATGTTGTTGATCTCGACGCTTTCAGCGTCCTCCACGCGCGTCAACACGGACTCGAGGGAGACTTTCACGATTTCGTGCAACTGCTCCGGGGGGGTCGAGGGCGAGCGAATACCAAGCAAGAGGAAGTTGGCGTTGTCACCACCAAAGAATCGTACCGAGTAGGTGTCGCGCAGGTCCGCAGGCAAGAGCGAGTTGATCGTCGTCATCGTCGACTCGACCCGCGATTTCGCCTCGTCGCTGTCGGTGTTCCAGTCAAAAATGAGCGTAAAACTGCTGGCGTCCCCGGCGTACTCGACGGTGACGGTGTCGACGCCGTCGGTCGCCAAAAGTTGCGACTCTATCTCGTCACCAAATTGCTGGGAGAAGTCGACGGCCGAGTACCCCATATGCGGCAGGCGTACAAAGATACGGGGGCGTTGCGTCTGGGGATAGAGCTGTACGGGAAGCTGCGTGACGAGGGCTACACCGAGAGCCGACACAAGCAGTACAAAGAGGATAAAGATCTTCCACCGGTCGAATATCTGATTGAGCATAGCGAACCTATCCCTCGCGCTCTTCCGGCGGCGGCGCCGGAGCGCCTTCCCGCTCCCGACCGCTCAGGCGCGTGATGTAGCGTTCGCCCACCTCGATGCCCGTCTCGACGACCACTTCGTCGCCAACGATCTCACCCAGGGTGACCTCGCGTCGCGTGAAAACGCCCGCCTCTTCATCAACGACCCAGAGGTAAAAACGGCCGTAGCGGCGATCCACGGAGTCGCGAGAGACAAATATGCCCTCCACGTTCTGGGTCGGAAGGTCAATCACGAGAAACGAACCGATACCGGCCGGTTGGCCCGCGTCGAACGAGAAGGTGACCGAGAAGAGGCCGGTCTCGTAGTCGGGCTCAGCGGAGCGGAGTGATAGGGTGCCGTCGAGTTCCACGTCATCAACGGTGTGGGCAACGACCGGGGCACCAATTTGGACGTTGGAAGCGTCCTTATCGCTCACCTGAGCTTCGAGAATAAAGCCGTCGTCGCCAACGACGGTGACCGCCGCGTCGCCGATTCTAACCTGTTGGGCCTCCTGAATTTCAACATCCGAGACGACACCTGAGATACGTGCCTCTACCGGGACGGGACGGAAGGTCTGGCCGATCTCGTCGCGCTCGATCGTGTAGAGAACGGTTCCGGCGCTCACGCGATCACCCGTTTCTACAGCTACCTCACGGATAAGACCCGTAACGGGTACCTGGTGGTCAATGCGGGTGAGGGGCCGAAGACGGCCGCCAACCTGAATGATCTGATTACGCGCTTGTAAGCTGGCGGACTCAGTTGAAACGGGTCGTCCCGGGGCGCCACCGCCGGGCCGGCCACCACCGTCGGAAGCACCGTTACCAACGCGATCGACAGACTGACCGCTTGCGTTACAGGAGACGAGAATTAAACCGACGGCTATGGTCGCCGCCACAAGTCGGATCGATGAGTATCGTTTCATGGTTTACTCCAGAATGGTACTGCCCGCGAGGGCGTCCAGTTCTATCAAGGATGAGACGACGGCGTAACGCTCCTGTAGAAGGTCGAGCTGACTCCGTTCCAGAACGCCCAGCGCGTCTTCGACGGCAAGCAGCTCCGCGCCACCCGATTCAAACACGACCACCGTCTGGTCGTATCGCGCGGAGGCAACCGCAAGGGCTTCCTCGAGCGCGGCAATCTTCAACGCCGAAAGCTCGAGCGTTTCGACGATTTCGACGACGCGTTTTCGAGTTTCCGCGACCGCCTCGGTTTGCGAGATCAGGGCGCGGTCGATCGCGAGCGCGGAGGCTTCGACCGCGTTCGCCGGCTGCGATCCCGGAATAAGCGGATCGAGGGGCACCGTCACGCTCAACACCATAGTCCCGGTCCGCCACGTATCCTCGCCGGCCCACACGGAGCCGTCGGTTGGCGGTGTGATTCGAGGAGCGTAGCTGTATGAGGCCGAAAGGCGTGGCGCGTACGTGTCGCGCGCCGTTCTAAGGGCCGCATTCTCGAGACGATCAATTTCAATGCGCCTCGACTCGAGATCGAGTGACCCCGCTTCGACCCGTCGCAGGAGCGTTTCCGCGTCCAGATCAACTGGTGGTAGCGTAATTTCGCCTTGAACAATGAGATCGTCCGAGGGATTGAGACCCGCCAGTTCTTTGAGCTCCGACAACCCGGAGACGAGAGCCTGTTGATTCTGCAACAAGGCCGGTCGGCGACTGATCGCTGTAGCGCGAGCCTCGAGAACGTCGAGTTGCGAAGCGCGGCCGCGGTCAAAAAGCGATTGAACCTGTTCCAACTGCTGGTCCGCCAGACCAAGATTGCGTTCGGAAATGGCGATCCTTTCTTGCGCCAGCAGGACCGAATAGTATTGGTCGCGAACGCGTCGCTCTAAGGCGACTTCCGCCTGACGCCGGTCGAGAAGCGCCGCCTCCAAGGCGATCGTCCGCCCTCGCAGCTCCCGCGAAACACCGCCGGAAACCGCGAGCGACGCTCCCGCGCTCACCGCGGCCGTCCACGGCGAATCACCGGAGTCGTCAAATGTGTCGGCTGAAATGGAAGCGCCAAGTGAAAGATCCGGGAGAAAAAGATTCCACCCGGAGTCTGCGTCGAGTTGCTCCTCGCGAATGGCTAGTTCAGCACGCTGCAGGTCGGGATCGGTCTCAAAAGCAGCCTGCAGAAGCCCCGATAGGTCCATGACGTGCGAATCCGCGGTCGCGTACCCTGTTCCGGCCCCAAGTAAGAGAACACAGGTAAACGCAGCTGCGGGAAGCAACCTTACCAGTCTCATTGATTACAACTACCTCTTGGGGCGGAAAATCTGAGTTTTATATAGAAAAATCAAGACATAGGACGAGAATCTTCGACGTAAATCGCTTGATACCGTGGGCTCCGGCGATCGACGGGCGTTATGGCAGGCGGCTGCCTACCCTATCGCCCCGCGCCGAAGCCGGGGCGGGTTAACTCGCGAAAAAAGAAAAACTGCTCCGCCGGCATGTGTCCGGGCGCAAATCCGGTAAACGAGCGAAAGTCGTTGATCATGTGCGCCTGATCGTAATACGCGGGTAAACGCTCGCGATAGGCCTCGTCGGTGATGGCGTGGAACGTTTCGCGGAAGCGCTCGATCCGCTGATAAGCCTTTGGGGACAAGCCAGTGACGCGTTTAAACACGCGGCGGAGATGACGCTCACCGACCGCTACGTCGAGCGCGATGCGGCTCACCGGCGCGTTGTACCGATTGCGCTCCATTACCGTGACCGCGCGTTCGGCCACGAGGACTTCGCGCGGAATCTCCGCCGGCAGCAGTTTTCTCAAGAACGCCTGGATAACCTGAATTTTGCGCGGTACGTCGCGTATCTCGTACAGCGCCTCGCAGATTTGCGTCCGTTTTCGCGCTGGGATCACGGCGTTCGCATCGATCGAACGATCGGTAAATGCGTCCGCGTGCTCGCGCAGCAGGCAGTACATGCCGACCGGCGTAAACTCGACGATACAGAGTTTGATCCGCTTGGCGGGAGTCGTGAAACGATAGCGACGACTTACCATGCCGCTGACGGATATGTCGGCAACTTGATCTACTTCGCCGTTGACGGTCGAGAAGACGGGGTCCGCGTATTGAAAAACGACGTACGGTTTTGTCCACGCCGGGATAAACTGATCGATACCGAGCCAGGGCGAATCAACGATGTAGATCACTTTTACAAAGCGTTTTAGGTCCGCGGCAGGCGCGAACAACTTCACGATATCGCTTGAATCGACCATTTCCGTCTAAAAGATAGTCAGAACTCCAATCGATGTCACGATCACCGGAGCGTTATCCCGCGAGAACGTCGCGACAGCAAAATCTCAACGCGAAAAACCAACGCGAAGAACCAACGCTACACTTTAATGCCGGCGGTCTTGAGACCGCTCACGACACCTCCGGTCGTTGGGAGAAGCGGCACGAGCGCAGCTTGCAGCGTGTGATAGAGATCGGGTTTGCCGTACCACGGATCGGTAATCGGCTGGAGATCATCGTTGAGCTGGAAGCGCCACGATCCATGCTCGCGGTCGATCAGGTGTACGGCGCACCAATCCCAGATGCGTCGATACCACCCCTCGTAGAGTGCCTCGCCAAAGATATCGCCCAACCAGTAGGCTGCGCCGATCCCTTCGGTACAGGGCCACCAGTAGCGATCGCGATCGACGGGCCGACCGTCCCAGCCGACGGTGAAGTAGAAGCCTCCGTTTGGCCGAGCCCAGCCCTCGTCAACGGCCTTGGCGAACATAGCCTGTGCGGATTCGGTCATCCATTCCGATGTGCGCCCGGTCAAGGTCCAAAGCTGAAGAAGAAGTCGAGACCACTCGAGCCAGTGTCCAACTGTGGATCCGTATGGACGAAAGACATCTCGGTCGTACTCGAAGTCGATATTCCAGTTCTCGTCGAAGTGCTCGGGTAAGCGCCAGTCGTTATTGGCGGTAACGTTTTTAATTAAAAGCGTTGCGATACGCTCGGCACGAACGAGGTACTCGCCATCACCGGTAGCTTCGTAGGCCGCCATCAGCGCCTCGGTCAGGTGCATGTTAGAGTTCTGGCCGCGATACGTCTCGACCGGCGTCCAGTCGTTGTGGAAGTCCTCGTGGATTGCACCGTGTTGGTCTTCCCAGAAACGGGTAAACAGGACCTCGGTAATATCGTCGAGTAGTCGGTCACCGTCCGGATGGCCGATCGCCTTCGCCGTTGCAGCCGCAAGCAGCAAAAAGGCGTGGCCATAGGCGACCTTTGTATCGTTGATCGGACCATCATAGCCGGTCGCCCAATGGTAGCCGCCAAGCTTCTGGTCGCGATGACCGTTAAGAATAAACTCCATGCCGTGATCAACCAAGCGATCGGCACCGGGGCGTCCCATGAGATGGGCTATCGCATAGCAGTACACGATTCGTGTCGTCTGGAAGAGATTGCGAGTCGGCGCCCCCGCCGGAGGCCAACCGGTTGGAAGCGGCAAACCGTAGTCGTCGAGATCAAAGAAGCCACCGCGGGGATTGGCCGAGTTCTTCTCATAAAAATCGAGGAGACGATTGGCCTCTCCGATCAACCAAAGCCGGTGGCTCGATTCGGTCACCCAGTTCTGTCCCTCCGACCGCCATTTCTCCCTGATCTCGGACATGCTACTTCTCCCCTCTGATTGACGTCACACAAATCCCGTTCTGCCAGGTTGAGCGGAGGATTGACGACCGTCTCGCCCGGCAAAAGATTGGAAAAGTGAGTTGCTCGTGTATTATTGGGTTTTTGGATCCACGTCAAATCGTCTCACGACTCGGGCGATCGTAGTTTAATCGAACATTGCATTCATTTATCACGACATGCGATTCGGTACGAACGCTTCACGCGTCCGCGAACGTCCGGTTTTGACAATACGCCCGATAACGCGACCGATCCGTTCCTTGACGTAAACGATATATACCTGTATATATAAGTTGTGCAGCCGATTTATGCTGAGATTTACACCGAACTTCGGAGCGATATCGAAATCGGTAGACGTGCTAGCGGCGAAAAGCTACCTTCGGAAAGCCAACTTGCCTCGCGGTTTGGTGCGAGTCGCATGACCGTTCGTCAATCGCTTCAGCTCCTCGTTCAACACGGTTTTGCAGCGGTTTATCCCGGAGTCGGCTATTTTGTTCGCGACCGCGAGATTGAACTCCGTGACAACCGCCTGCGCGGATTTACCGACGAGATCAGATCGTTAGGACGCACACCCTCGTCAACGGTGATCGCGTCGAGAGTCCTTCCACGCGTCGACATCGCTGAGCTGCCCGTCTTGCCAAATTGGGGTGACGCGTTTTTGATGATGCAGCGAATCAGGTACGGCGACGGCGATCCGCTCGCCCTCGAAACCGCATACTACGATCTCTCGTTAGGTCCGGACCTCGCCGAACACATCAACGAAGACTCGATGTACGCCATTCTCGAATCCCGCTACGGCGTGCATCTTACCCGTGCTGACCAGACGGTACGTGCCGTGGCGATATCCAACGACGACGCGGAGCAGCTCTGCCTCACGCCGGGTTCGCCGGGCCTGTATCTCGAGCGGACGACGTTTGACTCGCATGACCGTCCGGTTGAGTTTGTTCGCGCGACGTTTCGCGCCGACTCGTATCGAATGCGGATGTCGCTGAGTTCTTATGGAGGAAGCCGGTGAGAATACTTGTCGCAAGCGCGATAGTAAACGAGATACGGAGCATATCGTGGGCGCCGTTGGCCGGAATCGTGACAAATCCCACGGTGTTGCTCGCGGCCGGCGCCGACTGGCGGACGACCCTACAGAAACTCGATCGCGAGGCGTTTGACCAGTTCCCTCGCATCCGCTCCATTCATGTCCAATGTGTCGGAACGGATCACGACGAGATCCTCCACGAAGTGGCCGAGTTCCGTCCGCTTATCAACCGTCGATCACTCGTAATAAAACTTCCAGTAGCGCCCGGCTCGCTCGAGGCCATTCGGTCGATCAAGCGCGAGTTTGGGCTGGCCGTTAATATGACCGCAATCTCTTCGCTCGCGCAGGCCCAACTCGCCGCCGATTCGGGAAGCGATTTTGTCGCTGTCTACGTGGGACGTCTCAACGCCTGGGGAGAAGAGAAAGGTGAGGTCGACCTCGGTTTTCGCGTGCTCGAGGAGATCGCGACGTATTTAACGCGACGGCATCCCTCGGTGGAGCTTATCGCGGCAAGTGTCCGCGACAGCGCCCAGTATAGGCGTGTGGCGCTTGCCGGGTGCGACGCGGTCGCCGCCCCCCCGGAACTTCTCCAGGAGGCGATCCGGCATCCCCTGACCGACACGGGGATCTCTGATTTCGCCGATGAGTGGCGTCGCGGGGCCCTGCCGTAGTCAGACGTCGCGGAGTGCTGCCAGTCTCGTATAGGTAGGTCGCAGGTCGTCGAACGCACGCCGATAGGCGTCGATAAGTCGATCGTAGGTAGCGCGATACTCCCTACGCGGTTCGATCAGGTCCGCCGTCGGAGCGAGTCGCTCGGCGCCGTCACGAATGTCGTCGAATATCCCGACTGCGTGGCCGGCGAGAACGGCACAGCCGATCGCAGAGGTATCCTCGTGCTTCAGGCGACGATAGGGAATACCCAGCACGTCCGACTTAATTTGATTCCACAGATCACTTCGGGCACCGCCGCCGGTTACGCGGACTTCGGCAAAGGCCGAATCGGGTCGATACTCGCGAATGACGGCGAGCGCATCGGCAAAATCATAGGCGATCGATTCAAGTATTGCGCGGTAGAAATGGCCGCGCCCGTGTTGAAACGTAAAACCGATCCACGCGCCACGAACGTCCGGATCCGCGGGACAACCCCGCCCGATGAGGTGGGGAACACAGAGGAGACCGTCGGCTCCCGGCGAAATCTCGGCCGCGAGCGCGTCGAAAGCCGCATAGTTGCCCGCGTTATCCGTTTCTCCCAAATGGTCGGTAAACCACCGGTGGGTCAGTCCGCCACCACTGATGTACATAATCGGAAACCACTGGTCGGCGAGCGGCCCGGCAAGCGGTACCAACATCGAGTGTTCGGTATCGGCGATAAAGCGATCGACGCAGGTTGCGAGCACAGGGAACGTTCCCGCAGCGTCGCTCAACTGACCGGCACGAACGACGCCGGCTCCAATACACGCCGCTACCTGGTCGCCCGCACCCGCAACGATCGGTACGCCTGAGGGCAGGCCGCATTGGGAAGCAAACTCCGAACCCAGCGTTCCGACAACCGTCGACGCTGATACAACACGCGGGAGAAGATCGAGATCGATACCAATCGCGCGCGCGAGTTCCGGCGACCATCGTCGATGAGCGGTGTCACTCGTACCGATCCACGTCAAGTACGACGGATCGATAAATGCGTTCTCCGATCCCAAATCGGCGAGCTTACCGGCGACGTAGTTAGATATGATCAGAACTTTCTTGATTCGTTTGTAGATATCGGGTGATTGATCCCGCCACCAGGCGATTCGCGGGGCAGTAAACGGTAGAGCCCCGTTTGACGCAAACAGCGTATCCCCGGCACTCTCGACCATCTGATCAAGGTACGGTTGGTAACGGGTATCCAACGCCGACGGATACCACGGCGTCAACGCGTTCCACGCCTCGTCGATCGCCATCGCGCCAGCCATCTGACCGTCAAACGCAATACCGTGGATGTCGGCGCTCGAGACTGCGCTTGCCTCTAGCGCGTCCCTTATTGTCTCGAGCGTAAGCGCGACAAACTCATCGGGATCCTGCTCGGCGATTCCTTGCGAGGGCTGTCTGAGCCGCACCTCCCGCGACGCCGAACCCGCGATTACGCCATCGGATGAACAGACCGACGACTTGACAACGCTCGTTCCGATATCGACGCCAATTAAGTACGTTTTAACCATCGGTGGATCCTCCATCGGTTTTCGCGGCGTCCAAAAACGCGCGCTCCGCCTCACGAGTCCAGACGAGCTCGTCACCCATCGCGGCGGCGACGGCGGGATATCGAGCCGCGACCTCGCTGATCGCCATGAGGGGCAGATCGGTGAGTCCGGGGTAGATAACAACCTTTCCGGCGTACTCGCGATCGATAACGGCGGCGACCCCCGCCTTAAGCGCCCGGAATCCGCCGACCGCGGCCACCGTACGCGCGAGGGAGCGATGCCCTTCCGCGGTCTCGCGCATCACCTGAATTTCATCTGCTATCGAGGATCCGCTCGTCCCGGTGATCTGCGTACCGGAGAAAACAACTGGATCGATCGGAATGCTTACCCTCGTACCGAGCGGAACGCCGGCGAAAATCACCAGCATTCCGTCCGCGGCGAGGTACGGAAGAACGGCCTCGACAGCGTCGGCACGCGGGATACATACAACGGCATCGTCAAAACCGCGCCCGCCGCTTCGCGAGTCAACCACATCGGCGAGAGCATTCGGTTTGTCGCCGGTGGTGACCGTATGCAACGCGATTCCCCGGCGGCGGGCCAGGGCACCAAAGTCGCGTTCAATTGCGTCGAGTCGCGGTCGACTCCGGTTCGCGGCGATTATCATCCGAGGGTGGTCGTCCATCTCGAGGGCGCGCTGGACGTGCATCCTGCCCATCGTCCCGCCCGCCCCGTAGATTAGCGTCACACCGCCCGCTCGTAGTTCACTTCGATTTCGCCCGGGTCCATATGATTGCGAAATGTCGAGCCCATCCGTCCCGACGATGCTCGGCGTTTCGTAGTGCAGGCGGCTCATGTCTGCTGAGACGTTCATGCCGAGCGGGCTTTTTCGCGCTACGTTGATCGTACCGAACGCCGCCAGCCGTTCAAATGCGTTCTCGATCGTGCTCCGCGACGGCGATAGCAGAACGATATCATCAAGCCGTCCGTCGCCCCCAAACTCTTCGGCTATTTCGTCGATCGACGCCCCACTGCGCAGAATGACCTCCGCGACGTGATCTTTTATCGCGTCGACGAGCGAGGGTGAACAATCGACGAGAATCGCGCGCCGCGAAGGACATTCAGCGAGCCAGGTGTAATCCCGGGTGTCGGCCCCGTCGCCAAACACAAAAAGCGTCCCGTCCGTCACGGGGACAAGCCGTCGCTTTTCCATAAACGCCGCGTCGACACATGACCACGGCTCGAGAAGGGCGATTTCGGCGAGCGAAAGCTCGGGAGCTGCGGGGAAGACGTAACTTCCGTCGTCACCGCTAAGAATACGTCTATCGATGAGTACGTATTCCGCCATCGCGCCGGGGATATTAACGCCGAAGATCTCCCGGCGGCCGTCGAAGTACACATCCGGCTGGATCCCAAGCCGATCTCCAACCGAGAAGCGATCGCTAAGCTCGCTCCCGACGGCTGCGACGGTTAGTGCGGCCTCGTGTCCGAGGCGCGCCGGATCGCTCGCAAAGTCACGCGGAAAGAAGAGCGGGTATCTGTTGCCCATCGTCACCATCTTGGCGTCCGAGGCACAGATACCGATCGCGTCGACCCGGACGATCAGCTGGTCCGGACCACAGCTGGGCATTGGGCGGTCAATCGGTCCTCCGTCTACGCCAAGAGAATCGATCCCGTCGCCAAAGAACGGCCATTCAAGCGGCACGATTCCTACCCGTCCAACCGCAATGGGCAATCTGAGCGATACAAAGCGATCTGTCCGGCGACACCCGTCGCGGTTAGTTGTCGCCTGAACGATCGAAACCGACGTTCTCGGACAACGCTATGGTGTGCAGCTGACTGCTCGGTCATTTTCCTATGCTCCTCTGATGGCGAGCGCTACCCGTACGTACCGTACTCCCGGGCTTCGTCATACGCTGCGATGATCAACTCGGGCGCCACATCCATGATGTGGTTGCAGCTCGCCAGAACGTACCCGCCTCCCGGGGCAAGCGCATCGATTCGATCACGTATCTCAGCGATCGCCTCGTCGCGTGATTCTGCGCCTTCCAGTCCTTCGACTGCGCCGTGAAACGTTATGCGATCTCCGTACGCCTGTTTGAGACCTCTCGCTTCCATACCGGCGGTGGAGGTCTGCACGGGATTCAGAACGTCGACGCCCACCTCGACAAGATCCGGAATGATATCAAAAATCGCGCCGTCGGTATGACGAAAAAGCGCCGCACCGGGGGCCAGTTCGTGAATGAGCCGATAGAGTTCACGCTCCGCCGGCTTAATAAACTCTCGGTACATGTCCGGCGAAACGATCAGACTCTTGGCCGATCCTATGTCATCGCCGATCTCAACCATCTGAACGTACGGCCCGACGGCTTCGAGAAATAGCCGAAAGACGTCTTTATACACCGTAAGTAGATGGCCGATCATTGCGTGAGCGATATCCGGTTCCGCCGCCATGTTCATGAGAAACTCGTCCATCCTCATTAGCTGGCATGCACGATCGAGAAATCCGTAGGTTAAGGGATTACGGGCGACGATAGCGTAGTCGGTGGTTTCGGAAAGAATACGCGCTTCCTCAGCAAGACCCACGACCGAATACAAATCCTCAGCGTTCGGCCACGCGTATGCGTCGATCGCGGCAACGTCCTCAATCCCCGTAAGCGGATGAATGGTCGTATTTACGTATAGGCCCGCTTTTTTGTACCCAACTCCCCAACCGTCCACGATCGTACCGTCTTCGCGCGTTTCTCCACGCGCATTTGGGTTTTTTTTGAGGAACACACGCCGAAAATCGACGTCGAAGCGCTCGAGAATGCGCGTATCGTAGTAGTTGGCGCTTGTGCCGGAGCGGGCCGGCGGAATCGGTTTGAGTCCGAGATAATCGCGCAAGCGCAGGTAGGACTCATCGAGAAGCATCGTCGCGTTCCCCATCATGTCGATCGGGATTCGGTCCGCTTCCTCGTGGGAAAATGTGGCGAGCACGCGCTCACGGTGCGAATAGCTCAATTAGGTCCGTCCTTTCCATCAGTTATGAAGACGCAAACACTCCGCCGTCCGGAGCCACGCTCTGACCGGTGATCAGTCGAGCGTCATCGGATACGAGAAATCCCGCAAGCGCGGTAATGTCACGTATCTCGGTGAGGTGGTTCATCGGGATCTTTGACGTGCGGTCCGCGATGTACTCATCCAAGGTCACGCCAGACTCTTCGGCGGTCCGCTGTGCATGGAGGAGTTGCATCGGAGTCATCGTCACTCCCGGGCTAATCGCGTTTACGGTCACGTCGTAGGGGGCGGTCACAAGGCTAAGGCTACGCACGAGCATCATCACCGCCGCTTTGCTCATGCGATACGGGATCACATGCGGCCCGGCTCGAAAGGCGTTGTAACTTGCGGTAGCAATAATTCGCCCGCTTCGTCGCTCAATCATGTGCGGCACGATCGCGCGACAGCTGTAAACGACGCCGAGGACGTTCACGTTTATGACGAGCGACCACTCCTCCGGCGTCGCCGTCGCAAAGTCGGACGGACCGATCACACCGGCGTTGGCAAAAAGCGCGTCGACGCCGCCCAGCTTCTCGATTGCGGTTGAGAATGCTTTTTCCGTAGCGACCGCGTCGGTAACGTCGAGCTGCTGGACAAGACAACCAACATCGTTCCCTTCTATTGCGCTCCGTGTTTCTGAGAGCGCATCCTCGTCCAGGTCAAACGCGGCGATCGTTGCCCCTCGTCGCGCAAAGTACTCGGCGAGTCCGCGGCCGATCCCGCTTCCGGCGCCGGTGATCGCGACGACAGATTGTTCCATATCACGTCGGACATCTACTTGTTTTTGGTCCACGATACATCGTCTCACGCGTCGATGATTCGTGGTTTAATCGAACATTGCGTCTATTTGACAGAACTTGCGTTTCTCGGGGTACCTCGTCATACTAAAAAACGATGGCGTTCTACTGCTGGGACTACCCTCTCGACGAACTGCCGCAACTGACACACGCGGGTTATTGCGACAACAAAACGGGCCACCAGTTTGATGTCCACACGCACCTCGGCTACGAAATCGTCTATATAAAGCGGGGACGAGGTACGATACAGGTTCTCCCGGGTAAAACACCTATCGAGTGCGTCGCGGACGATGTCATGGTTACCGCTCCCGGTCTTGAACATCAGTTTTTGATCGGCGAAAGCGATATCGAGTATTTCTGGGTCGGGATTCAGACAAAGCACGTCGTCGGTATCACCGAGAATCATATCTTGCCACCGAATCGTCTCCTCAACCGAACGCCTAAATCGGTGGAGTACCTCGAATGTACGGCTGAGTTTCGTGCTCTCGAGGATCTTGGCCACAACCTCGATATCGATTCGTTTGTTCTTATACGCCACGCTCCGGAGTTTTTCTCACCGATCTTCGACATCGTCTCTGAGATCCGTACGCACCTTCCGTACCGCAGTTATCGCGTGTTCGGCGCGATGTTGTCGATCGTCGCGCTCCTCAACCGCCGCGTCGACCAGACCGATGGGTGGACGACGCGATCGGAGGCGGTCCAGTATGCAGCCGAGTTTGTCGCGGCCCATTGGGACGAGAGCGTTAATCTCACGGAAATCGGGCGTCGCGTCGGGCTCCACCCGTCACATTTAAGCAGGATGTTCCATCGCGAGGTCGGCGTCTCGTTCCGGCAATACCTTACGAGCGTCCGCATCCGCAATGCAAAGCGTTTTCTGGTCAACGGTGATTCCGTTGGTACGGTTGCGCGGAAATGCGGATTTTCTTCGATCTATGCATTCAGCCGAGCGTTCCACCGCGAAACCGGTCTTGCGCCGTCCGCATACCGTGGATCGCTAACGACGCCAAGCGATATTCCCAACGCTAACGCGCCGTTTTCACTCACGGACGAACAAATAAACGTCATTTCGAGATAAATACGCCTCCCGGTGATTGTGCGACCATTCGTCTACGATCTTATAAGGAGGTGTCCTATGACACGAAAAATCGTACTTGTTCTATTTCTGATCACTGTCTCGAGCGCGGCGTTCGCGGGTGGCGGCAGTGAAGAGGCGGAAACCTATCGCATCGCTGGAATCATCTTTCAGAACGACCAGTTCTTCCAGGTGGTGCAGTCTGGAATGGAAGCTGCAGCCGAGGACCTGGGTGTCGACCTTGTCGTTGGCAATAGCGACAACGATCCTCAAAAAGAGATCGAGCTGGTAAACAACTACATCGTCGCCGGAGTGGATGCTATTGCGATATCGCCGTTGAGCGAAACCGCATCGGTTCAGGCGCTCCAGGACGCCGACGACGAGGGAATCGCGGTTGTGCTTTACAACTCCCCGCTCGCCGCGGATTTCCCCGTTAGTTACCTCAATTCGAGTCAAACCCAGCTCGGTTCCTCTACCGGATCCGCTGCGGCCGAATACGTCGAGTCGATGTCGGGTGATACGATTCGTCTCGCGATTCTTGCTTTCGATTCACTCCTTCCGGAAATCAGTGACGCCCGCGTCTCGGGATTTGTAGACGCTCTGAGCGCCGAAACGGACAAAGAAATCGAGATCGTCGCTCGGCAGGACGGATGGCTCGCCGAGATGGCGCTCCAGACTGCCGGCGACATCGTCACCGCGAATCCCGACATCGATATGATCTACGCCGCGAACGAAGGCGGCACGGTTGGTTCGGTCCAGGCGGTTCGCAATGCCGGCCTCGCCGGCGACATCGTCGTTTTCGGGATCGACGCAACTGACCAGCTCGCGGAGTTCCTGCTCGACGACGACGACGTGCTCCAGGCGGTTACCGGACAACAGCCGTTTGTAATCGGATACGATGCAGTCGAAACGGCGGTCCGACATCTCAACGGCGAGTCCGTCGAAGAAACGGTTATCGTTCCCGGTGTTCTCCTCGAGCGCTCCAATCCCGGCGCGATCAACGAATTTCTCGGGAACTAGTTTAGTCAGTGATGGTGCTCGAACTACACAATCTACGAAAAGAGTATCCGGGTACCGTCGCGGTTGCGGACCTTTCCGCCCACTTTGAGGGCGGAAGGGTCCATGCGATCGTCGGCAAAAACGGATCGGGGAAAAGCACGACGATCAAAATGATCTCCGGAGCGGAGCTTCCCGATCGCGGTACGATCGCGCTTGACGGAGTGGATATCGACCTCGGCAACACCTACCGATCGATACACTCCGGGATTGCCACCGTCTATCAGGAGCTGAGTCTCTTCCCCTCGCTTTCCGTGGCGGAAAACATCTGCTTTCAAAATCTGCCGCATCGCGGTGGACGGATCGATTGGGCCGCGACTCGTCGGCGCGCGGAAGAGGTCCTTACCGAACTCGACCTAGAGGTCGATCCGGATGCGACCGTATCGACGTTAAGTGTCGGATGGCAGCAGCTCGTGGAGATAGCCAAGGCGATCAACCACGATCTCCGAGTTCTGATACTCGACGAACCGACATCGGCACTCTCCCAGGATGAAGTGGAGCGTCTGTTCCGCGTCGTCAACACGATACGAGATCGCGGAGTCGTCGTCCTGTACATCTCTCATCGCCTCCAGGAGCTCCCGATCATAGCCGATACCGTTTCCGTCCTTCGCGACGGTGAATTTGTTGGGCGACGCGAAATGGCGAGTTCTTCGATTCCTGAGATCGTCAACCTTATGTTTGGCGATGTTGAACACGAGAGTCACACCCCGGCGCTCGGAAGCGATTTGTCGGTCGTTCTCGAAGTCCGTGGCATGACCCGCGAACCGTGGTATCGGGATATCGATTTCTCCGTCCGCGCCGGCGAAATCCTCGGAATCGCCGGAATGCTCGGCAGTGGTCGTACGGAGCTCCTGCGGGCGTTGTTCGGCGCTGATCCATTTGACGCCGGCGAAGTGATTATCGACGGTACGCCCGTCCGCGAGTTCTCGACTGAACGCCTAAAACGGCTTGGACTGGCCTACACCCCGGAGGATCGAAAAACCCAGGGACTCGTACAAATGCAGACCGTCCTCGAGAACCTCACGCTCGCCGGACGGCGAAGGTTCGCACGCCGCGGAGTACGTCGCAAGAGCGAAGAGATCGAGGCGGCTGAGAAGCAGGTGCGCGATCTGGCGATCAAAATCTCGTCGCTCGATGTCACGATGTCCGCGCTCAGCGGCGGCAACCAACAGAAAGTCGTCATCGGGAACTGGCTCAACGATCTTCCGCGTATCGTCCTTTTTGACGAGCCGTCGCGCGGTATCGACGTCGACGCCAAACAGCAGATATTTCGTATCGTCTGGGAGCTCTCAAAAAACGGAATCTCGTCGATCGTCGTGTCGACCGAACTGGAAGAGTTAATCGAGGTGTGTCACCGAATCCTCGTCCTGCGCGACGGATCGATCCGCGAGGAGATAAACCCGAAGGTGATCGACGCCACCCAGCTCTACTCGGCCTGTATAGGGGTAACAGAATGAAAAAGCTGCGTCTCGAGCGCTTTATAATGGAGTTTGTTCTCATCGCGCTATGTGTGGTGTTCGCCGTGACGGCACCCGGATTTATGAGCGTCCGCAACGTGCTCAACGTGATGCGAAACGTCGCCTTGCAGGGAATAATTGCATTCAGTATGACGGCAGTCATCATTTCCGGCGAGATTGATCTCAGCGTTGGATCCGCGGTCGCATTTGCGGGCGTCGTCATGGCGTGGTTTGTAGATCTCTTTCTCGAAATTGGCTGGCCGTCGGGGCTCGCGATTCTCGTAGCCGTTGTCATCACGCTTGCCACGTCTTCGACAATCGGCTGGACCATCGCATATATGCGCAACGTCTTCTCCGTCCCGACCTTTATTACAAGCCTCGCCTATCTCACTATCTTGTCGGGATTTGCAAACCTCATCACCGACGGATTCCCGATTACGTCGTTTCCGCAGTGGTACAACGTACTAGGCGGAGGTGCATTCCTGGGAGTCCCGGTTCCCGCGCTGTTTCTGATCGTTGTCTTTCTTATCTTCGATTTTATGATGAATCAGACAAGCTTTGGTCGTTCCGTGTACGCGATCGGCGGCAACTCCGAAGCCGCGCGCCTCAACGGTATCAACGTCCAATCGGTGAAGTACGTCTTGTTTGCTACAACCGGCGGACTCGCCGGACTTACAGGTATTCTCGTCGCGTCCCAGATCATGGCGGGAACGCCGACCGTCGCGCGCGGCTGGGAGCTCCAAATCATCTCCGCAGTTATTATCGGAGGCGCGAGTCTTTCCGGCGGGGCCGGAAAAATACGCGGCACCCTCATCGGAGTGTTTTTCCTGGGAATTATAATTAACGGAATGACGCTCCTCAATATCAGCCAATACTGGCAACTCGTGGTTCGAGGGGCGTTGATTCTGGCGGCGATTCTTGTCAACAACCTCAAGTTTCGGATCGCTTCCGATACGCGCGGGGGCAAGCGACGGCAAGCTGCGTAATGGGCGGCCAAGCGAGGGAACGATGAAACAAAAGGACTACCTTAACGGACACACATCCAGCTTTGTGCGCCGGCCGGTTCTTCCCGTTACAGAGAGCGATCAAGACATAGCTCTCGGCTGGCGGGCAATTTTCTCTCGAATCGCGGCCGCGGGTCGGACGACGATTGCGGTTGAATGCTATCAGGGCGTTGATATCGACGCCGTAATCGCGCAATCGCGCGAGCGCATAAACGCTTCGATCCGCATCGTCGACACGCGGACGATCATGCGAGACGAAGACGAGATAGAGAATCTCATACAACCGGACGTAACCGACGATCCGATTTTCGGATACATGACCCGATTAACGCTTCGCGATTTCTTTCCGGAAACGCTCCCGATAGTGAGCGGAACAACGGATAGTCCGGCGCTTATCGTCGGACCGGGCGCGACGCTCCTCGCGCAGCAAGACGCCTACATCGTGTACGCCGACATGCCGCGATGGGAGATTCAAGCACGCCAGCGTGCGGACCAATCCGACAACCTTGGGCGTTCTAATCGGCGGGCAAGTCCAAAAGCGCAGTACAAACAGAGTTATTTTGTAGACTGGCGCGTGCTCGACCGGCACAAAAAGCAGGTGCTGCCACAAGCCGATGTGTATCTTGAGTCCGTCGATCCCAACGCTCCAAAGCTCGTACCGATCGGCCTTATCGAACGAGGGCTTGATTGCGCGGCGAGCGGCCCGTTCGAGCTATTGCCGTTTTTTGACCCGGGAGTCTGGGGCGGCCACTGGATGAAGCAGGTCTGTGGCGTCGACACGGACGCACCGAATCTCGCGTGGTGTTTTAACTGCGTTCCCGAAGAGAACAGTCTCCTTCTCGGATTTGGTACCGTGACGGTAGAGATCCCGGCGATCAACATCGTGTTCTTTCGCACGCGTCGGCTTCTCGGTGACCCGGTTCACGCTCGGTTTGGCGACGAGTTCCCGATTCGCTTTGATTTTCTCGATACGATGGGCGGACAGAACTTGAGCTTTCAGGTGCATCCGCTCACCGAGTACATTCGAGAACACTTTGGCATGCACTACACCCAGGACGAAAGCTATTATATTCTCGATGCCGAACCCGGCGCAGTCGTCTATCTCGGCTTAAAAAGTGGCGTCGATCGTGATGCGATGCGCGCCGATCTCGAAACGGCGCAGTCCGGCGGCAAACCGTTTCCCGCCGAAGACCATGTTCAGACCTGGCCGGTAGCAAAACACGATCACTATCTCATCCCGGCCGGCACGCCGCACTGCTCGGGAAGCGACTCGGTCGTCCTCGAAATCAGCGCAACGCCGTACATTTTTACGTTCAAACTGTGGGACTGGGGACGTCTCGATCTCGACGGGACGCCGCGACCGATCAACGTTGCTCGCGGGTGGCCCAACATCCAGTGGGACCGGACAACGGAATGGACAGGAGAAAACCTCGTCAACAGAGTCCGCGTCGTCGCCGAAGGTAACGGTTGGAGAGAGGAACAAACCGGCCTCCACGATCGCGAGTTTATCGAAACACGACGCCACTGGTTTTCCGTTCCGATAGAACACGATACCGGAGGTATCGAACGCGGGAGCGTTCACGTCCTCAATCTTGTCGAGGGCCGCGAAGCGACGGTTGAAAGCCCGTCCGGCGCGTTTGAACCGTTTTGTGTTCACTATGCGGAGACGTTTGTCATACCGGCGGCAGTCGGCAGATACACCGTACGGCCAAGCGGGGATTCGAAGGGCGACACGATTGCGACTGTCCGTGCTTCCGTCCGAACGGGAGTCTCGTGATGTTCGATGTCGGTATCGATCTCCGATTCGATCGGGCGTCATTCGAGATTATCTACGGTGACGGTGTCTCCGGTCCAACGACGGAAGTTCGAACGCTGGACGACGTACGCGCGTCGCTCGCCGATCCGGAGGCGGACGGACCGCGAAATCTCTATGCGATCGCCATGGACGTGGCGAAAGATACCGACCGGCCACGACTTGAGCAGGAGATGCTGTTACTCGGCGTGGTCGCGTATAACGCGGGACGGATCGGCGATGAACCGATCCGCAGCCAGGGGCACGTTCATGCGGTATCGCCCCACTCGGGATGGAGTCCGCCGGAGTTATTTGAAATCTGGGAGGGAACGGCGATCATCTATATGCAGGAATCCGCCGAAGACGACGCCGGTAGGTGCTACGCAGTGACCGCTGGTCCGGGTGAACGGGTCATCGTGCCGCCGGCCTGGCCCCATATGGTAGTCAACGCCGACCTCGAAAGGCCGATGGTATTTGGCGCCATATGTGATCGCGGGTATGCGGGGTTCGAGTATCGCGAGGTTCGTCGACATGGCGGCTTGGCGTTTTTTCCAAAGATCGACCAAGCAGGCGTTTCGTGGGATCGAAATCACGCGTATACGGCCGCCGAACTGTGCCTCACGTCACCGCGCGATTATTCGGATCTCCTCGGCGATTATCCGCCCGGCTCTGCCGCGTATAGCGCGGCAAGCGAAATCTCCGGACTGTTCTCGTTTATTCCCCACCCCGATCGCGTCGCGGATCTGTGGAAAGGTTTCGTCCCGTAGCCGATTCGATTCGCGACCGCACGTGCGCCAAAAGCGTTCGCCGAGCATATGGGCGCATTTCGCGAGTTCCGGCTATGTGAAGTCGTTTGATAACAATCTTCACACAACTCACAACCTTGACGCCGACTCATACGATACATTCCCGGCAACACATCCATCGACGGCAATTACCGTACGGATGTAGTGGGATCGCATCAAGCGATCCACGAACTCAAACCCAGGGAGGGTAACTATGAAGATTGGAATAGCGGCGGCGATTGTATTTGCGTTTGTTGCCGGGAGAACGGTCGCCCAGGACTTGATTGAAGCACCGGAGGTTCAAACGATTGACAGCCTCCGCCGCGGGACGTTCGCGACCATCGAAGCGGAGACGATTCGCTATCGCGACAACGACGAGATACTTGTTCGTGACGCCACCGGACGAATCGAGATTTTTCTCGGAAGCGGTGCTATCTCGCCCCCTTTGGCGGTCGGCGAGTCCGCAACGATCACCGGATGGGTGGACGATGATTTCTTTGCGATTCGACGGGAGATCTACGCGACACGCATCGTTCGCGAAGACGGGAGCGTCGTCGATTTGGCCGGAAGGAGTAACTCCGAATGGTAAGTAAGAAACAGTACATCGTCGTCGCCGTGCTCGCCCTTGTGTTTGTCGGCCCGACCGCGTTCGCAAGTCAAACACCGGCTGAACCGAGCGCGGTATACGGCGGCGCCGGTGCGGTCATCGCCCTGATCGATGGTGACCCGGCGGTCGGTCCGTATGCGACTCTCCGATTTCCGTTTGGATCTGCAAGCGGCGCGTGGGGATTGGATGTCGAGGCGTTGTATGAACTGGCGGGTGACACTATTGACGAGGCGGACCTTGGTTTTGCCGGACAGCTGGCCGTAGGCTGGTCGCTACGATCGCTCCTCGAACTCCCCGAGCGCGTAGAGCTACGGGCCGGTGGTCGAGCGGGCGCGTATATCGAGGTCGAACGCACCGAGGTCGACGAGACCGGCGGGGGAACCTCGATCGAGGAGGGCATCGAGCCATATCCGACGATTGGCGCTTATGTCACGGGCACATGGCCGTTTGGCAATCGTGTGAGCGTGGAAACGAGGGTCACGGCCGACGGGATAGCCGCGCCGCGACTTGGATTTAGTCTTGGGTTACGCTTTAGATAGGCGACATATGATCTGCGGTGCCGTTTCTCTCGGCACCGCGGATTTGCGAATGAGGACGGTATAGCGGTGGTAGACTGACTTATGGCACGCATCTTTCTCGTCGAGGACAGTGAGGGCTTGCGCGAGGCGACCGCCGAGTACTTGCGGAGTGACGGACACGAAGTTCGCGTGTTTGAAACGGGGCACGACGTCGTTGAACAAGTACGTGCGTCGCGGCCTGATCTCTGTATCCTGGACATAATGCTCCCCGGCCGATCGGGGCTCTCAATCGGCCGAGAGATTCGCCAGTTTTCGGAGATCCCGTTTATTTTTATAACCGCACGAGACGACGAACGATCGCGTGTCGCCGGATTTGCGGCGGGTGGTGACGATTACGTTGCTAAACCGTTCTCACCACGGGAGTTGGTCATGCGCGTGCGCGCCGTTTTACGACGAGTTTCTCCCGGAGGCGCCGAGGAATCTGACAAGACGTCGGTGAGGGCGTTCCAAGTGGGTCAGGATAGATTATCGATAGGCGCCACCGTGAGTACGGCGACGATCAACGGCGCAACGGTGGCCTTTACCAAAACCGAGTGGGAAATTCTTCTCGTGTTAACCCAAGAACCGGGTGAGGTCGTAGAGCGAGAAATGCTTCTCGGCGCCGTCCTATCCTATGGCGCCGGAACCGAAAGTAGAACTATCGACACCCATCTTAAAAACATGCGCGCCAAACTGGGCTTGGAGGATTGGATACGGACGGTTCGCGGCGTCGGTTATGTGTTTGTCGGTACTCCGGTCGAATAATCCATGAACATATCCTTTCTATCGAGACAGATTAGCCTCGTTGTTCTGCTCACTATCACGTTTATTCTTGTGATGGTGCTGGCCGTAGGAATCGGATTGAGCAGAAGCCTCGAATCATGGCAGGAGGAGCAAGGCGTTTCTTTCCATGATTTCCTCCGTGTGGAACTGGGTGCAGCGTATCGGCGCGAAGGGCACCGTGAAGGTGAAGCGATTGACGAGTACCTTCGTCCCTATCTCGATCCAACGCTCTACGTCTTTGTGTTCGACATTCATCGCGAGCTTGTGTTTTGGTACTGGCGAGGCGATTCCTGGTATCGTGAGGGCGAAGCCGCCGACAGACTCCGCAACGCGCGTGCGGAAGCAGACCTGATCGAGCGCATCGGTGACTCGCGGCTTGTTCCGCGACTTGCGCCCTCTGCACCCCACCGTGATCCCCAGCTGTACACTACTCTCGAGTCCAATGGACGTCTGCAATCGATCGATGTCGGAGCCCGTCAGGTCGGGTACTTTGCGGCCGGGAGTACCGGTTTTACGGTCAATCGTACCAATAAACGCCTGATCGACTCTTTGTTGGCCGCCGTTGCCGTCGGGATGGTTGCCGCGCTTTCGGTCGGCGTCATCGTCACCTGGTTATGGAGTCGTTCATTGGACGAGGATATCCGAACGATCTCGGCGGCGATCGCGCGCGTTGCTACCGGCGCGCGGGCCGAAGCGTTTCCGATAACGCGCATAAAAGAACTCCGAAGTATCTGCGTGAGCGGGGCACAGCTACAAACACAGCTCATCGCCGAGGAACGGCTACGTCGGCAATGGGCGATGGATGTTGCCCACGACCTCAAAACCCCGATAGCCGACTTACGCGCGCAACTAGAGGGTATCGCCGACGGCGTACTCCAACCTGACACCCGTAGAATCGATCTCCTTCTTTCTGAACTTACCCATATGGAGTCTCTGACAAAAGACATCCTCCTCCTCAGTCGCGTCGAATCTCCCGAACTCACGCTCGAACTCAACAAAACGCCGTTGTCCACACTCGCGGAGACGATCGGTGAGCGTTTTAACGACCGAGCGGCAGCACACGGACGTCTCCTGGAGATACGCTCAAACGCGCAGGTAGTTAGCTGCGACGCCGAATACATAAACAGAGCAGTATCTAATTTGGTAGAAAACGCGCTGCGTCACGGGAGCGGACCTATCGTCTGCCGTCTTACCGGACGATCGATCGAAGTGATCAACGACGGGACGATTCCGGAGAAGGATCTACCTTACCTGTTCGACCGGCTCTATCGCGTTTCTCCCGATCGATCGAGTGAGGGGCACGGTTTGGGACTTTCGATCGCGAAAGCGATCGTTGAGAAGCACGGGTGGAAGATCGGTCTATACAACGACGACGGTCGTGTTTGCGCCCGAATAGATATCGTCCCTATCCACGAGGTCGATTCACAGTCTTTCGCTTAAGCGTTAGGAGTATGGAATCGGCATCGCGGGCCGAGGCGTGAGAATCCTCCCGAGGACGTGTCGCCGTCTACCCTGCCAGTTCTCAGTCGCCGTGACTGTCGAACAGACGGGGGAACAAAGGGCGACGGATCCGTCGTGTACGCCGGTATTCCGACGCCTCCTGTTCCGCGTCGGCAAGCGCATTCGCGCGCGCTATCTCGGCGTAGAGATCGCTTGCGGTCGTAAGCTCGGTAGCCGTGTCGCGCAGATCATGAGTCATCGATTGGTCGCGTTCCTGTGTTCTTGTCTCTATACCAATCATACGGAATCTCCTTTCGGAGATAAACGTAAAGCGGACGCCGCGATCCAAACAGGACATATGTCCCTATCGCTTTAGATCGAATCGGTTAATACTTAACCGTAACGTGAGCGGAAGCGACGGTATGACTATCCAGCAATACATAGACCGCTTTGAAATGACTCGATTCCTTTCGGGCACGCTAATCGATCACCTTAGGTGCTTCACGTTCGAGGCGTATTCCGCGGTGCTCACCGAACAGTCGTCGGCGAAATACCTTTACTTTCTCGTCGACGGCCAGCTGCAGTGCACCCATTTCCACGCCAATGGAAAAGCCGCGGTGCTCGCCCTTTCGGAACCGTTTACGGCGATCGGCGACCTCGAGGTGCTCACCGATCGACCGATTGCCAGCAGTGTCGTCGCGACGCGCCCCTCAACGCTTCTCGGCATTCCGACTCGAATCGTAAACCGCTACGGCGCCGACGATCCACGGCTTCTCCGTTTTCTCCTCGATGAAGTCCGGGCCAAGATGATCGAATCGAACGCGGTGCAGCTTAGTCACGTCCTCCCCGTCGCCGCCCGCCTTTCGCTTTACGTTCTTGCCCGCACCAACACCAACGGACCCGGAAAGGAGTCCATGACGATCGAACTTCCCGGGCGGGATAGCCTCGCTTCATTACTCGGGACAACAACGCGACACCTTAATCGGATAATACGTCAACTAAACGACGACGGCGCGCTCGAGGTACACCGTCGCCGGCTCATCGTCCGTGACGCGGCGGCGCTCGAGTCGATCGTCGAACGGTGACCGCGCGCTTACGAGTTCTCGACTTCGGCCTTTAGATCGGCCGCAAACTGCTCAAACGAGGGGCGGAAGTCCGGTAGCGATCCGGCCGCCATCGGTAAGGCAAGACCGCGCAGTCGTTCCACCATCGTGAAGACCGTTCCGTTGGCGTTCTCGCTTATCGTAAACGTCCGTACGCCCCGAAACAAAACGGGCACGCCGTCCTTCCATTTCATCGACGATTCGGGCTCTACATCACGTACGCGGAGACCAAACGTCCGGCTCGGATCGACGGTCGAAACGAGCTCGATTTTCTCGCCGCCGGCGATCGTGCCGTCGAGTGTGACGATCGTACCATTCCATCGCTCGTATCCCGGACCATCAACCAGGATCTCCCAGACCGCCTCAGCGGACGCCTCTATCTCGATCGCGACACCAAACGTTCGCGAGAAGAACGAACGCTCCATACGGGCAACACCGTCGGCCGAAAGATCCATGGACCAGATTCGAGACGCGATTATTCCCAGCAGAATTACGATGAGTCCGTATCGTTTGCGATTCATATGTACCCCTTACTCTTTGGTAGGGGGAAGATAGCCGGTCGGGTCACGCGCGGATTGTACAAACACGACATGTTCCGTCACCCGACGCGGGTGAACGGCGTAGCGATTACTCAGCAACCGGTGGTGATAAAAAAGTCATATCGTCGTTTCCCTTCTCTACCGTTTGCGGTCCCGCATAACTTGCGATGTTGATCGGCGTAAAGGAGTCGGCAATCGCCGCATCAGGGAAACCGATCGGGACGAGATCGCCGGGAGACGGGTCCTCGTCATAGTCGTTGTCGATAAAAAACCAGAAGTACACCGTTTGCGCCGGATCAACACCGACGATCGCCCGGGCATTGTACGGCCCACCCATATTGGCGGCGTATATAAAACTACCGCTGTCGCCGTAGGTCGGGCTCGTTGTAAACACAACGGTCATCCAGCCGTCGCCGGGTTCGTCACCGACGGGTTGGCTCCCGGTGTAGTTGTACTCGATATGTACGATGTAGTTGAGGTGAGCCATATCCACAAGCTGGTGTATGCCCATCGAGTTGGATATGCAATAAATCGTAAAGTCTACTTCGTCGCCGGCTTGGAGATCTTCCGTTGTGAACACCTCCTGGAGATAGTCGCCGACATCGAGACCGTTGTCATCCGCATCGTAAAAAGGAAACACGAGATAGCCGACGCTGACGTCCACCTCGAGGTCAGCGGTTGCAGCCAACGATTCAAAGCGGAGTTGTTGGTCCGGTGTCGACCAATTAACGCTTGGATTGTCCAGGTCAAACTCGTATAGGTAAAGCAGGACGGGCGTACTCGAACTGACGGACATATCGCCGTCGAGATCGAGGTGAATCGTGGCCGTTCCTCCCGGAGATTCCTCTTCCCAAAGATTCCAGGCCCCTTCTTCGGCGTGGAGTACTTCATCGGAATCGATCGAGATATCGGCGTCGGTAACGTAGTCGCCGAGGTTCGGGCCCGCGATTCCCCCCGGGGAACTGTCGTCGACGTCGATATATGCGTATATCGTGTAATCACCGGTCGCGATTCCTTCGATCGAGTACGGCGCTTCACCCCCACTAAATGATGCCTCGGCGCGGTGCAACGACGGGTCATCCCATTCGTCGCCCGCATCGACAATCGTGAGGTATGCCATCGTCGCGTCGACGACCCCGGACTTAAAGAGAACACCTGAAAGAGAGAACTCTCCTTCTTCTTCCGTGGGAGCAAGTTCATCACAACCGACGACAATTAGAACGGTACAGAGAACGAGCGCGATTAGCTTCGCCAATTCCATGGTCCACCCTCCATCGAATTACGCTTTGCCCAATTATACCATAAGAAATGACGAATAAACTTTAACGCACTAAATCGCTTTGTTTACACAAATAACTTATTTATTACCAATATAGTCGTGAATTGTACCTAGTCGTCACCGCGTTCTTATACTCCGTCTTCTATACAAGCAATGCCGGTTTTACTCAGCGCTATACAAGACGGCACGGGGCAACCGTCGCTGGAAAACGCCGGGCAAAAGGCGCGATAATAGAAACACGAAAGAGGAGAATTGCATTATGAGAAAACCGCGCGGATTACTCGTTTTGACTCTACTGGTCGTGACCACACTGTCAGTAGCCGCTGATGGGAAGCTCCAAATAGGAGCGCTCGGCGGTATCGCTTTTCCGAGCGAGTCCGACGCCAATAATCGCTACCCGTTTGGCGGGCAGATCAGCTACTTCTTTATTCCATCCTTCGAAACGGGGCTTTACGTGTGGACCGCTCTTGATTCGGACGAGGCTGCCGGTATTGAGTTCACGAGCTACGACGCCTTGATTGCATTCGAAGCCAACTATCACCTGCGAGGACTTCCAGGACCGTTTTTTCGTCGTTGGCACGTCGGCGTTAAACTGGGAAACGCAATCCGCGGGATAAACGAGGAAGGCCGCGACTCGGTCGATGCTAACGTGTTTGCCTACGGCGCCGAAGTGGGGTGGTGGCTTCCGCTTGTTGCCGGTCTGCGTGTCGGCGTCGACGCAACGTGGATTCACATGCCGGAGACCGAGGCTACGATTGAGAGCGACGGCAGTGATATAACCTACACCTTTGGTGAGATCAGCTATTTCTCGATTCTCGCCGGAGTCGCGATCCGGTTCTGAACTCGCGGGAGCCGAACTCGCGCGTCAACTGCGCGCGATCAATCGGCCGGCCCAACTCTGACTCGACCACGGGGCGTGACCACGGAAGGAATCATCTTGATCGAAGAACTTCGCGCGCAGCGCGGATTCCGGTTGCGACTGCTCCGTGGACGTACCCCATCGAAGAGAGGTTTTGATTCGTTGCCTCGCCGGCAAAGAACACTCGATTCTCGATTGGCTGGGCGAGAATGCCTTTATCCTGCAAGTAGCTCGCCGATGTCGGACTGGTGAAATATCCGCCGATTGACGGTTCCGCGGTCCAGTCCTGCATCTCGGATTGGACATAGCTCCGCGAGGCGGCGCCGTCAAAAACGGCGTCCAAATCGGCAAGCGCTGATTGAACCGGCGTCAGATCACGAAGCGAACCGAGGTACTCCGCATGACTTCCCACGCTGTACAACATGAGGATCGCAGCGCCCCCGCCGCGAGTTACCTGGGGCGGCCAAAATATTCCGGATGGAAGTCCGGTGAGGTAGTCGAGGTCATCCGGCCAGAATCGCCCGGTAAACAAAAGCGCGATTTTTACTCCTTGCGTAAATCCGAGTCGATCGATAGCCGCACGCTTTTGCTCGGGCAACTCGGGCGAAAACGTAACATAAGCTCTTTTGAGCGACCCTAACGGCGTCGTGACCACCACGCATTCGACCTCCTGCTCTTCTCTTTCGTCGAGCACGAGTTTGACGCCATTGTGACCAAGTTCGACGGCGCTAACACGGGTCCGTGTGTAAATACCGTTCTTTAAACTTTCGATTACGTGGTTAAACACGTTTAGGTATGGTCCGCGCGGACGACGGATGTTGGCCTCAACGGCCTCTCCCAGGCTAAGCAATTCGCGCGCCCCGAGGACGCTGAGTTGCATCACGCTTGAGGTAAGCTCGGCCATTTGGTGAGCGATTATCGCGCGAGCCTCGCTCGAAGCGTTCTCGATTGATAAGAACTCGTCCGCCGTCCGCTCACTACCCCGATACACGGACAGCTTTCCCCAGAGCTGCTCGACTTCGCGGGCAACGGGATTAGCCTGATACGCCCGCTCGTCGATAAGCTCCCCGTCTACCACGTAATAATCTCGGACTGATTGCTGCGGTCTGATCAGGCGGACACCGTTTTTTCTCGCCCAGCGCAGAAGTCGATGCCACGATCCATTTATCGACTCAGCGCCCATCTCGACCAAGCCCGCGTCACCGAGTTGGGTCGAGTAAATTCGCCCGCCAATCCGGTCGAGAGCCTCGTATATCGAGACGGATAAACCTCGCTTTGCGAGGAAGTAAGCGGCGGCCAGTCCGGAGGCGCCGGCCCCGATGACGGCGACGTTGGTCTTCATTATTCGATCTTACCGCGGGTACTACCGGCGTCGAAACCGCATCTCGTCATCCTCCAGCGAGAAGGCGACGCGCCAGTACAATCCATGAGGCAAGTATACGCTGCCCGGCCGACCGGAATCATGTCGCTTCCAAAGACAACGCCCGGAGACCGTTTCGCAGTAATGGCGTGGCGTTTTCCGGATACTTGATAATTTTCGTAATACTAAGTATTACTCGGCTCATGAAGAATGATACCAACACCAAGGATTCGAGAATTCCCGTAACCGTGCTTTCCGGGTATCTCGGTTCGGGGAAGACGACGCTCCTTAACCACATCCTCACCAATCGACACGGCCTAAAAGTTGCGGTCATCGTGAACGATATGTCGGACGTCAACATCGATGCGTCGGTCGTCTCACGCGGCGACGCCCGCCTGAGCCATACCGAGGAAAAGCTCGTTGAAATGACCAACGGTTGTATCTGCTGCACCTTACGCGAGGATCTTCTCGTTGAAGTAAGTCGAATCGCCCGCGAACGGCGATTTGATTACCTCCTGATAGAGTCTTCCGGTATATCGGAACCGCTCCCCGTGGCCCAGACCTTTGTTTTTGATGATCCGGACGGTGGAAGTCTTCGTGACCTATCGCGGATCGACACGATGGTTACCGTCGTTGATGCGTCGACGATTCTCGCCGAGTTCCAATCCTCCGACAGCCTCCGAGATCGCGGCGAGGAGGTTGGCGAAGGCGATGAACGGACGATCGCTCACCTTCTGATCGATCAGATCGAATTTGCCGACGTCGTCGTTATCAACAAGACGGATCTCGTGGACGAACAAACGATCGCTCAGGTGGAGCAGCTCGTAAAGTCTATGAACCCGGGTTGCCAAACGATTCGGTCTTCCTATTCCAACGTCCCTCTAGAAAGTATCCTCAACACGGGTCGTTTCGATCTTGACGACGCCGAGTCATCCGCGGCGTGGGAAGAGGAGTTGAACTCGGAGCACGTCCCTGAGACCGAGGAATACGGTATTGGGAGCGTGACATTTCGAAGTCGTCGTCCGTTCCACCCAACGCGGCTCTTTAATTGGCTCCAGCAGACCGTAAGTGGCGTTGTGCGAGCCAAAGGATTCTTCTGGGTGGCCCCACATCCGGAGATGGCCCTGTTTATTTCCCAGGCCGGCACCCAGAAACGCGTCGAGCAAGCGGGCTACTGGTGGTCTGCGGTGGACAAAGCGCAATGGCCGCGAGAAGCCGAACTGCGCGACAAGATAAGAAGCGAGTTTGACGGTCCGTGGGGAGACCGGCGCCAAGAGCTCGTTTTTATCGGGACGGAAATCGACAAATCGGCGATTCGCGCCTCGCTTGAGTCATGTCTTTTGACCGACGACGAAATGAAAGGATTGACGCCCGCCAACATTCACGAGGCGTGGTCGTCCGATGAGAACCCGTTTGCGGATTACTTGCTGTACGCAGAAGAGGGCGTGTAGAACCTACGGCGCGGATAGCAGCGTGAGGAGTGCCGGAAGCGGCAGGTCATAGGGTGGCTCACCGAGCCGTCGGCGGAGAGCGGCGGCCAACCGGAGGGATATCGTCTCGAAACGAGTACCGGAACGCCGTTTCTCATTTTGGATAAACACGTTTGCGTCGTATATCAGCTCCCACATCGCCTCAAAGGTTTCCGCTTTGAGACGGGCTTCAAAGCGTTCGATCGCGACGATCTCGAATCCGGCATCTTGAGCCTCTCGTCGAATCGTCGCCTCATCGCCAAGTGGACCGGCTTCCGCGAGATCGGGTTGCGGCGCTCCCGTCGCCTCGGCAAACGCCTCGGCGAACGCGGCCATAGCGGGGGATTTCGCCAGTGGCGGCCAACTTGAGATCACGGCATGGCCACGCCGTTTGAGCACGCGCAGGAGCTCGGACAAGCCCCGCTCGCGTGCAGGGAAGAACATCAACCCGAACAACGAGAACGCAGCGTCAAAGCTGTCATTCTCGTATCGGAGCGCTTGACCATCCCCGAGATCGACGGCCACGTTGGCGAGTCCGGCGCGTTCGACTCGTCGACGGGTCACATCAACCATCCGCGGCGAGAAATCAACTGCGACTACCTCGCGCACCCGACCCGCCGCCGGGATCGTCAGGCTCCCTGAACCACAGGCGATGTCGATTATGCGCGCGGATGGGGGCGGCGCGACGACATCCAATGCCCGCCGTCCAAATTGGCCAAAGAGATCCCAAACCGCGCGATCAAAACCGTCGGCGACGAGATCCCAGGTGCCAGGCTGCGTCAAGAAGTTTTGGTCAGACACCTCGGCAGAGTCGCACATTCGTCTCGGCAAGGCAACAAATCGTGCGGCTCTACCGGGAAGTCTCTACGATTCGCGGGCGTACTCGGCTACCACCAAGCGAAGGGCGCCGTGGAACTCGTTCATCGTGCGGTGTTTCCCAAACTGACGATCCCACGCGCCGCTTTCCAGATCACGTCGTAGTCGCTCTACCTGCTCTCGCTCGATTTCGTTATCGACAAAACCCCACGCAGACTGATTACGGCGAACAGCGTCATCGAGGAACGCCTCCGGTCGCCCGTAAAACGCCTCCTGGAATCCATCCGTGCAATCGAACGGTACGGGGACCGACACGACATCAGAAGTCCCGCCGAGAAGGTCGACGAGTTCCGCGATTTTCGGATAACGCTGACGTTCGACCTCGACGACATCCGGGAAGTAGTGCACGTTCCATAGCAGGTCCAGCTTGTCGGGATCAAACGTCATGATGACGAGTCGATCACGAACCACGCGGCGAAGCTCTCGTATTCCGCTCGCAAGACTGGGCCAATGATGAACCGTCAGGAGCGCCATTCCCGCGTCAAATGCGCCGTCGTCAAACGGGATCGAATCCGCGCTCGCCCGCACCGCCGGCGCTCGCCCCTGTTGCACCCGTAGCGCGCGCATCGATCCCGACGGTTCGATAGCCGCGACTATTCGGTCGCCCGGTTCATAGGAGCCGGCGCCGGCGCCGACGTTGACGATCGTCCGGGCGTCCCCTAACGCACGACCGATACACGTGGCTATTCGTGGATCGCCGATCCGGGATGCCGCATAGTCGTTGTCGTGTCCATCGTAGTTATATGCGCGTCCCGGTTCCATGCTACTCGGATTCTAGCTCACGCGAATCGCGGTTGGAGCCCTATCGCCCGCCACCGAGTGACGCCGGTCCGGCGCCCGGCGCGTGGACGACTATCTCCGCGATACAGGTATCGTCCCAATCGCTCCCGGGGTAAACATCATCGATAATCAAACGCAGGATCGCCTTGCCTGTTCTATCGACTCGTTCGGCGTATTCGTCCGGAAGACGAACCCGAACGTACTCGAACTCGTCCGGTATCTCGATCGTGATCCGCGAGTGTTCGGAGTACCAGTCACCGCCCGGCCCCATTCGCGCCTCAACGATGTTGTTGAGGTACATGACCAGCGTGGCGCGGCGGAGACGGTTGTTCCGGGAAAAGAAACGCTCATCGCCGAATCCCGGAAAGATCGAGACCTCGATGCCGTCTTCGATATCGCCCGGTATCTGATAGTTGAGGTCCTCGGTCAGAATGCTGTCGCCGATACCCGGACCGTCTCGTCCCTCAACCCAGCTGGTTGAAAGGTCACCGTCCCGGGCAGCCTCCGCGTGATACCGAAAGTAGTCGCGGCTATCTTCGAGGAAGCTCGAGACGAGCGGAAACGCGTTTTGATGACGCCAGAACCCCGCAAACGCATCACCGTTGTACGATTCGTGGCGGTCCAGGTAGAGTTGTACCGGGTCCGACCCGGTAACCCCCGGGACTTCTCGCAGTATCAACTCCCGAAGTTCCCGATCGGGGACCACCGACCACCACGCAGTCTTGTAGTCAAGCGGAAGGATCATCCCCCATGACTCGATCAATCGTTCAAGCTCGTCGACGTCCGGCGGCTCGGTCGTCTCGGAGACGCGCAGATATGTGCTCGCTGAAAGCACGGTGATCTGCAGGTCTGTAGCGTAACGGAGAATCAGATCGTCCGCCTCGCTGGTTCCGAGCGCCGCGAGCTCGTCGATGACGCGATCGTCGGAAAAGCGTGAGATGTACGTATCGAGCGGTACGCCTCGGTCGAGAAAGAGCTGTACCCGCCGCATGTCACCTGATCGCAACGCATACCAGATGAGGTGAGTAGCCGATCCCTCTGGATCTATATCGGACGGCATCGTCCGATCGGCTCCGTGTTCGTTGAGCCATGCGATAAGCTGGTTCATCGGTCCCCGCTCGACCATCCGCTCGACCGTAAGCCACTCCTCAAGGGTCCAATCGGCTGAAACGCCAAAGATCGTCGCAAATAGCATAACTGTCCCGGCAAAAGCACGAACCACTACCGCGCCTCGTCGACTGTTGTACATTGTGCATAACCCTCCAGCATCCGTCGTGTTGCGCAGTCGTTCCAAACTGGCGACTACGAGGTTACCGACCTAGCCGCATCGCATTCAAGTCTCAAAGGTGCTGAGATGCTCATCGGACAGCTACTCGGCCAGCCAGCGCAGTATCGCGTTTGTGGTCTCCTCCGGTTTCTCCTGCTGGATCCAATGGCCGCAATCGAGACTCACGACGTCCAGGTTGGGTACGAACATTGGAAGCCTTTTGCTCTTGGGAATCACATCGCGGTCTCCATAGATCATGAGGGTCGGTTGCCGGACGATGGGATCCACCTCCGCCAAGATGTGCCAGTTACGATCAAGGTTGCGATACCAGTTGATGCTCCCGGTAAAACCCGAGGATTCGAACGCCGAAACAAACACGGCCAACTCGTCGTCGCTCATGACCGGCTCGCCGAGAGGCGCTTCGGCATTCGCCAAGTTGATAAACGCCATTCCCGGCTCAGGGCCCCGAACAGGTTCGTTTTTCCGGAACAGGTTTCGCAGGAAACGATCGGTGTTTCGATCAAGCACCGCATCGGCCACACCCGGCTGTCGATTAAAGTGAACAAAGTAGTAGTCGGCGCCGAACACCGCCTCCATAAACTCGATCCACGGTTGGTCTCCGCGCTCCTGATACGGCACGCTGAGGGTAATCACCTTGTTTACGCGCCCGGGGTGGAGCAGGGCCAACCACCATACGACCATGGCACCCCAATCGTGACCGACAAAAGTGGCGTCATCGTACCCATAGTGGTCGAGGAGTGCGACAAGATCACCGGATAGATGCTCGATGTCGTATTCGTTGACTTCGCTGGGACGGGACGAGTTACCATACCCTCTTTGGTTTGGGGCGATAACGTGATAGCCGGCGGCAGCAAGGGCGGGCATCTGATAACGCCACGTAAACGCATGTTCCGGCCATCCATGGCACAGCACGATAGGATTGCCGGCGTTCTCTTGACCGTATTCGAATACCTCGAGTTCGACGCCATTTAATAAAACGAGCGTAGGCTTGGGAAAATCTCCTGGATTAAACATCACAATTCCTCCTGACGGTTCGTAAAGATGGTCACAAGCGTAGCAGCCAAATACGTCACCTTATGTCATGTATTCCGGTATATTCTTGAAAATATGCGCGCCGATCGCCTCGTTTCACTGGTCCTCCTCCTCAGACGCCGCGGACGGCTTTCGGCAACTGAACTCGCCGATGAGCTGGAAGTATCCGTACGAACGGTGCTGCGTGACATCGAGGCGTTGTCAATCGCGGGCGTGCCCGTCTACGCCGAGCGCGGACGACACGGTGGTTTCGAACTGCTGCCGGGATTTCGAACTGAACTAACCGGACTGACGCAGGAGGAATCACTTGCCCTACTCGCGACCGGCTCACGCCGCGGCGTGCAGGTTTTCGGGCTTGGTTCGGCGCTCGCTGCGGCGATGCTTAAAGTGTTTGACGCACTCCCCGAGGAAACCCGTGACATCGCGGCCGCAGCGTCAGAGCGGCTCCTCATCGATCCGGAAAAGGATCTACTCTCGCGGCGTATTTCATCCGAGGAGATTCCCGATTCGATCCTGACCACCGTTCGACAAGCGGTTTTAAGCGGACATAAGCTACGTATCCACTACCAGGCGATCGATCAAGACGCGAAATGGCGCACCGTCGACCCGATCGGTCTCGTCGTCGTCCGCGAGCAAACCTATCTGATCGCCACGAAGTCGGGCGAGGATCGAACGTACCGTCTGTCCCGCATTGCGGCTACTGAGGAACTCGTCGAGCCGGCCGAACGATCGGAACGCGTTGACCTCGAACAGATATGGCAAGAACGGAGCGCCGGCTTTCTCGCTCATGGCGGTCGCGTGACCGTTTCGTTTCGAGTTGAACCGGAGCAGCGAGATACCGTGGCCAGGAGCGCCGTCGCGCTTCTTTCCGACGAGGCAGGCACGGACGGATGGCGTGATCTCAGGGCGACTTTTTTGGACGCGCGACAGGCCGAGGAAGTACTGTGGCATCTTGGGGCGGACGCCGTCGTATTAGAACCGCAATGGTTGCGCGTCACGCTCCATGATCGCGCCGTCGCCGTCGCGGCTCACTACAACTCCGAGTCCTAATCGCGTGACGACCGTTTGTCGGGCTCGCCCCGACCGACTAGCCGCTTTAAGTTCATGCCGTGGTGTGTCTCGGACGTACGTTCTCTATCTGTGCTCCGATCGTACTTCTCATTTGTATGACAAAACGGATAGAAAAATGCAAAGCCTTTTGTCTGGTTCGAGACAAGTACACGGGAGCGGGTGTCGATCCCCCGTGTAGTTGCTAGACCAGCTTACTCGCGAAACTCGCGGAATATGTAGCGAACGATGCCGTCATCGTCCACGGTCATCTGGACTCGCAACCCGTCGGATAACTCGTCCAACAGCGATTCCGCATCACCGAGGGCGAGGTCAAGCTCCGACACGACATCAGATACGGTAAGCACTCCGCCTCGCGCGCGGGCAAGTCGAAAGACACGTGTCACCGGCGCGGGATGCTCCACTCCCTCAAGGCGGGTATCGTCGTCGGCACCTCGCCGATTTCCGGAAATGCGATCAAACACGCCGCGATGTCTGAACAGGAAGTAGATTCCAGCACCAAAAAAAACCAGCGGAACTATCCCAAACATCGGGAATCCCATACCAAAGGCGCCCATACCCCATCCATGCATCGCTCGTCTCCTCGAATCTCGCCCCGAGTCTGATCTGTCGTACCGAGCTGCCGTCGTAGATCGGATCAGTAGGTGGTCTCTCGAATGTACCGGCGAATCCGATCCAGTGACAATAGACCGGCTTCTCACGATTCGCGTGCCGGGTTACGTCGGGAACACGAGCCTCCGTTTGCTACCAGCGACGAGCAACGGCAGATCGGCGCGTGTCGCGTCTCGAAACAAGAGCTTGGGAATAACGTCTGACTCCTGCCCACAAAACGACCGTCGATACGCCGTTTATGTGAAACACATTATCATTTTTCGGGTTTGCCGCGTCTCGCGTAATCACGGCCACTAATCGGAATCTCGATCCGGGCCGGATCTGTAGCGTCTAGAACTCCGTGGTTTGTGAAAAGCGTCGTTGGATTCTCCGTGACTTCAGCAATCGCGAGCTGTCTATCTAGCTCGGATTCGAGCAGCTCGATTTGGTCGGGCGTATAGTTTGAGGTCGTGTCGAGAGCCTCAGTATAGGCTATCAGCGCGATATCGACGCACGAGCCAAGCGTAAAGGCGGCGAGTAATAAAACACCGGCGATAATCCACCGCGGACGTTCTGACGACATAGAACAAGTTCTTCCAATGTAAGAACCACAAAACGCGCTTACTGGTTACGGGATCGCCCTCATCATCCAAAGCGTTTTTCCCAACGCAGATCCGATCGATCATGAAAAGAACGGCGGGAGGATTTGGAGCTCCCATGGGGCACATTCTCAGATCTGTGGTGTTGCACCTTCAGAGATCAATAGAACTATGAGCACGGAGACTGAGCGGCGAACGCGCCTTCACTACATCGATTCTCTGCGGACGGCTCTTGTGGCGTTGGTCATCGCGCACCACGCGGCCCAGGCGTATGGCCCAACCGGTGGTTCATGGCCAATATCGAATCCAGTTCGATCCGACATCCTCGGACCGTTTTTCCCGGTTAACGCAGCGTTTTTTATGGGGCTCCTCTTTCTCATCTCCGGTTACTTCACGGCGGTTTCCCTTAGGAACAAGGATCCCCGGCGCTTCCTAAAGGATCGAGCCCGCCGACTCGGTTTGCCCGTTCTCACTTTTGCCCTGTTAATTTTTGGTCCGTTTGCCTATTTAGGCCGGGAAAACCTCGTTTCCTTTGGGGATTTTCTAAGCCAACTTTATCGCGGCGGTTGGCAGGAGCTATACGGTCATCTGTGGTTCGTCCTGCATCTTCTGCTGTACTCTTCCGGGTACATTCTGTGGCGTCGACTGCAATCCGCGTCCGGCGCTGATCCGACAACCGCGGCGCTGCCAACCCACCGATCGATTCTCCTTTTTACCGTGGTTCTGACCGGAATAACCTGGATCGTGCGAATTTGGTATCCGATTGATCGCTGGGTTCCTCTGCTCTTTCTGATTCCGTCCGAAGTCGCTCACCTCCCACAGTATCTTGCGATGTTTGCGATAGGAACCTATGCCGCCCGCGCCGATTGGTTTACCCGAATGCCAAACAGGACAGGGTATGTCTGGCTGGGGGTCGGCTTAACGGCGGCCGTCGCGCGCTATGTATATCCGCTCGTTGATCTCCCCGGCGACCGCGGCCTCCTTGCCGGCGGAGGCGTAAACGCCGGGTCCTTTATCTGGAGCGCATGGGAATCGTTGATATGTGTTGGCCTCAGCGTCGGCCTGATCGTCCTATTTCGCACGGTCCTATCGAAAAAACCTGTAACCTGGGTAGCGGCGGTAAACGCCTCTGCGTACGGCGCCTATATCATCCATCTGTTCGTTGTTCTTGGAATACAGCTGGGATTCGCGACCTCGGCGATGTCGCCGTTTCTAAAATTCATCCTCGTAACCACGACGGGAGTTCCGTTGAGCTTTGGGCTCGCTTTTGGTCTCCGGAAAGTACCGGGTCTACGGCGCGTGTTGTAGGACGTGTAGATAGGGGAGCAGTTCGCGGGTAAAAAAACACATGGTGTCCGCTACGCCGCGGGGATTAGTAGAAGGGGGACGGGCAACGCGTTTTAAAACCGGAACCTCGATTGGAGATTGATGGAGACCGGATTGTACACCCCCGCCGATAGACAAAACAGTTAGACGGAACGCGTGTTTGAGACCACAATCGCTGTTCCGAGTTGGAGCTTCGCCAGTCTCTCAGGTGGACCGAAGCACATGAACGAGGTCTGAAAACACACCCTGCCCCGCTTGTTGCCTCCCGGCTCCCGGGCCAATTATCGTGATCTCGCCCACCGGTTCGGCGGAGATCGTCACCCCGTTTTCAACACCTTCGAGGCGCGCTAATCGGTCGGAAAATGGTAGCCGAGCCGGCTGGACCGAACACGATATGTCCGGCGGTTGGTGAGCACGGTTCCTGTCCGATTTGACGGTTACTAGATGTTTAATGGAAAAGCCTTGGCTTCTGGCATCGTCGATGTCTGAACGAGTGACGCTGGAAATCCCTGAAGACGCGACCGCGTCGAGTTCAATGTGACGACCGAACGCGACTTCCGCGAGAATTCTTGCCTTAGCCACACTGTCGTGACCTTCAACGTCGTCGCTCGGATCGGGTTCCGCGTAACCGATCCGAATCGCTTCTTCCAACGCCTGATCATAGTCGAGTCCGTCGGACATCCGCGTCAACACGTAGTTCGCAGTACCGTTGAGCACACCTCGGACCGAGTAAACGGTCGCCCCGGACAGGCCCTCACGAATCGTGCTGATGACCGGCGTCCCGGACATCACTGTTGATTCCATTCTGAATTGGACGTTATGGCGTTCCGCCGCCGCCCGAAGTAGCGAGGCAGACTCGGCGCACGCGCCTTTGCTTGAGGTGACCACGTGAGCCCCGTTGGAAAAAGCGGCAAGCATATGCGACCGGGCGGATTCCGGAGAGCGCCGCGGAGTATAGTTCGGATCTATCAATTCCGCTTTCGTGGTAGACAAATCCATCGCGTCTATTGGCGACACTTACGACCACGACGTCCACGTCGAACTCCGCAGCCAACCAATCACGGCGCTCATACAACGCTCGCGCAAGCCAGCGGCCAACGGTCCCGAACCCGACAATCGATGCGCGAACGATTCTCAACCGGCACCTCCATAGCCAAGCCAATAAACGGTAAAGTCGCGTCCGAACTCGGAAACGGGCGCGGCATCCGTACTAGGTTAACGGGAACCGGCGCAAAAGTCGCCCGCTACCACGGATCGGAATGTAAAAGCTACCGAATCGAAAATTGAGTTTGCTTTTATCTCTAACTAGAGATATTTTCGGTGGGTGACACCAGCGTTAACGCAAATCAAAACGCGATTCGCCCGAATCGCTAATACCACCTGCTGTTGTCAACGCTTCACAAGGAGGAAGCAAGATGAAAAATCGTCACACGATATCCGCCAGCGGTAGTTACCTATGGTTGGCTGCTCTATTGTTCTTGATGACCGCCGCGTTCGCGGTCGCGGAGGGCTCTCGGGAGGATCCCGGCTTTGAATACCCCCAAGGTACCGTCGAATTACAGTCGGCGGGAGCACTCGAGTTTGGCCCCGATGGGGTGCTCTTTATCGGTGACTCGTACGGAGCGCAGGTCGTCGCTTTAGAAACCAACGACACCGATGCCCCCGCAATGGCCGAAGTGCCGGTGCTGATCGAGCGAGTCGACATTGAGCTCGCAGCGCTCATCGGCGCCAATCCCCTCGACGTTGTGATCAACGATATGGTCGTCAATCCGGCATCACAGAACATCTATATGAGCGTCCATGTCGGACGAACGATCGATCCCGGCGTCGTTATCGCCCGGGTAGTGCGTGACACTGGGGCCCTGGAGATCCTCGACCTCGGCGATTTTGCGATGTCCGCAGTCGACATACCGATGGCGCCCGGCTTTGAAGAGGAACTTCAGTACGGTCAGTCGGAACGTGTTCTTACCGTGACCGATCTGACGTTCTACGACGGCGAACTGTTGATCGCCGGCGTGTCCAATCAGGAGTTTGAGTCCACGCTGCGGAGGGTCAGCTACCCGTTTTCAGGCGACATGACGGTCTCGAGCATCGAGATTTTCCACGGCGCTCACAACCAGTTGGAAACCCACGCGCCGATCGTCACCTCTCTGGTTTATCAGATCGACGGGGAACCGCATTTGATCGCCGGGTACGCATGCTCGCCACTGGTGAGAATCCCGCTTGCCGACTTGACCGACGGCGCCCACGTCGTGGGCACAACGATGGCCGAACTCGGATTTGGGAATGCACCGGTCGATATGTTTCTGTACCAAAATCCGCCGATGCTGGGCGGTGGCGGCGAACGCATGCTGATCACAAACGATCAGCGAAGCGCTACCTCGGTGTCGACGGCGCTTTTCGCGGAGGCCGAGTTGACCGAAGGGTCGTTCTTTCCGGCTGGGCTCGATCAGATTCCGATGCCGCTGACCGGCGCACTCCATGCCGATCCATTAAACGAAACCTTTCTGGTGACTATTCGTCGTAACGTCCAGACGGGCCATCTCAACTTGAACTCAGTCCCGATGGGGTTGTGGTTTGACGCCGCTGAGACGATCGTGGAGATGAACTGGCCCGACCGCGAGGATTCTCCGGCCGCGTCTCCGAACCCGATCGACTATGGATTCGAGCTGTAAGGTAGATTTATCGTGAATCCACAAAATCGGCAATTCGGCCGATGGAGTTTGCTTCGCGTCGTCCTGGTCGCCGGCCTCCTAACACAGGTCGGCGGTCTCGACGTCCGCGCGGAGTCGGTCCAGCTCGCACTCAACGATCAGATTGCGGTATCCGTGACGTTCGCCTCGTCCGACGACGATAGCGCCGCAATCGATGCCTTGGTTGTCGGTGGGTGGTCGCGTGATCTGCTCGCGCAGGTCGACGAGTCCTCCGGATGGGCCGAACTGTTACAGGTACACGTTGACCTACCGGACGGCGGCGACGTCCCGGCGTTGCTCGGGGCGTACTCGCTCATCGGAGACGGCGATAACATACAGTTTGTTCCGCGCTTTGGGTGGACGCCGGGGATGTCTTACCGCGTGACGTTGAGGCCGACGGCAGATTCCGGCCGGCGAGCACTCGTCGCATCCTTTTATGCACCGCTACCGACCGCGCCGACGGAACCCGTCACCGTGGAGTCAATCTTCCCGAGTGATGATGTCATCCCGGAAAACCTTCTGCGCTTCTACGTGGAGTTCTCCCACCCGATGCGCCGAGGAGATGTCTACGAGCATATCGAGTTGGTCGACTCGCGAGGTATACCCGTCGAGTTTCCGTTTTTGCAGATCGGCCAGGAGTTCTGGGACCGCGACATGCGTCGCCTGACCGTTATCCTCGATCCCGGGCGGGTAAAGGAGGGAGTCGCATCGAACGTACAGGCCGGCCGACCGTTGATCGAAGGAAGCCACTACGAACTGGTCATCGGCGGCGGTTTACGCGATGAGCACGATCGCCCACTCGGACAATCAACGAGAAAGGCGTTTCGAGTCATTGCCGCGGACGACCGATCTCCAGACCCCGAACAATGGACCGTGAGTTCGCCCCGTGCCGGCAGCCGTGACCCAATACTCGTTCGCCTGGACGGCGCGATAGATCCCGTTGTGGCCCGACGCCTTATCCGCCTCGAACGGGGATCCGGGTATCCAACTTCGGCAACGATCTCGCTTACGGAGCGTGAACGGACGATAGTGGTCACTCCGTCAACGCCGTGGACCGATAGCGAGTACCGCCTCTCCGTGCTTCCGACGCTCGAAGACTACGCCGGAAATCGAATCGAATCGCTATTTGACATGGCACCTGGAACGGTCGCAGAGCTGGAGGGGTCGACACGCGATCCGATTTACATTCCGGTCGTGATTGAGCGATAACCGTCCTTGGTTTGGTCTCCGTACGGCTTATCGATCACGCCTTATTTCTTTTGTGCTATGAGCAGAATCGAATCGTCCTCTTCCATCTCCCGATAGACCGACAAGTCAAGAATCGTCCAAGCGCTTGCCACGATCGTTTCAAGCTCGGTCTCGTTGTAGTAGGAGAAGCGGAGCCCGTCAAACTCTTCTTCACCCTCCCCCCTCCAGAACGAATGACAGAGGATTCCACCGTCCGTCACGATTTCTCGTTGGCGCGCGAGCGATCGCTCGAGGTCTGAACGATGAAGATGATGGAGTACTTTGTTTGAATAGATCGCATCAAAACGACGGTCGGTATCGAGCGTCACGGCATCCAGCAGCATCAGATCGGCGTCGCCATTTTTTTCGCGGTATATATCGATAAACGTCTGCGCCGCATCCGATCCCGTGGTCGTATAGTCGCGCTGAAGGATCGCTAAATCGACACCGGGTCCCATCCCAATCTCAAGGACAGTTTTGCCGGGTGGCAGAAAATCATGCAGGCGTTTGATAATCTGTCGTCCATCGTATCCGCTCGCCATTTTTATATACTCGTGTGCTTTGGCGACGTCGTCGAAATACCCCATATCGTAAAATTGTACCTGGCTCTTGCACGGGCGACCAGCGTCCATCGACATCAACGATGTCCAAATGGTCAATCATCGGTCAAATCGATATTCTGTCTTGGTGAATCTCACGACGATTCTCCCCGAATCAGATCTCAAACGTCACGTCCACTCGTTTATCTATTACTGGGGCCACAAACCCTCACATTCTATCGAACGCGTCATTCCGGACGGTAGCGCGTATCTGGTTTTTGCCCTTGACGGCATGCGCCGGACCATTTTTGACAACCGCAGCCGGCGGCCCGTCCAGAGGCTCGAACACGCCTGGTTGTCCGGCGTCCGGAGAGAGTTTATTACGATCGAAGCGCTGCAAGACTCAAGGATGGCCGCGATTCGGTTTTCGCCGGGAGGTGCGCGAGCTATCCTCGGATCGCTCCTCGAAAAAAGTGCCGGGAGGGTGCTGCGTTTTGGGCTCCTCAAAGACCGCGGCATCAAAGAAATCCACCACGGCTTGATCGATGCTCGCGACGCAGAATGCGCGTGGGGCGTAGTCCGGAAGTGGCTTTTGCAAACGGGAAATTTTGATGATATTCCGCCGGCACCGATCGCGGCGGCGATCGAGCAAATCCAGGAAGACCCCTCGTTTGCGGTGACAAACTTGACGCAGCTCGTCGCATCTTCGGGGTACTCGCATAAGCAGTTTATCTTCCACTTCAAACGACACGTTGGGCTCACGCCAAAGATGTTTCAACGGATCATGCGATTTACTGAAATCGTTCCTCAGGTGCAAGCCCGACGTAGACTGTCGTGGGCGGAGATCAGTCACAATTGCGGCTATTACGATCAGTCTCATTTTATCCGCGAGTTCAAAGCGTTTTCCGGGTACAACCCCGTCGAGTTTCTCAACGAAAGCGGCGATCGATCCAACTTTATTCCGGTTGACGCAAGGTAAATTCCTTACAATACGGTACGCTGCCGAGACGATACCATATCGTCTATGAACAATTTCGAAATCAGCTGGCTCGCGGTTATCTTGGCTTCGCTGGCGGCATTTGCCATCGGCGGAATCTGGTACGGCCCGGTATTTGGTCGATCCTGGGCGCGGGTAATCGACGTACCTGGTACCGAACTAAAAAACCGAAACATGCCGGTCGTATTCACGATGTCATTCCTCTTATCGTTCATCGCCGCCGTGACTCTGGAGATGTTTATCGGACCCGACGTTACGATCGGATTTGGATCCTTTGCCGGTCTATTAGCCGGGGCCGGGTGGATCGCGACGTTTACGGGTATTCAATACCTGTTTGAGAAAAGGTCCCTCGCCCATTTTGCCATAAACGCCGGGTATAGCGTCGTCACGCTCACCGTTATGGGAGCAATCCTCGCCGTCTGGTAGGACGCCGTCCATCCTGCCTATTCCAAAAAATAGGAAAACTCGCCAGACATAGGGGACGTAAACGAGCATATATCTCCGTGTTAACGGCGAGGTCCGTGTCGCCGGCGTCGCTAGAACTTTGACCCGGCCCAAATCAAAACCGCCGGTGGTAAGCGGTTATGAAGCATAAACGGTGGTCGCAGGTAAACTGGTGATTGGTCGCGCGCGGTCAAGTTCCGGTGCAGAGGCGCAAACTCGACGGTTTACGGACAAGCGCCGGGCGCCGTCGCGGAGAAATCCAGAATAAACACAACTCCTGGGCCGGTTCCATTTAGAATATCCGCCGACGGTCCGGGCGCCGTGCCAATATCTGGAGGTGAGCGGTCCCACAGGTTGTTAGTCGCAAAGACGGGAATCGTCATTTCATAGCTCGGCCGCATAAACATGTCCGCAATGGAACTGCAGGTAAAGGTGTTTTGACCGACACTGCCCGCCGTGCCGCCCCCGAAATCGGCGCCGGCTACATTGATCCGCACGCCTTCGTCGTTGGCCGTAACGATGTTTTCCTCGACGACGATATCCGGGTTGGCGTCGTTGGTCCCGACAACCTCGATTCCGACTCGGCTACCCGAGATATGGTTGTTCCGGATCGTGATGATGTTCTGCGTAATCGCGCGAACTCCCGTTCCGGATGGATTTACGATCGTGTTGTCGGCAACCGTGATGAAGTTCTGTCCAACGGAGAGCCCAAGGGGATTGCTAAACAAGAGGGAAAATCCTCGGATGGTGGAATCGTCCAAGGGCTCCATCGTCGCGACGCTCCATAGTGTCGACGCGCCTCGTGTACCCGGCTCACCGACTACGCTCACGCTCACGGGAATCGTGGGGAACTGCGCCTCGCCGTGCGCGTCGTCGTACGTACCGGGGGCCACGTTGACCGTGCTCCCGCCCGGGGTACTGAGGGCAATTGGTCCCGCGACCGTCAGCGCGTGCGTGATCGTCCGAAACGGAAGAAGCGGGGTCGTACCGTGGTAAGCGTTACTACCGGTCGTGCTGACGTAGAATACCGTTGGGTCCGAATCGATAAACGTAAATGTGTCGGAGTTTGGAGCTCCGACCGTGTAACCCGCCGCGGGTAAGACAGTCATCGTTATCGTTTCGTCGGCGGTGTCGTTAGTGTCGGGTTGACCGACGACCTGGAATGAGGCCGAGGTGTTACCTGCCGGCAAGATAAAGAGGAACACGTCACCGTTGTTTACTTGATTGCCGTCAAAGGTCGCATCAACGTCCTCAAAAGATCCGCTGGTTCCGATAAACACGATCGTGTCCGCGGCGTTGTTCGGTTCGGTCGTGGTAACCGTAACGTTGGCCAATCCAGAATCGGTAACCGAGGTTGTAGCTGAGTTAAGCGAGATAACCATCTCCGACGTATCTCGTATCGTCACGGTCGCCGGCCCACCGCCGACCGTGTACTGGGCGCCGGAGCCGGGATCGATCGTCACGGTCACCGTTTCATCGTCGAACTCGCCGATATCGGTCGACGGAGTCACCAAAACGCCACCGCCCGTCGATCCGGCGGGTAAAGTCAAGTTGAACGTACCGCCGGGATTGACCGGATTGGAGGCAAACGAAACCTCGCCGTTCTCGAACGACCCCCCCAGATTGAGTGGGACGATCGTTGTTGCCTCGAGCGTCGAGCTGGCAGAAACGTTGACGATCGTACCCGGAGAGTCATCATCAAAGGCCGTTGGGGACGCCGTGACTGAGAGAGTCGGTATGACGGTCGAGTCCGTAATTGTGACGGACGCCGAGGGAGTACCTGTGTAGCCGACGCCCGGGAGAACCGACACAGCTACGACATCGGCGTCGACAATCCCGAGATCGGGCACCGCAGTAAGATCCAGGTCCACGCTGGCGGTTCCGGCATTTATCACCGCGCTAAAATCGGTTCCAGGACCGGGAACGTCACCGGAAATGTCTCCGGCCTGATAAGCGGTGCCCGTCCGCAGCGACACCGTCGTATCCACCTCGACCGGAGCGCTTGCGTTAATGGTAAAGGTCGCCGCTCCGGCGACATCAGAAATCGTAGTCGGTGTTGCCCCGATCGTAAGTGTCGGCACGACCGAGCTGTCCGTAATCGAGACACTCTGCGAACTCGGCGCGATCACCGTATATTCGGGCCGACCGAGCAGGATCAGACTAAAGGTCTCCGGATCGTACTCGCCGAAGTCCGGCGCGGCAACGATGGTAAAGGTGACGCTCGTCGATCCCACCGGAATAGTCAGTAATAGCGTGCTTCCGGAGGCGGCGACCGTTGCCGGAGGGCCGGAGACCGAGCCGGTTACGTCGCCGACCTCGTAAGTCCCACCGGTTTCCAACGCAACTACGAGGTCCGCCGACGCAACGTCGCTCGAAACGACCGTGAATGACATCGTACCAGCCGCGTCTGATATCGTGGCTGCGCTACTCGTTATGCTTAGCTCGGGAGTCGCGTTGTCAGCGACGGTTACGCTAAAACTCTCGGTCCCGACGACATAACCGGTTCCGTCGTTCAGCGTGAGAATCGCGGTTTCATTCTGGGTGTTCGGGTCCTCGCTAGCAACGATCGGTACCGTAATGCTCGTCGTCCCGGACGCCAAAGTTGCGGTGAAGTTCGAACCTGGTCCGCCTGCCCCTCCGTTGATTGAGACGAAGGCGGGATCGTAGGTACCCCCGGTCGTGAAGTTGAGGGTAATGTCCGTTGCCGGTGCCTCTGTAGCGGTAACGACAAAATCGGTTGAACCGCCTTCTTCGCTGATCGTCCCAGTCGCCGCCGACACGGCGAGAATTGGGAACGCGCTCACGGTAACCGTACCCGATACCATCGGACTTGGTAACATACCCGGGCCGAGGGCAATGGCGTGAATACTGCGGCTTTCAACCGCGCTGGTGCGGGTAACCGTAAATCCACCGGAGGACGCGTCTATTCTATTTGCACTCTCAAAACTCGAGATCGGGCTCCCGTCGACCGTGAAGTAGATCACCGCGTTGTCAGTTTCAGTCGAGAGGGTCACCGTGGTCGTCTCAGTGGCTATCGTTGATCCACCGTCCGGAACAAACCCGGAGTCGCCACCTTGAACAGAGTAAGTTATCTCGACCGGGGCGGTGATCCGTGGCGTGCTTGGGTCGGAAGAAATGTTATCGCCCGATCCTTCGCCGTTGAAATCAAAAGGTAGCGGACAGCCGGCAAACAGAAGGACGGTCACGACAACAAACGCGATGCGCACGAGGGTGTAAATCCGTCCAGTCCAATTTGTTGTCGCTCGATCCACGATCGCTCCAGTTCTCAATACGCTCAATAATCCCGCCGTCGCTCGACCCCAAATCAGCCACATTATACGTCGGCCCGTGATGTACGCCTCAAAGATACCAACGCCGTTGAGGAAAACCACGAATTTCCTATCATTTCTGTATGAAATTGCTCGGGGCCTCGTATCGGCGCTGTCGTCATCTTTGATATCCGAGCAATCCCGACGCTTGCTTCTGCCGTGCTACTATGCCCCATGGGACCAGGTCTTGGAGACGTGACAAACCTTTCTCAGTTTGTCGCCGCGACGATCGACAAAATCCTTGCCTCAAAAAAGACCGCGCGGGGTAATACTCGACGTCTGCTTAATGAACTCAAGCACAACAACACCGTCATGTCGCTCTTCGCCGACGGAGAGATCGATGCCGCCGCCGTGGCCGCGTCTCTTACCACTGCCGTTTTTAACGAGCTCGACCACGCCGGTTTCGACTTTGGCGTGATTGGTCCCCGCAAGATCTATGTTTCGGAATCGCTCAATCAGCGCGGACTCGGCAGTTGGACGGGTAAGACCCCGGAGGATCTTCTGATCAACATCTACGATAAGATCAAGGACTTTGTGCTCCGGCACCATATAACCGATGGAAGCACGACCTACCGGTGGAGTGTTCGTATCGTCAATATCCAGCTCCGATTGATTCTTCTGTTGCGGAACATCACCGACTAATCCGCGATCTCCATGGCCGCCCCCGAAACGACGATGCCGCCCGCCGTCGGTATATGGACGTTCAGAACGCTCGGTCTACCCATCGCTTCGCCTTGTCGGATTACGATGTCCGTCGGCACGGATACGAGGTGCGCCTGGCGGAGATACCCGCCCAACGCGGCGGCAGCCGCCCCGGTAGCCGGATCTTCAACAACACCGCCAACCGGAAAAGGATTCCGGGAGTGAAAATGAGTCTCAGATTCACGGTGGACGAGCTGACAGGTTGTGATGTCATTGCCTTCCATCAGCGCTCTTAATCGATCGAAGTCGTAGGTCATCTGGCTTAATGTCTCGAGGCGTACGAGCGCAATAACGACATGCCACGCTCCGGCGTAGGCGAGAATCGGCGGAATCGTCAAATCCACGTCTTCGTTGCTCCACCCAAGCGTCTCGAGGATATCAGTCAGCAAACTGGGGGCAATTGGTTTGGTCGTCGGTTCCACCGAAGTGAGTGACGCTTCGATCTGTTCGTGTTTCTTCCGCGTATCGACTTCAATCTCTCCTACGAGCGTATCGAATAGGAACTTTTGCGGGCCGTCGATTGCCGCGAGGGCGACGCCGCTCCCGATCGTCGCATGTCCACAGAACGTGACCTCCATTTCGGGGCTGAAGTACCGCACCGTACGTCGTGCCCCGGTTGCGGGACTGATAAACGCTGTCTCAGAGTATCCAACCTCTTTTGCGATCGCCTGCATCGTCTCCCGATCCGGAAGTTTATCGCCGATCCATACTCCGGCCGGATTGCCTCCGCGGGGGTCAGTCGCAAAGGCCGTATATCGCAATAGTTGTCCGTTCGCCAAATCCGTCATCGTTAGAATATCTAGCGGTCGGTCGGTCGAATCAACAGAGCGGTCATCTTGTTCATCGAAACCGACGTTTCGGAGCGCTAACGCGATCAGCCGTATTTGACAGGCGGATACTACGCCGGTTGCCACATGTAACAAGCCGCGGGGGAGAACCGTAACATCCGACGAATCAAAACGACCCGGCTGCGCCGAAAGCACCGGATAATCGAGCGAAATACCGAGTGCATCTTGTGCGCAGATCCGTTATCCCGTTAGTTCTCGGCAGTTCGGACGGTCGGCACAGGATTTGCAAAGAGTTTGTAACACGGCAAACGCTGTAGACGGACCGCAGGTAAACGCGGCGCCGGCGGGCCGGCGGCCACGGTGCGTTGACCGGCTCGTTTGCCGAAGCAGAATGAAGTGGAGGTTTATATGGTCACAGAGTTAATCGAGTTCAAGCTTAAAGAGGGCGCCAACGAGGACGAGTTTCTCGCCCTGCTGACCCAGTTTCACGAGTTCTTTAAACGTAATTTTACCGGTTATGCGGGTCTGGAATCGACCAAGGGTCAGGATCACTGGGTCACGATTATGCATTGGAACGGTATGGATGACGTCCAACTCGTGAGCGAAGCCCTCAAAAGCCGGGCGAGCGAAGTTGCGCCGTATCAGGCGTTGACCGATCTCTCCTCGATCAAGCTGACCTTCCTGAATCAAATGTTGGTCCTGGACTAAGGGGACTCGCCTACGGGGACTCGATTGAGGGTATTCGCATAAGGCTGTAGGTACGCCGAAATACTTGACGGTCAAATCGGGGAGCACCTACTTTTTCCTTAACGTTGGACCGCGGCAAACAAGGTTCTGTCGCCCGACTAAAGGAGAATTGATGAAGAATCGACGTATTTTTCTGGTTATCGCGCTCCTGATCGCAGCCACAGGTCTCCTATTTGCTCAATCGGACCGCGAGCGAGAGGTTGTGTCTGAAACCGTCCGCTACTCAGTCGACGGTCAGGATCTCGTAGGGTTCCTCGCCTACGATCGGGCGTCAACGGCGCGACGGCCGGGCGTTATCGTGGTTCACGAATGGCAGGGCATCAACGACTACGCGCGGACACGCGCCACGGACCTTGCCGAGGAAGGATACGTCGCCCTTGCGCTCGACATGTACGGCGACGGGATCGAGGTACCAATCTCCGAGGCCCGGACGATGTCTCGCAGAGTGGGTTCCGATTTCGCCTTGATCGAGGCGCGATTTAACGCCGCGCTGGAAGTACTCCGTGACTCACCGTACGTCGATGCGTCCAATATCGCCGCAATCGGCTACTGCTTTGGCGGTGGTATCGTTTTGAATATGGCGCGCATGGGTACCGAAATTGATGGAGTCGTGAGCTTCCATGGCAGCCTCAACACCGGGTTGACCGCCGATGCCGGTGACATAAAAACACAGATCTTAGCGATCCAGGGCGACGCCGATCCCGTCGCGCCGCTCGAACGGCAAAACGCGTTTAAGGAAGAGATGGCAAGCGCGGGAGCCGATCTCGCCTACATCATCTTTGGCAACCTTCCCGCGCACAACTTTACAAATCCCCGAGGAAGCTCATATTTCGAGGCGGAAGCTAACCTAGCGTGGGCCGCGATGTTGAGCTTCTTTGACTCGATTTTCGAATAGGCGCGAGCACCGCCGCGCGCGGTCCGACGCGCGATCGGCAGCGAGCGCTTTGGCGACCGCGTTGGACGCGCCGCGAGGAGCGTTTAAAACGATCGGGCCCCGTATCGCCTCGTTCACCTCGGTTTTGTCGCAAGGTAGAGGCAGTGGGTCGTACCCGGGCTTTTCCGCTCTATCGCCGAAAACCCGGCCGACTCGAGAAACGTGCGAATCTCCGAGTCGGTGTAGCACCGCGCGCTGGAGACGAGAAAGAAAAACAACGAGAACAGCGCGAGCGTCGGATCATCGGAACGTTGTGCTTGCTCGATGTCCCATATCGCGACGACGCCTCCCGGATTGAGGATCGAAAAGACTTTTGACAAAAACCGCTGAGCGCTATCCCGGTCAAAGTGGTGGATCAGGTTACCTATAAACGCGACGTCGTACGTCGCTTCAACGATCGTTTGTCCAAAATCCTGACCGATGAAATCGCAGTACGTCTCCGTTCCAAGTTTCGCCGACACAATCCGTGCCACGGAAATCATGTGTGGCAGCTCAAATATCGTTGACCGCATCGGGGGGTGTTGCCGGCAGATCGCCGCAGAGTAGACGCCGTGCGATCCGCCGATATCAACCATTCTCGTCGCCCCGCGTGGGACCGGAACGTTCGCGGCGATCCACTGCGCGGCGGGTGTCGCCGTCTCCGCCATCGCTCGTTGATGGACCAGCCGATCCTCGTCGTCCTTCATCAAATCAAATAGGTCAACGGGGGTGCCCGATTGCACGGCCTCTTCGAGCTGCGCTACGGCGGTAAGTTGAAGGCGCGAGAAACGCGCCCAATTGGCGAGACCCGGCGTGGCACTTTCGACCAGCGTGGTTTTTGTTACCTCGGCCACGGCGTACCGGCCTTCCGTTTTGCTTAGGTACCCGCATGCAACGAGCGCATCGGCGAGGCGGGCTGTCCCCTCGGGATCGGATCCGCACGTCTCCGCAATCGCCGTCGCCGTGGTGTGACCACGGTCAACGGCGCCAAAGAGATCAAGACGTACGGCGGCGACCAAGGCGTGCGACCGGAGTGCCGGTATAATAGGATCCAGTAACGGATCGGCTCGGGAAAGCTTAATCTCTTCGGTTTTCATTTAAACTCCTTTTATCGATACTTCGATCGACCACTCACGCGCTCATATCGAGCTCGAGTATTCGCGATAGCTGCGCCGGATAGCGAGTATCCTCAGGGCTTCGCGTGATGTGGTACATACACGTCGCATCACCCGTTCCGATACAACGATGTTGAACAAGTCCCATGCCGCACGCGTCCGCCTGGGCGTAATCGAATACGTTGCAGTAAACACGCATCGCGGATAGCCCGTTGTCCTGCATATAGGTAACCATCCCGCAACGCGTACATTCCATCGTGGTACACGGGGACGCGTTCCGCGAGAAGGAGTAATCGATCAGGAAGGCATCCGACCGGTCGGATCGTCGCATCGCCCGGGTCGCTTTGCGCGTAAGCTTGGCGAGTAAGGGAGAGACCATAACCAGGCGCATAAGGCCGCGAACCGGCGCGGGCAACCGACGAAACTGGGCGTAGTAGGTATCGTAGTTAAGGCGCCCGATCTGTTCCGGCGTCCAGCCGGCTTGAGTGAGTACAACGTGAACCGAGGCCATTATCGCAAGCGTCGGCATAAGTCCGTTAAACATGTTTCCCGATCCGCCGTCGTGGTATGGCAACCTCAAAATATTGCTACCGAGTTCGCGGCTAACCAGCGCCCAAAAATCGGTCGGAAGGTCGACCGTCGTGTAGGTCCACCCGATACGTTCGTAGATCGGTAGCGTCTTTGTTGCGATCTTGCGGATCTTACTTGCGTTCCGAATCCAGTAGTTGTTCTGTTTGCTCATGACACATCCTCCTATTCCGGTAGATGCAATTTGCGTGCCATCCCAAACACGGACGTTTCTTGTCAAACGTACGACGATTACGACTGCGTGCAGGTGCTGGGCGGCTGTATTTGGCCCTCGATTTGCCGTTTATGACAGGCGGTCCCTAGGGACACTGCGATATTTGACAGGTCGTTGCGCATCTCAACAAAACGAGAATGAAGTGCACTTTGCGCCCGGTCGCGGTGTTTTATCGGGTGACTCGCTTCCCGCAACACCAGTGAGTATTCGGGGATCGATCCAAGAGGAGATACGTAATTGAGTCCAAACAACAAGCCGCCAATCAGGCACATTATTACAATCATCGTTTTGATCGCGGCCGCGCCCGCCCTGAGCGCGAGCGATACACTCGTAGCCGCGCGAGAACCAATTGAGCAGACGCTCGGCCCGGGAATTGCCGCGTTCTATGAGGCCCACGACTTCGCTCGCGACGGAATGCAAGCGGAAGCGATCGAACGCGGCAGCGAGGCGATCGCGTTTTTTGAATCGATAATCGAAGAGACCGATGACGAAGACACAAAACGAATCGCCCATTATTATCTCGCCCACACCTATCTCGAAGTAATCGTCGATGCCGCGACGTGGATGCGCTTTAACGGCGATTACGAGAAAACTCGCCTTTTGTTGACCCGGTACGAGAACGAAGACGATTATCGCTTTGTCGAAGGCAAACGCTACGCGCTCTACCCGCCGGACGCGGGAGGCGACGCGTCGGCGGCTTTGGCGATGTTTGACGGAATCGGAGACCGGTACGAACTCGCCTACCACCGCGCGATCGCTATGTTGAGCCTCGGCGATGTCGACGGGGCGGCCGAGGTACTCGCGGCCGAGACAAATCCGACGGCCACGGAGTCCGCCCTGCTCATGCGGCTCGAAGTAGAGCGTCTTCAACCGCGCGTGATGTCGGTCTCGTTTCCCAGCGACATCCGGACAAACGGGCGTCTGCTTGAGCGCGCCGCGACGCTTGAGCAGGGCACGCCCCTGTCCAGTGACCACGCGATCGACACGATATCGGCGCTCGAGTCATTCCCGGCTGTCGCATCGGCCGACCTCGAGTACGACTTTGACGCGAGCACAAACGAGGTCGACGTCCGCGTAAGGGTGCGCGAAGGCGACTCTCGTATGTTCGGCGTTCTCGCCTATGGAGCCTACGTTCCCGAGACCGACGGACTCGCCCCGGATTCGGATGATTCTTCCGCCCTGCCGCTCCTGCTCTATAGCGATCAGAACCTGTTTGGTCGAATGGTCCAGCTGGACGTGATAACCGCGGGCGTATACTGGCAGGTCGGACTCGGCGTTCCGGGGGTGTTTGGCTCTCCCTTATCCATTTACACCGGCGTGGAGTCGATGGTTCTTCCGATGGACACATTGGAATACGGAGACTTTTCGGTCGATGGTGGCGGACAGGCCGCGTGGATCGGCACCGCGGTGGATCTTGGCCCCTTGAGTACATCGCTTGAATACCAAACGGGATTTACCGTTTATGACGAAGACACGATCGACACCGGGGTCGAGGAACCTCGCGATCTCCGTCATGCGGTCTCGGCCGAGATCAGTGCGGACATGCGGTCGGATCTTGCCGGCGGCGCGGCGAGCGAAGGATTTGCGCTCACGCTGCTCGGCGCATTCACCACTTTCTCGGGCTTTGAACAGTGGGGAACGCAAACGGTGCTGTTCGACTCCCCCGACGGTCCCGGGACCTTCACCTACGGGATCGAGGCGGACGCGGGATGGCGAATCGGGCGTCGCGGGGATATCGGCGTCGCGATCGGCGCCTACGGCGGCTTCGGTTTCTTTGCGCGAACCCACTACGATGTTGGCGCCCCGGGGCCGGGTTCGGACTCGGTGCTCTCAGTCCGCGGCTATCCGACGGGCACACAGGCCGAACGCCTGGCCGTTGCTCACGGGCGAGTTGGTTACGAACTCGTTCCCGGAACGGTACACCTCGGTGCTTTTCACGATGTGGCGGCGGTCGAGGCAGCGGACTGGGCGCCCGATCCGGACGGATTGCTCAACGCAAGCGGTGTCGCCCTCTCGTTCGCATTGCCCTGGTCGATCCGCATGAGCGTGGCGTACGCTCGTTCGTACACCTCGCTCGACGATGACTACGACGGCGGACGTGATGTGATTGAGTTGACGATGATGCGGATCGCGACGTTCTAACCAAACACGGGGGGACATATATACGGGCATCGGGCGGCGGCCCCCGCCGCCAACGTCAGCCGGCCGCGACGTACCACCGGCCGCTAAAATGTAGTGGTCTGTGGTATGATAGTGCGCAAGCGGGTCGCGACCCACGGCACCGCAATACGTATTGGTAGGTAACGATGCCCACTCCCGATCCGCGTATCACGTTTTTTGATAAACAAGCAGCCAGCTGGGACGATCGTGCACCGTCAACGGCCGAGGTGGAAGAACAACTGGACGAGGTTGCGCCGCTCTTACAACTGGAAGCGGGGCAATCCATGTTGGAGGCGGGCTGCGGAACGGGAAAAGCAACCGCGTGGCTGGCGCGAATGGTCGCTCCGGGAACCGTCACGGCGGTCGATTTCTCAACTCAAATGCTTGTACGCGCCGAGCAAAAGGATATCGCGGCTGAGTTTCTATGCGTCGATGTCTGCAGCGAAACGCTCGCTCCGCGCCTGTTTGACGTTGTCCTGTGTCTCCACAGCTTTCCCCATTTCCGCGACCCGGATGCCGCGCTCCGGCACTTTCGAGCCTGCGTCAAACCATCCGGTCGCCTCATCGTGTTACACCTGTGCTCAAGCGGCAGAGTAAACAGATGCCACGAGCGAATCGGGGGCGCGATCGCGATGGATCATATGCCGCACACATTTGAATGGGAGAGCTTACTGGCCAATCAGGGGTTTTCTCCGCTCACTCACATCGACCGCGACTGTCTCTTTTTCCTCGACGCGCGCCCGGATACAAGGTAGTCGACAAAGTAACTCCAGGCGTTGTCCAAATTAGCGAGAGCGCGAGGGCTGGGCAGCGCGTCGAACTCCCATTCGTACCCGATTATGCGCATTACGCGACATTCGGGGACGCGACCAAAGAGCTCGTCGCATAGTCCGAGTACCGACTCCGGATCCATTGCGTGGGTAGAAAACGAGATCGTATTGACTGGGGTAATTCGGTAAAAGAAAAATCCGGCCTCCTCGTCGCCGGCGTCGATCATCGACGCGGCCGGCGGGTGGTCCGGCACCGCGGCATCAACAAAGACAACTTCGCGGAAACGAGAGATCAGCTCCGCGTCCTCGACGTTGAGCTGATAGTTGGTTTCGACCCGATACCCCGACCGGCCGACAAACTCACTCTCGCAACGTTCGGCAAAGCAAACTCCGAGAGCGTCGTCCTGGCGAGCCGGATTCCCATACCCGTAAACGAGCAGCTGTCCGCGTTCCTCCAAAGCGACCTTACTTGCTCCGCTGCTGGATGAGCCGCCCATTACGGTCGACCACCTCAAACTCGAGAGGCATCTTACCGAGCGCATGCGTCGCACAGCTCAAACACGGATCGTAGGCACGAATCCCAACCTCGACGGCGTTCATCATCGGCTCGGTTATCTCTTTTTGGCCGTCCATGTAGGCGCGCGCGATAATCCCGACCGCTTCGTTCATCGGTTCGTTGTTGTTCGTCGTAGAAACGATCAGGTTGGCCATCGTTATCAGGTCCTCGTCGTTGACCGCGTAGTGGTGAAAGAGCGTGCCGCGCGGGGCTTCGATCAAACCGACCCCTTCGCCTTCGTGCGTTCCTTCGGTGACGAGATCGGTTCCCTGGAGCTCCGAATCCTTGAGCAGATCGCGGATCACCTCTGCGGAGTGGAGCGTCTCGATCAGTCGCGCCCAGTGGGTGTGTAGACACATGTTGTTCGGCTTGCCTTTGGTATACGCTTTGTAGATCTCAAACTCGCGCTGTGCAAGCGGCGTGGGGATAAACTCAGCCGTGTTGAGCCGGGCAAGCGGTCCCACCCGATACCAACCTTTTTCCGTACCGTACTCCTTGAGGTAGGGAAACTTCATATAGGTCCACGGCCGGACCTCCTCGCGGATGTACTTGAGGTAGTCCTGATAGTCCACGTCGTGAAGAATTTTCTTCCCCTCGGAGTCAACCGCGCGAAGGACGCCGTGGTACAGGTCGAGCGCGCCGTCCTTCCGGACGAGGCTTAGGTGGTTGGACGGGAACGCCGAGAAATTATCGATAAAGTCCTTGTTCTTTTTCTGGTAGTCCTTAAAGAACTCAACGGCGCCCTCGGCCCACTCGACCATCTTATCGGCGGTAAGCGGATCATCCCCGTTAAGCCATGGTTCAATTTCTTCGGGCGTGAGATTCTTGTTGATGCCGCCCGGTATCGCGCCGGTCCCGTGGATCTTCTTCCCCGCCGTTATCCGGATCATTTCCTGACCGAACTTTCGCATCATGACACCTTGCACGGCGAGATCCCGGTGCTCGATCGCAACCCCGATGACGTTACGGATCGCCGGATCGGCGTCGACGCCAAAAAGGAGGTCCGGCGAGGCGAGGTGAAAAAAATGGAGGGAGTGCGACTGGAACATCTGGCCGTAGTGCATCAGCCGGCGCATCTTCTCGGCGGTTGGAGTTAGCCCGTCGCCGGTACCGGCGCCCACGATCACGTCGACCGCCTTCGCCGCGGCCAGATGGTGGCTCACCGGACAGATCCCGCAGAGGCGCTGCACGAGTACCGGGGCCTCCCAATAGGGTCGGCCCTGAACAAAGCGCTCAAATCCGCGGAACTCCACGATGTGGAGTCGGGTTTGGGCAACTTTGCCGGCGTCGTCTATCTTAATGGTGACTTTACCGTGACCTTCGACTCGTGTGACCGGTTCGATCGTTATTTTCTTGCCCATCGTTTCCCTCCCGTCAGTCGTACTTAAAAGCTTCGTAGGGCAGTTTCATTTCGCTCCCGCTAAGCAACGCCGTCAGAGCGTCCCAGATCAGGTCCGCGTCCGGCGGGCAGCCCGGGATCGTATAGTCGATATCCACTACTTCGTGGCATGGATAAACCCTGTCGAGGATCATCGGGATCTCCTCGTCGTTGGGAATGATTCCCTGTGGATTGCAGTCGGCCACCGTTGGGCCGTTGAGGTACGCCTCCTCGAGGCACTCTTTGACCGGAATGTTATTTCGGAGAGCCGGCAATCCGCCCATAAGCGCGCATTCACCGACGACAACCAGTACCTTGCAGTGTTTGCGGAAGTCGCGGAGTACCTGGACGTTCTCATGGTTGCAACACCCACCTTCGATGAGTCCAACGTCGCATTCCCGCGAGAACTCCTTGATGTCGTCGATCGGCGACTTGTCGAACTCGACCAACTCGATGAGATCGAGAATACGCTCGTCGATATCCAATAAGGACATGTGGCAGCCGAAACACCCCGCGAGAGAGGTTGTCGCGACGACGGCCTTTGTACCGCTCATGATCGCCCTCCTACCTCGGCTCCGATCTCCACCTTGTCGAACGGCCTCCGGCCAATGGGAACCTCGAATCCCTTGCGCTTTTTCAGAATGGCGCCGACAGGGCAGACATCCATCGATTTCTGGGCGAGCTCATCGCTGATCCCGGCGGCGAGCTCGGTGTCGATGCTTATAACGACCTGATACCCTCGGTTCCGAAAGGCGAAGAGGCTCTTGTCGTTCTCGTCCTTGATCGCCGGATGCAACGTTTGCAGAGGATGCAGCGATTCTGATCCTTGAGAATCTTTGGGTTGTTGGATTCGACCGGTCGTGTCGGAAACAGGTAGGGAAATCGGGGCGCGGTTATGCGATATCGATAGGCGAGGGCCTGGAGCTCGCAGAATCCGCTCTTCTCGCAGGAGGGGCAAAAGTGGTTGCCCTCGGTAAACATCAGTTCCAGAATTCCCTGTCTCATCTCCTCGAGTTCGTCGGTCTTGTTCTCCACTTTGGCGCCCTCGAAAACGCCCGTTGTACAGCTCGACATGAGGTTGCCGTTTACCCGACAAGTACAAATGCGGCACGAACCTTTTGGTTTGACTCCTTGATAATGACAGAGGGACGGAATGTAGACGCCGTTACTCCGGGCCGCCGAAAGGATCGAAACGCCCTCCTCGGCCATGTAGTTTTTTCCGTCGATTTCAAACTTCACCAAGGTTGCCATCATTTGCCCCCTTCCAGCTCGAAGATCTCCTGGTAGACGTCGCGCTTGGCCGCCTCGCAGTAGTCGAGAACCGCTTTTTTTAGATCAAAGCTCGAGACGTAGCCGGTCTCTTCCTCGGTGATCAGCTCCTCGTATTTCTCCCGGAAGTTCTTGATCGTTGTCAAAATCGGGTTGGCCGCCGTCTGCCCGAGGCCGCAGCGATTTGCCTTCATCATCTCCGCCCAGGACAGCATGTCTTTGATGTCTTTGAGCTTGCCGTGACCGGCGATGATCTTCTCGAGCGTGATCTTGTACATCCGCGTCAGGGCACGGCAGGGTACGCACGAACCGCATGATTCATCGATAAAAAAATCGATAAAGTTGAGAACGACGTCCTTGAGGATATCCCGAGTCTTGTTGAATATGATCAACGATCCTCCGGTAGCGAGGTCCTCGTAGCTGAGCTCCCGGTCAAACTCGTCGGGACCGATGCACGAACCCGACGGTCCGCCGACCTGTACGGCCTGTACATCGCCGGGCTCCGCTCCCACCATGTCGAGGATGTCGCTGACGTTAAAACCCCACTCGATCTCGTAGATCCCCGGAAAGCGGCAATCGCCGGAGATCGACAACAGTTTGGTCCCAGTCGAGTTCTCCGTTCCAAGATTGCGATACCAGTCGATTCCGTTGTTGATGATCTTTACGCAGGCGCAGAGTGTTTCCACGTTGTTGACCACCGTAGGGAGCCCTTTGTAGCCTACCTCAACGGGAAAGGGAGGCCTATCACGCGGCTCGCCGCGCTTGCCCTCGGCGGACTCGATCAACGCCGACTCCTCGCCACATACGTAAGCGCCCGCGCCAAATTGAATCCGGATGTCGAACGTAAAACCTTTCTTCCCGCCGATATTCTCGCCGAGCCACCCCTCGGCTCGGAGGCTGGCGAGGATTCCTTCGAGGTACGCTTTCATATAGCGGTACTCATGGCGGACGTAGAGGATCCCTCTGGTCGCGCCGACCGCATAAGCCGCCAAGGTCATTCCCTCAACGACAAGACGCGGTTTCTCGGTGAGTATCACCCGGTCTTTAAAGGTTCCCGGTTCGCCCTCGTCGGCGTTGCAAAAGATGTAGCGGTTTTCCGCCGGCACCCGACGGCAGTACTCCCACTTGAGTCCGGTGGGAAAACCGGCACCGCCGCGACCGCGAATTCCCGAGTTCTTAATCGTCGCGATAACGCCTTCCGGACTGATGCGTTCCTGTTTGAGTTTCATCAGGGCGGTTCCCGGCTCGTAGTCTGAGAGGATGACCGCGCCTTTTTTCATGATGTTGTTGTTGACCGTCGTCTGGAGAAGCCGACTGTCGTTCATGCCGTCGCCATATTCGGCGACACGCATCTCCTCGAGGTCTTTGCCGGCCTTCATATCACGAACCAGCTCGCGCACCCGAAACGGCGTTAAGCGGGTAAAAACGACGCCGTTGATAATCGCCGCCGGCTCCTGATCGCTCATCCCGATACACGCCGTGTCGTAGAGCCCGATCAGCCCGTCCGGCGTGACGCTGTTAAACGGGATACCCGCCTCTTCCTCAAAACAGCGAGCAATTCGGTCGCGACCCATCATGTACGCGACGACGCTGTTGTTTAAATAAACGGTGTACTTCCCGCGCGATTCGCGCTCGAAAAAGTGGTAAAAAGAGACCGTCTGCTCGACGTCCACGCGGGCAATGTCGAGCGCTTCGGCGACGTCATCCATAACGTCGTCGGAGAGAAATCCCTCCTCCGCCTGGTAATCCAGGAGAATGTCCATCAGCCGGTTTTTGTCGTGATTGTATCGCTGGGTGACCGAACGTACCGTAGCATCCATGGCAGATCCTTCTCGTACGGTTTGGACCGAGATCACGAGGTGTGGTCGCAACGACAAAGCGAGTGGTACGCGGAGAAGTAGGTGCTTTCTTGGTCTACTGCCATTATAGTATAAAAATATCGATATGGCAAAAGCGTATTGAGGGCGGGCACAAATCGTGGAAGCAAACCGGTCGACCGAGAAGAACCTCCGGGTTTACGTCACGGGTTTGGTCCAGGGTGTCGGATTTCGGCCCCACGTGTACCGTACCGCCCAAGAGTGGCGAATTGCCGGATCGGTCGAGAACCGCGTCGACGGCGTGGTGATTCACGCCCGTGGAATTGACAAGGACCTCGAGGGTTTTATAGAAGGCCTCCAACATCGCAATTTACCGGCAGCGGCGGCGATTGAATCGATCACGGTGCGCGACGAGAAGGCGCGTGAGTTCTCCGGTTTCCACATCGTCCAAAGCCGAGATTCGGGCGATGTGGTTACGCGAATCAGCCCGGACCTGGCCGTTTGTCCCGACTGTCTCGCCGATATGCTCAGCCAACCCCACCGCTTGCGCTATCCGTTTATCAACTGCACCAACTGCGGTCCGCGCTTCTCCATCGTCAACGACGTCCCGTACGACCGGAAAAACACGACGATGGCCGATTTTCCGATGTGCGACACCTGCAGAGGCGAATATACCGATATAAACGATCGTCGCTACCACGCTCAGCCGGTGGCGTGTCACACCTGCGGCCCGACGTACTTCGTGGAGACTGACACGGGCGTTCGCCGGGATACCGACGAGATAGTCCGAATGACGGCCACCTGTATCGACTCAGGACGAATTGCCGCCGTTATGGGCCTCGGCGGGTACCACCTGGTCTGCGACGGTACCAACAAAGACGCCGTCGCCCTCCTGCGGCGGCGGAAACGCCGTGACGCCAAGCCCTTTGCCCTGATGATGCGGACGGTGGATACGGTTCGGAAATACTGCCGTCTGAACTCCGTTGAAGAGAAGCTGCTCGTCTCATCCGCACGCCCGATCGTCCTCATAAAAACCAAGGGAAATCTGCTTCCGAGGCAAATCGCGGACGGCTTGGACACGATCGGCGTTATGCTACCCTACCTCCCCTTTCACTATCTGCTTTTTGAGATCGTCCGAACGGATGTCCTCGTAATGACCTCCGGCAATCGACGTGACGAACCGATCGTGATATCGCCCAACGCTGCCCGGGAAACGCTCGGCGATATCGCCGACCTCATCGTCTCTCACAACCGCCGCATCCAGAACCGTGTAGACGATTCGGTCGCCTTTATCGCCGCCGATACGACTCACCTGATTCGACGGTCCCGCGGATGGGTTCCCGATCCGGTGCTCACCGCGCGCAGCGTTGCGGGGATCGCCGCGTTCGGCGGCGAACTCAAGAGTACTTTCGCCCTGGGCTGTCCGGGACGCGTCGTCGTGAGTCAACACATCGGCAACCTGGACAACGCCGCCGTTCTGAGCTTTTACAAAGAAGCGTGGGAGCGATTCACCAAGTTGTTCCGCTTTGTGCCGAAACTCGTGGTCCACGACCTCCATCCCGATTACCTCTCCACCCGGCTCGCTCGGGAGCGTGCGGCCGCCCTCGGGCTTCCCATCGTAGCAGTCCAACACCACCGCGCCCACATCGCCTCGGTGATGATCGAACACGGCCTGACGCGGCCGGTCATTGGCGTATGCTACGACGGTACGGGTTACGGGGACGACGGGACCGTCTGGGGCGCGGAGGTTTTTGCCGGCGACATGGGCGGCCTGATACGCGAGTATCACCTCCTTCCGATCGCCCTACCCGGTGGCGATCTGGCGGCACGGCAACCATGGCGTACGGCGGTATCGTGCCTTGCGCTTGCGTACGGCAACGACTATCGCTCCGTCGATCTGCCTCTCTGGGAGAACGTCACCAGCTTCGCGGGGCCCGCCGCCGTCGATCAGATTGACCACATGCTTGCTCGCCGTATCAATACGCCCGTGGCCTCAAGCATGGGTCGCCTTTTTGATGCGGTGGCGGCGTTGCTCGGGATGTGCCTCGAAAATCGCTACGAGGGAGAGGCGCCGATGCGCCTGGAGGCGAGCGCCGATCCGGATGAGCGTGGCCGCTACGTGTGGGAAATGGACGGGGATCTTATCGACATCAGACCGCTGATTACACGAATCGTTGCCGATATACAGGCGGGGGTCGCGTCCGGTACGATCGCGGCGCGGTTTATGCACACCGTTGCCGCCTTTACGTTTGAGGTCGCGGAGCGCGTACGAGAACGGACAGGTATCGGCGACGTGGTCTTGAGCGGGGGCGTGTTTCAGAATCGCTTTCTTCTCGAAGCGTGTCGGACGGGGCTGGTGGCGCGCGGTTTTACCGTATTTACCAACGTCCGTGTTCCCGCCAATGACGGTGGATTGGCTCTGGGACAGGTGGGACTAGCGTCTGTAGTATAATAGAGGAATCGGGAGGACGAAATGTGCGTTGCAGTTCCAGGCGAAGTGATTTCGGTTCGCGGTACCACGGCAAAGATACGCATCCACAAGGCCGAGCTCGAGGCCGAAAGCGCTCTCGTGGATAACGTGGTTCCCGGAGAAAAGGTCCTCGTTCACGCGGGTTTTATCATCGAGAAGCTCGCCGAAGATGAGTCGATCGAGATGAACGAACTCCTCAAACAGTACTCGAACATCCCGGAGGTATGGGGAGAGGATCCGTGAATCGGGACCGGATCGACGCGCTTACCTCCGCCATAGCGAGCGAGTCGGCCGGTCCGGTAACCCTCATGGAGATCTGCGGAAGCCACACTATGGCGATCTCCCGCTTCGGCATTAGGTCACTCCTGCCCGAGACGATCTCGCTGATCTCCGGACCCGGATGTCCGGTCTGCGTCACCGAAATCGACTACATCGATCACGCAGTCGCCCTCACCCGGCGGCCAGGAACGATCGTCGCTACCTACGGAGATCTGTTGCGCGTACCCGGAACGACGTCAAGTCTCGCCCAGGAACGTGCCGCGGGCGCGGACGTCCGGATCGTTTACTCGGCGATGCAGGTGGTTGAGCTGGCCGAGGAGAACCCCAATTACGAGGTGGTGTTCTGCGGCATCGGATTTGAGACAACAACGCCCCCGACGGCGGTATTGATACAGACGGCCGAGAAACTGGGTCTTGGTAACGTGACGGTCCTCGTTGCCCACAAGACGATGAAACCGGCGATGTACGCGCTCCTCGATGCCGGTGTTGAGATCGACGGGTTTATCTGCCCGGGCCACGTCAGCGTGATTACCGGGATGGACCTGTACGAGGATATCTGTCGCGATTATCCGGTTGCGTGCACGGTTACCGGTTTTGAGGCGGACGAGATTCTCCTTGGCGTCCTTGGCCTGGTAAACAGTATTCGAACCGGCCGGGATCGCGTCCGCAACGCCTATCCGCGTGCGGTCAAACGGGCCGGCAATCAAAAAGCACAGCAGATCGTCGACACGGTTTTTGAACCAAGCGATGCGCGTTGGCGAGGCCTCGGCACGATTCCCGGTAGTGGCCTGGCAATCCGCGAGCGCTACGCCACATATGACGCCCGTAAATTTGACGTCGACGTCGAAGCAAGCGTGGAACCGGTCGGCTGCCGATGCGGCGACATCCTCAGAGGCGTCTGTACCCCGAGCGATTGTCCCTTGTTCGGTAGCCGCTGCACCCCCGAAGACCCCGTCGGCGCGTGTATGGTCTCGTCTGAGGGGACCTGCGCAGCGTGGTACACCTACGGAGAACGACGTGGGTCAGCATGACCGCGTTGTCCTCGCCCACGGTGCCGGCGGCGAGATGAGTCGACGGTTGATCGAAGAGGTATTTGTTGCGGCGTTTGGAAACGAGGAAACCACCCATGCGACCGACGCCGCGGTACTGGAGTCCGTCGGCGGAATGATAGGCTTCACCACCGACTCCTACGTTGTGAATCCCCTCTTTTTTCCCGGCGGAGACATCGGCAAACTGGCCGTCGCCGGAACGGTTAACGACCTGGCCGTATCGGGGGCGGAACCGATATATCTCAGTTTCTCGGTTATTATCGAAGAGGGCTTTCCGATCGCCGAGCTCGCGGATATCGCTCGATCGGCCGCGACCACCGCTCGTGCGGCAGGCGTACACATAGTCACCGGTGATACCAAAGTTGTCGAACGCGGCGCCTGCGATGGTCTCTACATAACGACCTCCGGCGTCGGGAGACTTGCCGATAAACACTCGCCGATCGGTACGGCCGCCCGCGTCGGCCCGGGCGACGTCGTTATTATCAACGGGACGATCGGCGACCACGAGACAACCCTCCTCGTCGCGCGGGAGGAGTTTCCCCTGGCGGCGCCGATAGCGAGTGACTGCGCCCCGCTCAACGGCCTCATCGCCGCGATCAAAGATACGTCCGAGGAGATCGGGTTTATGCGCGACGCGACTCGCGGCGGTCTGGCGACCGTTCTCTGCGAGCTCAATGAGATGTGCGGGTACGGAATCGAGCTGGAGGAAGCGGCGATACCGATCTCCGGCGAGGTGAGCGGGACCGCGGCGATCTTTGGCTACGATCCCCTGTACATGGCCAACGAAGGGAAAGTCGTGGTCGTTGTCCCCGAACGGGACGCGGCGGCGACCCTGGATGCCGTCCGTGCCCACGACCTGGGGCATGACGCTGCGATCATCGGCCGGGTAAGCGACGAACGTCCCGGCAGGACCGTCCTTAGAACGGCGGCGGGAGGATCGCGTGTCCTTGGACGGCTCTCCGGTACGCAACTTCCGCGGATTTGTTGAGGAACGGATGCACGAGTTTTCGATCGCCGAGTCAATCGTCAGCCTGGTGCTTCGCGCGGTCGACGAGTATCAGCTCATACGGGTCGACTCGATAACGGTTGAGGCCGGAGAGATGCGCCAGATCGTCCCGGAGTCACTGGCGATGGCGTTTGACGCGCTCAAGTCCGAGACGAGTGACACTATTGGATCGTGCCGCCTCGATCTCGTTATCGTTCCCCAGGTCGTCGTCTGTCGAGACTGTGGCGTTGAGTTTGCGCCACAGGAACTCTGTTACCTTTGCCCGGCCTGCGGGTCACCCGATACCACGGCAGTCAGCGGGAACGATCTTGTCATCAAGTCGATTGAAGGAGAGCAACGGCAATGATCATCGAACTCAACCAGGACATCATGGAGTCCAACAACTCAAAGGCGGTCGAGATTCGTCGACTCCTCGCCGAGAAACGGATCGTGATGATCAACATCATCAGCTCTCCCGGCTCGGGCAAGACCTCGCTGCTTGAGAAAACGCTCGAACGTCTATCGCGTCGTTTCTCGCTTGCCGTCATTGAGGGCGATGTCGCCACCAAGCGCGATGCCGAGCGCCTCGAACGCTTTAACCTCCCCCTCACGGCGGTGAGTACACGGGGAGCGTGTCACCTAAACTCGGCGATCATCCTCAAGGCGCTAGATGAACTGCCGTTAGACGAGCTCGACGCAATTATCATCGAGAACGTCGGCAACCTGATCTGCCCGTCGGAGTTCGATCTAGGCGAGCACGCCAAGATCGCCCTTTCGAGCGTTCCCGAGGGCGACGATAAGCCACAGAAGTACCCGCTCCTCTTTCGCGAGGCGGTCTGCGTTGTCCTAAATAAGATCGACCTCTTACCGTACGTCCCCTTTAACCGCGACACGTATTACGACGACATCGGCAAACTCAATCCCAAGTTAGCGGTTATTGAGACCTCCTGCACGACGGGCGAGGGAATAGAGGCGTGGATCGATTGGCTCGAGGCGTTTATTGGAACGGAGTCAGTCAGCTGATCCGCGCTATGTCGCCGGAGTAAACCCACATGCTCGTCGGAGCGCGGTGAGACCGATCACCAGTCTTTCGCCTCGACCATCTTTACTCGTACAAAAAGTCCTCGTCGCTTTCAGCTACGACGTCGTGGTCTTCGTCCCCCGTCTCGTTGTCGGGGCTTAAACGAGGTGGGACGATTCGTGTTTCAAAATCACGGGTGACGGACTCCAGGCGCTTTACACCCGAGGCGTCGACGACGAGGCGATAACGCCGGTGCATGACCTCGCCGTTCTTTGAGAACTCGACGATGAGGTTGAGGTGGTATATCCGTTCTACTACTCGTGGCCGAACCTGGCGTTTGAACTCCACGGTCGGCACAAGCCCATACTGTGCACTCAGCTTCTGTAGAAACGGTCGGAGATCGAGCGTGGCGACGTCGGCGACGCTTGTCACCCGACTGTGCAGCGAGCTCAGGTTTCGGCTCTTGAGGCGTATGCGCTTTTGATAGACCAGGACGTTCTCTTTTTCCATCGAGAACACGACGCGCTCGAAATAGCCGCGGTTGCGATACGCGACGATCTCCGTTGGTAGATGACGTTCCTCTCGGAAACTCGCGCGTTCAGAAATAATCGCGAGTCGTTTCCGGACTTTAGAATCTCGCAAGATAGTTTTGCGTACCGGGAAAACCGATCCCATTCGGCGCATGAGCACATCGCGGAACGAGTCTTTTATGCGATCCTTTACCATATAACCCACGACGAGGAGGACAAATAGCGCCGTTGTAAAGTTGCCGTAGCGTTGTTGGCCGAAGAAAGCAAATCCCGTTGCCACGACCATGGCGATCCCCGCCGCGATCGCGTACAGAATGTGTTCAGTACGCTTCGCCGTATTCGTACTGTCGACCCCAAAAAGGAGAGCCTCAGTGACATAGCGCTTGAGCATTTTTTCGCGATAGACGTACTCTTCGAGCTGACGTTCCGATTGTATTCGTCCTGGAACGCTGGGATATCCTTTTCGTTCCCGATAGCTCTCTTCCTTACGAACTATCTTTGTAATGCGTTTGTAGATTGCGTCAAACGGAGTCGACCCCCAAAGCCGCAGGACAAGCGTCAGGTACTTGCATGCCAACAGCGAAAGGTGCTCGTCGACGATGTCGACGTGTTTGCTCAAGACCGGATCGTCGGCTCCCAAGTTTTCCAGACCGCGGAACGAACTACGCAGCGCGTGGTATCGTTTGGCGATTCGGTGCAACGCTTTGGCTCCTCGGCTGAGATCACGCGTCGGCGAGATCCACTCTCGACGCGCGGAAAGATAGAAATCACGGAGGAGCGATTTGAAGACACATCCAACAAGCTTTGTCTCGTGTATAAACGCCCGTGTGTTGATTCGTTTGTCGTGCTTCTCGGCCGAGTACACCATCCGCTCGGCGCGGACCAGTGGGGATATCTCGGAGAGCGGATCGAGCAGTTCCTCGACCCCAATGTTCGGCGTGTTAAAGCGCATATGGACGCGAACTTGGTCCATTAAGCTACGCGGATCGTATGTCGATCGACGAATCTGGAAACTTCGTGGAAAGAACAGATAGTAGGACACGGAAAACCGGTCGGTCCGCCGCTCCGACCCGGAGTCATAGCGGAACTTTGTTTCAATCGAGTACTTGTCGCGGTGTTTGACCGTAACGGGAGTTATTGTCATCTGCCTGCTCCACGACCGCGGATATCGCGACCTATCGTTTGTAGACGCGGCAGTACTCGGGACTTATGTGAATCGATACTTCGTCGTCCATCTGGTACAGCGTAACTGTCTCACCGGTGTTGGAATGAATCACGGTCAAAAACTGCCCCTCAAACTCGACCTTGTACTCGGTAACCGCACCGACAAACGAGTTAACGTCGACTCGTCCGGTAAGATCCCCGACGCCCTTCGAGATTTGAACCGCCTCTGGTTTAAACGTGACGTAGACTTCGTCTCCGACCGCCACGTCTTTATCAAGCCGCGCGGCGTCGATCACAAACTCCTTGCCACCGATCGTGACCGTCGCGGCATCGGCGTTCCGCTCGGTAATCCGGGACTCCACAAAGTTGGCATTGCCGATAAAGTCGGCGACAAACGGATCGGCGGGGTGGTTGTAGATCTCCTCCGGGTGACCCACCTGCATAATTCGGCCGTTGTTCATCACGACAATTTTGTCGGACATACTCAACGCTTCGGCCTGGTCGTGGGTTACGTAGATGGCGGTTATTCCCAACATGTGTTGGACACGTTTTATCTCGGTACGCGTCTGAATCCGCAGCTTGGCGTCGAGGTTAGACAGCGGCTCATCAAAGAGAATTATCTCGGGCTTGAGCACGAGCGCCCGGGCGAGCGCGACGCGCTGTTGCTGGCCGCCGGAGAGTTCACCGGGATAGCGTTTTTCGAGACCAACGAGGTTGACCATCTGACTGGCCACGGCAACTTCGTTTCGGATCACTTCCCGGTCGACTTTGCGCAGCTTTAGGCCATAGGCGATGTTGTCAAAGATCGTCAGATGCGGAAAGAGCGCGTAGCTCTGAAAAACCATCGGCATATTGCGCTCAAACGGTGGGAGGGGATTGATATCCTTTCCGTGGACCTCGATACGACCCGCGGTCGGCTTCTCGAATCCCGCGATCATCCGCAGCGTCGTCGTCTTACCGCAGCCCGAGGGACCGAGTAGCGTGACGAACTCTCCTTTATCAATGTCCAGGGATATTCCGTCGACCGCTCGCGTCTCGCTCCCGCTTCCGTCCCGGAACACCTTTACCAAATCTCTGAGAATGAGGTGTGCTGATTCCATCTTTTTACTCTCCTCTGCCACCGTCGATCCCGCCAAATTCCATCAGGCCGTTGCCGCGGTCACCGGGCGGCCCCTGCGCCAAAGACCTGCGAGCGCTCGAGTCCGGTCACCTTCATGATGAGGAAGATCATCGTCATAACCACGACAATAAGCGCGAACGACATCACCGATGCCGCGCCCAGTCTGAGAATCTCCGTCTGCGCGAGAATCAAAACCGTCATGTGATTCCACCGCGCCGATACCAGGAAGATTATTGCGCTGATCGCCGTCATCGCCCGAACAAACGCGAAGGTCGCACCGGCAAAAAACGCCGGGCGTATCAACGGCAGCGTCACGGTGCGAAACGTGTACGAACTATTTGCGCCAAGGTTGGTCGAGGACTCCTCGATCTCGGCGGAGATCTGCTTAAGAGCCGCGATTCCTCCCTCGACACCGATCGGGACGTTACGGAACACGTAGGCCGTAACGAGGATAAAAGCGGTCCCGGACCAACGAAACGGGGCTCCGTTAAACGCCAACACATAGCCAATACCGATCGCCGTTCCAGGAATGGCGTAGCTCAACATCGACAACAACTGCATGATGTTTCGACCGGCGAAGCGACGACGTACGACGAGGAAGGCGATGACCATACCGAGAAACGCCGTAATCGGCGTGGAAAGCAACGCCAGAAACACGGTTCGTCCCATCGTCGATGCTCCGACATCCCAACTGTAGGAGAAATGGCGGAGGGTAAAACTCCAGTCAACTCCCCACAGCGAAACAAAGCTTCCGGCGATGATCGTTCCGTACAGCATCACAACAAAGACGGAAAGGACTATCGCAAATACCGTGAAGCCGATCCGGGTCGATAGCGGCACCGGCAGGAAACTACGACGTGCGGCTTTCCCGGTGATCGTTTGATACGAGCGCCGGTTCATAATGCGTTTCTGGAGCATAAAAAACAGGACGGTCGGCGTCAGGAGAAGAATGGCCAAGGCTGCACCGCGTGGGAGGTTGCCCATTCCGGTGAACTCGAGATACGCCCGGACCGACAAAACGTCAAAGTCACCGCCGATGATAATGGGATTCCCAAAATCGGTCATGGACGTGACAAACGTGATCAGCCACGACGCCAGAATCCCCGGAATCGCGAGCGGCAAGGTCACCGAAAAAAACGCCTGTCGCCGCTGGGCCCCGAGATTGAGTGCGCAGGTCTCCAGATCCGGATCAATTCCTTTGAGAATTCCGGATAAGGTCATATAGGCGATCGGAAACAGGTTGATTGTCTGGACCAGAATCAAGCCGCGTAGACCGTAGATCGATTCGATATCGAGGTTGAGCAGGTATCTCGTAATCAGACCGCTCCGCCCAAAAAGCAAGATGACCGACAGGGCGAACATAAAAGGCGGAGAGACGATCGGCAGAATCGCAAGGGTGCGAAAGACCTGTCGTCCTGGTATACGCAGTCGTTCGATCGCGTAGGCCATGACGAAGCCAATCGTCGTCGCCAGCGTCGCGACGATCATTCCGAGCAGGATGCTGTTACGAATCGATCTAAAATAGCGCGAATGGTCAAAGATCGAGCGATATACTTCCGCCGAGAATCGGCCGTCCGGCGTGAGGCTCATCCGCAGAACGGAGAAAAGCGGGTAGAGAATAAACAGGGCGAGCAACGCGAATACCACGATAATCGTGATACGGAGGCCCATCTCCTGCCCAATGGCGGATCCGTTCTGGTTCTGTGCCATCGATTCGTCCTCCCGAACGGCTATGGTAAAATCAGGGAAAAAGAAAAGGATTCCCCCGGAAAACCTCCGGGGGAAACAAACGCTTAAACTACTCGGTGATGGCGTCGGAACCGATCAGCTCGTTCCACTTGTTAACAAGACGTTCCTTGTTTGCTGCCGCCCAGACGTCATCTTGATCAATTGTATTGACCTGCGAGATCGGTACCGCTCCCGGAGCCAACTCGACATCGACAAACGGTACAACGTACTTCGTCGCGTAGAGCTCGGCGGCACGTTCGCTGAGGGCCCAATCGATCAACGCTTCCGCGGCGTCGCGTTCCTCCTCGGGACCGCCGGCGATCATCGAGATCGATGCGATTTCGTAACCGGTACCCTCGCTCGGAAAGCTCAGCTCAAGAGGATAGCCCTCGGCGATAAGACGGACACCGTCATGGGCGTAGCCGATCGCGACCGTGACCTCGCCAATCGCCGCGTTGCGACCGGGCGCGGATCCGGACCGTGTGTACTGCGAGATGTTGGAGTTGAGTCGCTGCATGTACTCAAACGCCTCGTCCTCACCAAGGATCTGGACCATCGTCGCCAGCACGTTGTACGCCGTACCCGAAGAACCGGGGTTGGCCATCTGAATCTCGCCTTCAAATCCGGGATCAAGGAGATCCTCCCAACTCATCGGCTGGTCGAGACCGTTGCGTTCGAGCATGTTGACATTGCTTTCAAATGCGAGGGGTCCGGCGTAGATACCCGACCAATACCATTCATCGTCACGGAACTGATCTGCCATAGCAGCCGCCGGGGATTGATACGGAGTAGTCAGGCCTTTCTGTTTGGCCTCAATGTGGCCGAGACCAACTCCGCCGTACCACACGCTTGCTTGTGGATTATCTCGTTCCGCCTCGATACGCGCCACCGCCTCACCGGTGGACAGACGGACCCAATCAACCTCAATTCCCGTGTCATCGGTAAACGCCTCAAAGACTTCGCGCGCCAACTCCTCGTCCAAGGTCGTATACGCGGTTACCCGTTGGGTCGACTCCGCCTGGCCGCCCGCGAACAGCGGAACGGACACCATCGCCAGTACGATCAGCAAATAGAAAACTCGTTTCATAGCCAAACCTCCTAAAAGACTCTGTGCTTGTCTGACTATTATTTTTTGGTCCAAATGCCGATCGAGCAAGGAACAATTTGGTAACAGAATTACTCGATCAGGTAACCACGCCCGCGACGATTAAGGACGATTTGTGGATGGTGGGGGGTATCCTCGACCTTGGCGCGTAAACGGCGGATATTGACCTTGACCATTTCCGCGCCGCCTTCCCATTGGGTGGTGTGCCAGACGTGCTCGAGAATGTCTTCGATACTCTGGACGTTGCCTCGTTGGCTTACCAGTAAATCGAGGATGTTCCACTCGGTCGGGGTAAGCTCGATCTCTTTACTCCCACGCCATACGCGTGCCGAAGAACGATCGACGAGGAGCTCCCCAACCGCTACCCGCAAGCTGGAGTTCGCTTCGTGCGTACTCGAAGATTGGTCGATCAGACGCCGAACGCGAAGGAGTAACTCACGGTTGTTAAACGGTTTACGGACGTAGTCGGCGGCGCCGGTCTCAAGGCCGGCGACAACCTCGGCGTCGCGATCGTGGCTGCTCACCATAATCACGGGGATCTTATACGGCCGAATCCCACGACAGAAGTCCAGGCCGCTTTGATCGGGTAGTTCCACGTCGAGAACGACGACGTCGGGGGCCCCATGAACAACGTGATCCCACGCCTCTGCGGCGGTTACGGCCGTTAACGTTTGGTATCCCTCCGACGTAAACAGGTAGTCTAGGATGTCCCTGACGTCCGGCTCGTCCTCCACGATCAAGACCGTTGCCGTATCCGTTTTTCTACGCATGGGTTCCTGCTTTTTTAAGGGTCACCGAAACGGTCGTCCCGCCGTCCTGACGGGAGGCGACGTAGACATCGCCGCCGTGCAGGGCGATAACCCGCTTGACGATCGCAAGTCCCAATCCCGTTCCCTCGCTACTGATCGGACGCCGCGGTTCGGCCTGGACAAACGGTTGGAACAGATCGGGGCGTTTTGGCGAAAGCCCATATCCGTTGTCCGAAACCGACAGGACGATAAAGCGTTCGTTCTCGGTGACGGTGATGTCGATCGTTCCGTCGTTGTCCGTGTATTTGTAGGCGTTGTGGATAAGATTGACGAGGACCTGCCCGATCCACTGTGGATCAGCTTGCGCGCGCGAGAGGATCGACGGAAACATGTAGTGGATTCGCTGACCGCGCGGTGAAAGCGCCGGTTCCATACTCTTGGCGACCGAAATCACTTCTTTGCGTAGATCGACCGGTCTGAGCCGCAACGACTCGCTCCAGCTGTCGTTTTTAAGTCCCGCGAGGACGTTTTCCGTGAGCGTCTCGAGCCGGTGGGCGTTACCAAATATGCTCCCAACGAACCGCCGCTGTTCTTCGGTCAGATTATCGCCTCCTCGCTCATCCATGAGAATTGAGACGCTCGACCGAATGACGGTGAGTGGCGTACGTAGTTCGTGAGCCAAGGTCGACAGAAGTTGCTCCCGCTGCTCAAAGCGTTCCTGTTGGATAGCCGCGCGTTCGCGCAACCCCCTCAAGAATCGCCACATCCATAGCGAGTGGAGAAATACTGCCGAGATTCCGACTACCCAACCGTATACGGGGACAAAGAAAGAACCGATAACGGCGACGCCCGCGATCGCCGGGACTGCAACTGTTTGTACCAATCCGGGCAGCAAGAATCCGCCGCGCTCGGGGCTGCCAACGAGTCTCACCTGTCCGATGATAGACCCATCGATCGGCTTGTACCACCGGCATCCCTCGGCGTTGGTATACTCCCCGACCTGCGATGCGATCGATGGATCATCACATGCCGACAAAATCGCCGAGTTTATAACCTTATCGCTTGACCTGTAATTGATTACACAAATTACCTTCGCGGCAGACCTAAGCCAAGGAGGTAGAGGCATGAACGCATGGAGCAATATGTTTGAAATCGTTTCCCGGAACATCGAAGCGGAGTTATACGGAGAGGTTCGCGATACCCAGTCGCGCCACCTTCCCACGACGCCAAAGTTGGGTTCAAACTACACCCGCCGAGCTTACGCGCGACGCGCGGTGAGATCGATGCGTCGCATCGTTGCCGGCGTACTTGTGGCCTGGGCGCGTTGGATCCGGCCGCGCGAGCGCGATCCGCGCTGCGCGTCAACCGCGACGTAGTTTTAGAGACGAGCACAAGCTGAGGAGCTTTACGTGGCAAACATCCAGGATTTGGCCGAGCACACCGGCCTCTCGACCGCAACGATTTCGCGGTATCTCAACCAGAAGCCATACGTCTCCAAAGAAGCCCAGCTTGCGATCGAGCTGGCGATGGAGCGACTCGACTACCATCCAAACTCCTCGGCCAGAATCCTACGAAGTGGTAAAACACGTCGCGTCACCGTTGTTGTCGATCGGGCTGAACACTCGTTTTCCGCCGCGCTCCTCGGCGGTTTTTGTGATGTCGCGTGGGAGAACTCCTACGACATCCTTATCCAGCAAAGCGGTGCCCCCGAGTGGACGCCGTCGCTCTTACTCGAACAGGCGGCAGCCAAGTCGATGGACGGCGTCATCATCGCCGCCGAGGGCGCGGAACGGGACGCGTTTGTTCCCTTGCTGGGTTCCGTTCCGGTCGTCGCCTGCGATCAAGCGTTGTTCGACGTCGACTGTCCGCACGTCTATATCGACCACTACCAGAGCACAACCGACGGGCTCGAGTACTTGCAAAAACGCGGAGCACGGACGATCGCCTGTATCCACGGCCCGAATCGTTGGTGCGCCTCCAACCGCTTTCGCCGCAACGCCTACGGTGACTTTGCTCGACGACCGGGCGCGCCGACGATCCACGAGGTACCCACCGAGGACGACACCGTTCAAGACGGCTACCATTTGCTTGGCGCGTTGCGACAGCTCGATCCGATACCTGACGCCGTATTTACGGGATCGGACGACCTCGCGGCCGGACTCATTGCGGCCGCTCGTCGCGACGGTGTTTCGGTACCGAAACAACTTGCGATTCTCGGATTTGACGATCAACCGATTGCCGAGGCGTTTGAAATCTCCACCATCCGGCAACCCGTACGAAAAATGGGACGCCGTGCGATGGAGATTCTCATGCAGATAATCGCCGGCGGCCCGGACACTGCGGTTAAGCGGCGAACACGAATCAAGTACTCGCTCGTTGAACGGAACAGCGCTTAGGGCTGCGCGGTTAGGGGCGGACGTCTAGTAGCGGTCGCCGACAACTCCGTGGTCGATAACCGCTTCCAGGCGCTTGATATCCGCGTCGCTTAGCTCGACGTCCAGAGACGACCAGTTTTCTTCGAGGCGTTCGACTTTTCGGGTACCCGGAATCGTCACCACACCGCGAGTTCTCAGCCAGGCGAGCGCGACTTGCGCCGGGGTAACACCGATCTCCCCTGCGATGGTGGCGACGCTGTCGGCCAACTGCACGTTGGCCGCTATAGCTTCATCAGTGAATCGCGGGTTTTCCAGACGCCAGTCCCCCGGCTGGAGATCGCTCCGCGACCTTATTGCGCCCGACAAAAAGCCGCGGCCGAGCGGGCTGTAGGCCACAAAGCCGATACCCAGGCGCTCGACGGTCGGCAGTATGTCGCTCTCAACCTCGCGCGTCCACAACGAGTATTCGGTCTGCAGCGCCGAAACGGGATGAACCTTATTGGCGCGAACGATCGTATCCGCGTCCGCCTCCGACAGACCGATATAACGCACCTTACCGGCGCGCACGAGCTCGGCCATCGCTCCCACCGTTTCCTCGATCGGGGTGTTGGGATCGACGCGATGCTGGTAGTACAGATCTACGTAGTCGGTCCCAAGTCGCCGTAATGAGGCGTCGCAACTCGCGGCGACGTAGTCGACGCCTCCCTTAATTCCGACAAAGCTACCGTCGTCGCCCCGGGAGATACCAAACTTTGTCGCCAGAGTGATTTTTTCGCGACGACCTTTAAGCGCTTTTGAGAGAAGGATCTCGTTGGTAAACGGGCCGTATATATCCGCGGTATCCCAGAACGTACAACCGATCTCTACCGCTCGGTCGAGGACACGCAGGTTTTGCGCCTCCGACGAGTCACCGTAAAACTCCGACATACCCATACACCCGAGTCCGATCGCCGGTACTACAAGGCCCTGCGTTCCAAGTTTGCGCTGTTCCATACGTCAATACTCCTCACGGGCCGTCGCCGGGACCGCCCGTACGTTGGTCTGTTCGATCAGTCGCTCGCGTCGTGCCGCTACAAGGTCTTGGTCGGATCACCGATTGCCCAGGCGACACCGTCACCGCGATCCATCGAGTCCATGGCGGCCATGTCTTCGTCGTCGATGACAAAACCGAAAATATCGGCGTTCTGACGGATGCGAGCCGGGTTGGTGCTCTTGGGGAGCACCGGATATCCTTTTTGGACGCCCCAGCGTAAGAGCAGCTGCGCTTCGCCGACGCCGTATTTTTGGGCCAAAACTTTAAACGGGGCATCGGCCCTCTCGCCGTCACGCTGCATTTGATCGGTCTTGGAACTGTCCTGCCCCTCGGCGTGCCTCCAGGTCGAAAGCGGCACGAGGCTACTGTAGGCGATAGGCGTGATCGAGTTCTCGTTGAGGTACGTGACAAGCTCAGGTTTTTGCGACCAGGGGTGCAACTCGATCTGATCGGCGTCGGGCGACGGCAAACCGGCCTCCTTGAGCTCTTCAATGTACCGAGCGTTAAAGTTACTTACGCCGATCGCCCGCGCTTTGCCTTGAGCTTTGAGTTCAACCATACCCCGCCACTGGGCGATTCTCTGATCTCGGTCAAACGGCGCGTGAATGAGGTAGAGATCGACGTACTCAAGACCGAGCCTCGTTAGGCTCTCCTCAAGCGCGGTAATCGTCGACTCGGTGGTTTTTACGGTTTGACCCCAGGCGGCATTTCCCGGCCACAGTTTTGTCGTGACAAATACGTCCGATCGGGTAAGATTCTCGGCGGCCATTCCGGCCCGTATTCCGATCCCGACTCCCGATTCGTTTCCGTACGCCTCCGCGGTGTCGATGTGCCGGTATCCCGCACGGATCGCCTCCTCGACGAGCGCGCCGGCCTCATCGTCGGTGATGAGATAGGTCCCAAACCCGAGCAACGGTATCTCTACACCTGTCGTAAGTGTTCGTGTTTTCGCTGACTCCTCCCATAGAACGTGATAAAGAAACGATACACGCCCTTGCGCCTATCTACGTGCCGGTTTCTCTCAAACACGTGCCTAATCCTACACTTCTCGGGAGAAAACGTCCCACTATGCGCCGGCTACCGGTATGATGGTACCGTGAGCGGAGAGACACAGCTACAGACGTTGATCGAACACGCGGACCGTTGCGTCGTAGATGGGAGCGCACGGAGCGCGGGCCGTCGCGCGGTACATGTCGAGAACGGGGACGTGCGTATCGCTCAATACATCGCGGGTCTTCGGATTCGTCGTCATGAAACCACGAGTACACTAGACTCGTTTTTATACGAACCCGTTCTGTGCCTGATCCTTAAAGGCCAAAAACGAGTGACGATCGGCGGGCAACCCTTTACCCTCGACTCCGGCGACTGTCTTCTGGTCAGCCACGATCTGCCCGTCCGTTCGGAGATATCCAAGGCGCCTTATCTCGCGCTTGTGTTTGACGTCAATGTCAGCACAATTCGCAAGTTGTACGATGAGATTTCTGACTCGTTGTTCGAAATTACGCCGGCCCGCGCCGCGATTAAGTATCGAGCGGATCATCAACTAATCAACGCGCTCGACCGCTACGTCGCCCTTATCGACGCCCCCGCGGACGCACAGGTCCTCGGTCCGCTCGTGTCGACCGAGATCCACTATCGGCTCCTGGCAGCGCCATTTGGTGGTATGCTCCGCAGCCTCGTCAGGCGTGACAGTAACGCGAGCGCCGTCGCCCGAGCGATCGGCCACATCAGGGGAAACATCCGTTCGCCGATCGCGATCCCGGAGCTGGCGCGGCGCGTGGGAATGAGTACGTCCGCGTTTCACAAGCACTTTAAGGTGATTACGTCGACAACGCCGCTCCAATACCAGAAAGAGCTTCGTTTACTCGAGGCGCGCCACCTTTTGAGATCGAGCGGCGCCTCGGTAACAAGCGCCGCGTATGACGTCGGGTACGAGAGCGCGAATCAGTTTAGCCGTGAGTACGCCCGCAAGTTTGGCGTGCCCCCGAGCCGCGATGTGGAGCGAGCGAGATAGATCGTGCGGTCTTGCTAGACAAGCACAAGGCGCGTTGCGGAGTTCTCAAAGTACGCTTTGTACTCGGGATCAATGCCGTCGTCGGTAATCAGGCAATCGATTCGTTCCGGCTTACAGATAGTGCGGATCGCGATATTGCCCATTTTTGTCGAGTCGGAAATGACGTAGACCTGAACATCACGATTCACAAACTCGCGGATTACTTCGGCGCGATCGACGTCGCGACACATTGGCCCCTGGTCCATAACAAACCCGTCCATACCCAGAAAAACCTTTGAAAAGTTGAACTGCGACAGGTACTCGCTGACAAACGGGCCGACCATCGTTTCGCTTTCCTTCTGGTAGACGCCACCGAGGAGGAAGACCTTTGTATCGGAGCTCGGCTTGAGCTGCCGCGCGACGTAGGCGTTGTTTGTTATGACGTTGATGTTCCGTCTACGACTCAGCAAGTGGGCCATCAAGGCAACGCTTGAACCGGACTCGAGGAGGACCGTCTCGTTCTCCTCAACTTCTTCGGCGGCTGCCGCCGCGATCCGCTGTTTTTCAGAGAAGTGGATACTCATCCGTCGCCCGATGTCGTCACTATCGGGAGCCGGGCCCCACCGTGGTTGCGCGTGATGAGATTCTGGTTCTCCAGGTAACGCAAGTCACTGCGGATCGTGACCATCGAAACCCTGAGCTCTTTGGCGAGATGGGCAACGCTGACTTCGTCGTCGGCGGAAAGGATTTCAAGGATAGCTTCGTGTCTACTGTTCACGTTTGTAGTGTAGCATATCTTTTCGTAGAACGCATCAGTTCTACATTTCGTACTTTCGTATTTTCGCAATTGATTTTCTAACAAAAGAAATGTAGAATGGAGCTATACACAGGGAGAAATAGCATGACGGAACGAAACAGCCGATTCAAGGATCGTGTCCTCAATACAAAACCGACGATCTGTGTCGAGCGCGCGCGATTCTACACCGAGGCCTATCGTGAGAATGAACACCTGCCCGTCATCGTAACGCGGGCATTGGCGCTCCAGAAGACTCTCGAGGGAATGTCGATTCGAATCGAACCCGAAGATCTCGTGGTCGGCAATCATTCGTCCGCGGTCTACGCCGCTCCCATCTTCCCCGAGTACGCCGTTGAATGGATAGAAAAAGAGATCGACGAATTTGAGAAGCGAACGGGCGATGCATTCTACCCGTCGGACGAGACCAAACGCGAACTCCGTGAGCTCTGTACCTACTGGCGCGGGCGAACCACGCTTGATATGGGGCGGAGTCGCTTTAGCGAGACCTTATCCGCGATCCACAAGGCGGGTATTATACGCGCCGAAGGGAATCTCACCTCGGGCGACGCCCATATCGCGATCGACAATCGCAAAGTCCTTACCAACGGTCTCGGATGGTTTATCTCAGAAACGCTCCTCAAACTCAACAGCGTTGATGGTGTCGACGCCGTTGACGAGGCCGGGATAAAGCGACGGGAGTTTTATCGTTCCGTTTTGATAGCCCTGCAAGCTCTCCAGGCGTTTATCCTTCGCTTTGCGGACCTGGCCAAATCCCAGGCGGTCGATGAATCCGATCCGACGCGCCGTTCCGAACTCGTGAGGATCGACGAGGCGTGCCGGGTGATCGCGTCCAAGCCCCCGAAGACCTTTTTCCAGGCGCTTCAGTTGACGTACTTCCTGCAGCTTGTTCTCCAGATCGAAAGCAACGGCCACTCGATGTCGCTCGGAAGAATGGATCAATACTTATATCCGTTTTACGCCGCCGACGTACGTTCCGGCACAATTACGCCGGAAGAGACGGTCGAATTACTCGAGAACGTGTGGATAAAACTCGTCAGCATGAAGAAGATACGATCGTGGTCGCATACGCGGTTTTCCGCCGGCGGTCCGCTCTATCAAAACGTAACGATCGGCGGACAGCTCCGCGACGGGAGCGACGCGGTCAACGAGCTCAGCTATTTGATACTTCGTGCAGTCGGCGAAACACGCTTGTCCCAACCAAATCTCACCGTTCGGTTCCACGAGAATATCGATCCCGAATTTCTCCAGGAATGCATCGGCGTAATCCGCAAGGGATTTGGTATGCCGGCGTTCAACAACGACGCAATCGTCATTCCCTCGTTTCACGAGATCGGTATCGATCCGGAGGACGCCTGGGACTACTCGGCGATCGGCTGTATTGAGGTAGCCGTTCCCGGCAAATGGGGTTACCGCTGTACCGGAAAGCACTTTCTCAATTTTATGCGGGTTTTTCTCGCGGCGATCAACGACGGCGTGGATGTCGTCTCCGGAAAGCAGTTTCTCCCGGGAACCGGCTCGCTCCGCGATTTTTCTTCGTTTGACGAGGTGATGACCGCCTGGGATCGCCAGCTAAGGTATTATGCCCGTGCCGGTATCGCCATCGATACCGCGATCGACGTGGTACTCCGCGACAACGCACCCGACATCCTATGTTCGGCGTTCACCGACGATTGTCTCGATCGGGGCATGACGGTACACGAGGGCGGAAGCAAATACGACTTTGTCTCCGGTCTTCAAGTCGGTATCGCCAACCTTGCCGATTCCCTGGCCGCGATTAAAAAACTCGTGTTTGACGAACAGCGAGTCTCCGCGGCAGAACTTATGGACGCTATGACCGAGGACTTTGCTTCTGAGGGCGGCGAGAGAATCCGCCAACTTCTTAAAAACGCGGCTCCCAAGTACGGAAACGACGACGACTACGTCGACCAGCTCATCGTACAGGCCTACGATTCGTACATCGACGAGATCCAGTCGTACCGCACGATTCGCGACGGGCACGGACCGATCGGGTGTCGTTACTACGCCGGGACCTCCAGTATTTCGGGCAATGTGCCCGCCGGCTCGGTCGTGCCGGCAACGCCGGATGGTCGCAAAGCGTGGACGCCGCTCGCCGAGGGCGCGTCGCCGGCGCAGGGATCCGATACCCAGGGACCGACCGCGACGATGAAGAGCGTCGCCAAGCTCAAAACCGACAAGATTCTCGGCGGCGTGTTGCTCAATCAAAAAGTATCCCCAAAACTGCTGGAGTCCACCGCCAATCAGAACAAGATCAAGGCGATGCTTCACGGATTCTTTGACGGACTCAAGGGCTGGCATATCCAGTACAACGTCATTGACCGCGAAACGCTCCTCGACGCGCAGAAGCATCCGGAGCAGTACACCGATCTTGTCGTACGGGTCGCGGGCTATTCGGCCTTTTTCACCAATCTCTCAACCGAGACGCAGAACGACATAATCTCACGCACCGAGTTGGTGTTCTAAGCTCGCCTGCTCGCGCGCGCGACCTTGTCCCCGTGCGACCGGCGTTGTCAAAACAGTCGCCGATACCAAAAAAGGCCGTCCCATTTGGGGACGGCCTTTTTCTTAGTGCGTCGTTCGCAAACACGCGATTGGGTTACACATCCTCGCGCGCCTTTTTTCGGGCATAGCTATCAAAGAACAGGACGACGACGACAAGAACGCCACGAACGATCATCTGAATGTAGGGATTTATTCCCAGCATGTTCATCGCGTTCTCCATAACGGCAAAAACCAGCAAGCCCATCATCGTTCGGCCGACCCCGCCGACGCCGCCGCCGAGCGATGTACCGCCGATAACAACCGCGCTAATCACGTACAAAGCCGAATCCTCGCCGTAGATTGACGATCCCGTATTGAGACGCGACGACAACAAGACACCGGCAAATGCGGCGATCGCGCCGTTGATCACAAAGGTCGCGGTCTTGATCGCCTTGACGGGAATACCGGAGTGCTCGGCAACCTCGTAGTCTCCGCCTATCGCATAGCAGTTGCGACCAAACTGAGTGTAACGCAGGATGACGTACAACAGCGCAAAGACAACGAGCATGATCCACACGAGATTGGGCAGGAAGTTCATCAAGCGGCTGTTGGCGATCATCATAAAACTGACATTGGTCGACGGGACTGGGCGCGCATCGGTAAGCTGCTGCCCGAGGCCGGTGAGCGTCATACCGACGCCGAGAGTGATGATTAAGGGTTCAGTTCTTTGATAGACGACCAGAAATCCGTTTACCAGTCCAATCAACGCGCCAAACAGAACGGCGAGAAGAATAGCCGGGTACATCGCCATGTGATCCATCAGGCGAATCGTGACGATGCCCGATATCGCCAGGATCGCGCCGATAGAAAGGTCGATCGCGCGAACGATGATAACGAGCGTTATGCCAAACGCCAAAATCAGCTGAATCGAAGCCGAGTTAAGCAGATCGAGCAGGTTGAAGGTCGAATAGAAGTTGGTTGGGAAAAACACCATCACAAAAAGCATTGAAAGGACGGCAGCGGTCGCTTTTTGCTTGGTGATGAGTGTAAGTGTATTCTGGGCAAGGGTGGCTGCTTTCATAGATCCCCCTATTTCTGCTTTTTGCTGTCGAGCCAGATGGCGAGGACGAGAATCGCGCCCCGCATAAAGAACTGCAGGTACACCGAAACACCGAGAAGGTTGAGGCAGTTACCCAGCAGGATAATGAGAAGCGTGCCAAGGACCGTCCGAAGCACACTCCCTTTACCGCCGGCGGTTGCGTTGGCGATCGGCGTGCCGCCGAGGACGACCGCGAGGATTGCCTGCAAGTCCCAGCCGGATCCTAATACGGGTGAGGCCAGGCCGACACGGGAAAAGAGGATGATCGCGCCTAACGCCGCCATAAATCCCGATATCGCAAAGACGCTGACGATCGAGCGATTGATCGGAATTCCGGATAAGCGGGCGGCCGTTTTATTACCACCGACCAGGCTGATGTAGCGTCCCATGAGCGTCTTGCTTTGGAACACGTACAGCACCGTGAGGATCACCAGAAACATGATAAATGACAGGGAAAAGAACCCGATCGTTCCGGTGCCGATCGTGGTGAACAATCCAAAATCGGCGTCGAGGTAAATAAGGTAGTTGGTCACCCCGCCGGTGTACAGGAGGGCGAGCCCTCCATAGACAACCGAGAGTCCGTAGGTGATAAACAACGCCTCGGCAAAGGTAAGTGCCCCGCACTTGATGATAAGCGCGCTGTTGATAACGCCCGCAAGCGTTCCGACGCCGAGTCCGACGATGAGAGCCGGGCCCTGACCGATCGGCTCGATCAGCGACAGGGTGACAACCGCGACCAGCGACATAACACCCGGGACCGATAGATCGATAAAGCCCGCGATAATCACAAAGGTCATTCCCATCGCGACCATGATCAAGGGGCCAAACTGCCGCATGATATTGGTCATGTTGCCGATCGTCATAAACTGCGGTTCGACGATGATCGTCACGACGACGAGCACGCCGATCAGAACAACGACCAGGTTGTCTTGCGCTAACTTGGCGATTCCTTCGGTGGGAACCGTCCTATCGACCTTGGCGGCTGATCGTTCACTCACGTTGTTACTCCCTCGGCGTCCGCGTGTACATCCAGTGCACAGGCCATGATTTGATCCGGTGATGCCTTCTCCGGGTCAAACTCACCGGTGATTCGCCCGTCACAGATCGTTAAGACGCGGTTGCTCATATTGAGAACCTCCGGAAGCTCCGATGAAATCAGAATAACCGATCCACCGTTTTCGACGATCTGTTTCATGAGCAGATAAATTTCGTACTTCGCACCGACATCGATACCGCGAGTCGGCTCGTCCATAATCAGAATCCGTGGGTTCTGCTCCATCCATCGCCCGACGATACACTTCTGTTGGTTACCGCCCGACAAGCTCTTGACGGGTGTCGTCACCGACGGCGTTTTGACGCCGAGGATTTTTACCTGGCGCTCGGCGATCTCCCGTTCTTTAGCGCGATCGACAAACCCCATGGACGCGACGTCCCGCAAGCTCGCCATCGTGATGTTGGACTCGACCGCGAACGGAAGGACGAGTCCCTGCATCTTACGGTCCTCCGGTACAAAACAGATCCCGGCGGCCATCGCGTCGGCGGGCTCTTTGATCGGGATGAGTTCGCCGTCGATTATGATCTCGCGACCCTTTACGTGGTCCGCCCCAAAAATCGCCCGAACGATCTCGGTTCTTCCCGCGCCGACGAGACCGACAAAACCGAGAATCTCGCCTTTCTTGAGGTCAAACGAAACGTTCTTGAGCTTTTTGGTAGTGAGGTTTCGAACCTCCATAAGCGTGTCGCCGACGATGTGCGGCCGTGGAGGAAACTCGTTCTCGATGGAGCGGCCGACCATCTTGGCGATCATCTCGCTCCGCGTGATCTCGGAAATCGGCTTGGTGTCGATAACCTTGCCGTCCCTCATCACCGTGACGGTGTCGCAGAAATCGAAAATCTCATCGAGTTTATGACTTATATAGATGATCGAAATGCCGTCGTCTTTGAGCTGGTGAATGATCTTGACGAGTTCCTTGAGCTCGTCGGCGGTAAGACTGCTGCTCGGTTCATCCATGATGATGAGTTTGGACGCAAAAGAGAGCGCCTTGGCGATCTCGACCATTTGCTTCTCCGAGACGCTCAGCTCGGACACCATCTGCTGAGAATCTACTTTGGATCCAATGCTTTTCAAGATCTCTTTGGCGCGAGCGTGGGTTCCGCGTAGTCCCTTCAGCTCGTTAAAGCGACCCAGAAAAATATTTTCACCGACCGTCATCGTATTTACGAGGTTGAGCTCCTGATAGATGATGCTCAAGCCACGCGCCATCGACTGATGAGGGGTCGTGTGGTGGATATCCTCGCCGTCAAAAATGACCGTACCGGCGTCCTTTTTATAGACTCCGGACAGGATCTTCATCATCGTCGATTTCCCGGCTCCATTCTCGCCGACGACTCCGTGGACGGTACCACGCTTGATTTTGATGGATACGTCGTCGAGCGCTTTAACGCCGGGAAACGACTTATCAACGTTTTCGATCGACAGGATAATGTCGGCCTGTTCTGTGCTCATGCGTCGATACCTCTTGATTTGAAACGTGTGATAAGAAGCCTAGGGGGGATACCACCTAGGCTCCCATCGGAAACGATAGGTTATTCTACCACTCGGGAGCGGTGAAGTCGTCGATGTTGCTCAGGTCGACGATGTCCGGTTCAAAGAAGTTGACCGGCTCAACACTGCCGCCGTCGATGAGCGTTCGCGCCATGCGCAGCGACTCGGTGGCAAAGCGCTCAAAGTTCTGCATGATCGTCACGCTCTGCTCGCCACGACGTACCTGGTCAAATCCCGCGCGGTTTCCATCCACCGCCACAATGTAGGACTCGTCCATGCCTGCCGCCTGCATCGCCCGGATAACCCCGGTCGCGCCGCCGTCCCAGTGCACAAACACACCGTCGATCTCCTCCCCGTGCTTGGTGATCATGTCTTCCATAATCGCCATCGCCTGGTTGGTGTCCCACTGCTGCGTCGCGTTGTAGTCGATGACCTCGATGTTGGTCCCCGCGATAATCGAGTTGAATCCCGTGTTGCGCTTGATCTGCGCATCGTGTCCCGACTGTCCACCGATCTCAACGATGTTTGCGCCGTTGGGAAACTGGTTGATAAACGCCCGGGCAGCCTGCTCGCCGGCCATGTTGTCGTCGACGCCCACAAAGAAGTCGCGCGCATCAGCCGCGGATTCCGGCAGGTCTGAGGAGAACATACCGACGATCACGCCCGCCTGCTTCGCCTGCATCAACGACGGGATAATCGCGTTGATATCATTCGGGTTTACAAAGATCGCCTTGAGCCCTTGCGCGATCGCGTTGGTCACGACCTGCGCCTGAACCTGCGCATCACCAGCGCCATCGAGAATCACCACTTCAAAGTCGTAGTCCGCTGCATACTGCTCAAACATCTTGGCTGAAAACGCCTGTGACGGGTTGGCCATGTCACCCGGGATAAACCCGACGCGGTCCGGTCCTTCCGCAGCGCCTCCCGACTCCTGATCTCCACCGGCGAACGCCATTCCGGCCGCCAATACCATCACACACAGCATTGCAATTACGCGTACTTTCATTCGTACCTCCTTGGTGTTTATCTGATGATACGCCAGCATTAGTCATAACGCAAGCAAAAAGTGCTCAAGCGAAAGCTTAAAATGATGAAAAAGAAAGAAAAAGCGCTTCGTTTAGCATATTTTCCTTGTAATCTGGCTGTACACCCTTTACTATTTGCTGAGCGAACAAGTCGAAAATACATGGGGGAGTTATAAACGTGAGAAAAAAGACGATTGGAATTGTTGACGGCAGGGCAAAGGCAGCCGCGGGTATTTTTTGGGCCGACTACGCCCATCTCGGAGCTACGGTGCGGGAGCTCGAGGCCGGTGGCGTCGACTGGATCCACATGGAGATGCGCGACGGCAAGTATATGAACTTTGACGCGCCGCGGGGCGGAATCGACGTGCTGATGGGAATTCGTCCCGAGACCGATCTCGAAATTGAGGTCCAGTTGCAGATGGTCCGACCGACCTTTGACCTCTATCGCCAGCTAAAGGACGAGGGAGCGGACATGATTACGATCCCGCTCGAAACGACGATGGAAAACGCGATTCAGGACGTGACGTTTATCAAAGAGTATCTGGAGCTGAAAGTTGGCGTGTGGGCCTGGCAGGGACTCCCGATAAGCTTTTTTGAACAGTACATCCCGATCGTCGACGCGATTGAGTACGAGAGTCGCGCGATCTTTTGGCAGAACGAGAAGGGAAAGACTCCCCATATCATGGACCAGATCATGTACGACAACATCAGCCGCATGTATCAGATGGTGGTCGACTCCGGTCGGGAGAAGGAAATAGAAATCATGGAAGACGGCGGTTTGACGGCCGACAACACTCCCGGATTTGTTAAAGTTGGGATGACCGTCGGTGAGTACTCCTCAGCGTTCCTCAAGGGTGCCGACGGCGAAGGCGTCGGCGGGCGCTTTAAGCCGGGAACGGGCAAAATTACCGCAGCAGCCCAAAACATTCGTCAGGTACTCGACGGCGCCGCGGCCAAGCACCGTGGCGACGACGCGCGACTCAAGTAGCTTGATCTAAGAGCGGGTAATACGGCGTCGATCGGGCGCGCCTATGCGTCCCGGCGTCGTGTTTACTGATTTGCGAAGTACACCGCGCCGATCGCCTGAGCAAACTGCGCAACTGTGTAATGCGGATCGGCTTCCAGCTGCTTCATAAGTGGCGTGTTTGCCAACCCGGCATCCGCGATTTCCAGGCGGATGTCGGGAACGATGCGTTGTGCGCCTTCCAGCATCAAGTCAAAGCACTCTTTTCGCTTTACTAATCGACCAAAGAGATAGATCGAATCGGCGGCGGGTTGGAGAATGCGCCGCGCTTCATTCCAGGTGACCGCCAGGTACTCGCCGATCTCGGTCCACAGCCGGTGGTTAACTCCATCCTGCTCTCGTTCGGGGAGTTCCATCATAAACTCAAGAAACGGTTTGCGCAGGTCTTTCGGCGCCGTCGGGACGTATAAACCCTCGGGGCGGGGTCCAATTCCTTCTACGACAAACCCGCGATCGACGAGCTCCTGATACAGATCGGGCCGTTCCTTGGGAAACAGATCCATGGCGAGGCGAAATACGCCGCTCTGACTCGTACACTTCTGGAGCGTCCCCGGAAGACCGGTATTAAAGTTGTTTATGCTCCGCAGATCGTCCGGGTCATACGCTCGCTCCGGATGGCTCCCGAGGTCGATAATAAAGTTGTACACCTCAAGCGGGATATCGGGAATTGTTCCGTCTTCCCGTACCCATCCCGTCCCGAGTTCGGTACCCAGCGTGTGGGCGTATACGCCGCTCGCGACAGTTTCAAGCTCACCCGATGCGGCGAGCTCGACGGCGGCGGTAAATGAGGCCATCGGTCCGTCGTTTACGATGTTGACCGCTCCGCCGGGCCGAATCAACGCACGGATACGATCGTTTAGGTTGGTCAACTGACGAAAATCGGATTCGTACTCAATGTCGGGGTTGAGGCGGATGCCGCGAGTCTTGTAGACCTCCCCCCCAACTATTTTGTCCCGGACGACAACGTCGGGAAAGCACATGCCGACGCCGTCGAAGTAGGCCATATCGTCGGCGAACACCCGCTCCACCTCTTCACAGACCCGCACCATGTGCCGCTCGTCCGCCGACACCTCGAGCGCGGCAGCCATGTCCTCGGAGAGCTCAGCAAATCGGGAATGCTCGCGGTGGGCTACGAGCGTCGCCTGGGCGCGCATCAAGCGGACGATGAGACAAATCGGATCGACAAGCTGGATTGACCGCAGAAACTGCGCCGGAAACCAATCGTATTCTTTAAATGCAAGGATTTTGCCGTCGTATACGGAGACGATCTTGATATCCGTACCGCCGACGTCGATTCCACACAGCAGTTTCCCGTCCATTGCCGTAGTGACGCGGCGAAAGACTTCCGGATCACCCTCGCCGTGGGTAAACGAATCGGACATGGGCGGCAGCTGATCCAGCGGTCGCGAGAAAAAACGAAATCCGGCCGCGTCCGGCTTGAGCGTCTCGAGCATTCGATCGATGACGTTGAGCGATCGCCCGTAGGAAACACGATCTTTGCGCGATAGGTCGACGCCAAAGACCTGGTTAAGCTCGTCAACAAACTCGACAAGACGCTGGTTTCCCTGGTCGATGTACACGTCCATCGAAACGCCGCCGAGGCTCGAAAGTATGTTGTAGATACTCGCCCAGGCGTACTCGCGGACAAATTGATCCTGGTCGGCGCGTACGCCCAGCTTTGCCAGGCGTAACGGAAAATGCCGTTGCTTGTCTCCATCGAGAAGCGTGAGGACGAGTTGAACATTCCAACTCTCAGCGTCGGAAAGAGATTCAAAATGGGCGCGAACATCGTGAATGTAGACTCGCTCGCCCGATTGCGCGCGACGGATAAACTCGCTGATCATAGATGCCTCCGTGGAGTGGTGCTGTTATTGCTCGGCTTTGGTTTCGCGGATACCGGTTACGCCTTCATCCGCTAGGATCTGATAGAACGCATCGAGTTGCGTTGAGCCGTACGGTTTCATCTCGGAAAGCGCCTGGGCCTCCTGACCCATGAGTCGATACTTGTGCTCCGTCAAAGGATTAAAGTTGACCAGTTCGATCCCCTGTCGGGGCGAACGCGACTTAACGTGCCGAGCGATCGCGCGGATGTTGTCCTCGCTAGCGGTCATTCCCGGAATCAGCGGAATCCGCACGAGGAGTTCCTGTTCGAGCTCTACAAGATACGCGAAGTTCTGCAATATTCGTTCGTTGCCGACGCCGGTATAGCGCCGGTGGAGTGTATCGTCGATAAACTTGATATCGCAGATAAACAGATCGACAACGTCGACGAGCGATGTGATCACCTGTCTGGTCGTCCAGAGCGAGGTCTCCATCGCGGTATGAACGCCCTCGGCCTTACAGCGAGTCAGAACTGCACGGGTAAAATCGTGTTGCACCACGGGATCGCCGCCGGAAACGGTGACGCCGCCGCCCGACTTATCGTAAAAAACCTTGTCCGCCAGCAGGGCGCTGACAGCCTCCTCAACCGACATCTCCTTGCTGTCAAAACTCAATGCCGTCGTTGGACAGGCGTCGATACAACTCGCCAGATGGGAGCAGATGTCGTGATCGATGTGGATAAACGGGCCGCCGTCCTCGTTGACGGAGATCGCTCCCGTTGGACAGGCGTCGGCACAAGCTCGGCACTTGATGCAGCGGCGTTCGAAATACCACAGGCTTTTTTGGCGGCGGATACCCTCCGGATTGTGGCACCATATACAGCGGAGCGGGCATCCTTTGAGAAACAGCGTCGAACGGATTCCGGGACCGTCGTGAACGGCGAACTTCTTAACGTCGAAGACGGTTCCGGTCATAAACCCTCGCCGTAACTCGTTCGCTCGATGATTTCGTCCTGAAGGTCGGCGGCCAGCTCCGTGAAGTACGCGGTATAGCCGGCGACACGAACGGTGAGGCCGGAGTAGTCCTCCGGATTTTGCTGAGCGGCGATGAGGTCCTCTTTGTTCAGCACGTTAAACTGGACGTGGTTGATCTTGAGGTCGACAAAGGTGCGCAAGAGTTGTGAGAACTTCTTGATGCCCTCTTCGGTGGTAAAAAACTCCGGCAAGAACTTCATGTTCAACAACGTCCCGTTGCTGCCGCGCAGGGAGTTGATTCTGGCGACCGATTTAAGCAACGCCGTCGGGCCGGCGATATCTCGTCCGTACATCGCCGACATACCGCCGTCAGCCAGAGGATCCTGGGCTCGACGGCCATCGGGCGAGGCGGCGACGTTTTGCCCCATCGGGATGTGGGCCGAGACGGTGTACAAGCCGGTGTGGTAGATGCCACCTCGGGCGTTGGTGTAGCGCGCGAGCTCGTCGGCGAAAAACTCGACCCACTGGTTGCCAAGTACGTCCACCCAATCAACGTCGTTGCCGTACTTCGGAACCTTGTTGATCACGATCTGGCGGAGCACCTCGGCCTCGCTCCAGTCCGATCTCAAGGCATCGAGAAGACTCTGTGCGTCGATTTCCTTCTCCTCGAACACCAGCTTCTTGATTACCGCAAGACTGTCGGCGAGATTGGCGACCTGAATCGCCTGGATCCCCGAAAGGTTGTAGTACGCCCCACCGGCGGTAACGTCGAGACCCGTTTGCATACAGCCATCGATCACCGCGGACAGGAACGCGGACGGCAACACCTCGGCGTGCGTCCGATCGACGACATCGCAGGCGGTAATCATCCGCTCAATGTAGTGGCGCAGGTGCTTGGCAAACGCCTCTTCAAACTCCGCATACGTCGTATAGTCGGCGAGCGTTCCGGTGCGGAACGACATCTGTTGCCCGGTGAGCATATCGACGCCGTTGTTAATGGTAAGCTCGAGAGCTTTCTGCAAGTTGAACATCGCCGCGTCGCTCCAGCCCAGGTTGTTGCCATGGGTTGTGAGCTCGACGCATCCGACTATCGCGTAGTCACGCGCGTGCGCTTCCTCGATACCAACGTTTATGAGTCCGGGGATGACGCCCTCGTCGTTGAATATCTGCGGCATTCCGCTTCCCTTACCGATTACCCTACTGCAGGCGTCGACAAACTCCTTGCTCGAGCCCTCAAATAGGCGGGCTGAGAGATTTGGTTGTGGGAGAAGAAGGTGGTCCTGGGCTTTTAGAAAGAGGAATGACAGCTCGTTTGCGGCGTCACGGCCGTCGGGGGTTTGTCCGCCACAGGCGACGTTAAATCCAATCGGGAACCCGGCAAAGTACTTGGCCGAGTGAGAGTTTCTGAGATAGACGATCTGATTAAACTTGAGCCAAAGAGCTTCGATAAGCTCAAGCGCGTGTTGGTCGTCCAATCCGGCCTGTTCGACGTCTCGCCTGTAATACGAATACAAAAACTGATCGGCGCGTCCTGGTGAAAACGAAGAGGCGTTTGACTCCATCTGAAGAATCACATACAGGAACCACATACTCTGGAGTGCTTCGTGAAAGCTCTCCGGTACGTCAACGCTCAGTTTTGTGCATATTCGGGCGATCTCGATCAGGTTATCGCGATACGGCGCCATCTTGGCGTCCCGCGCCATCTCGGAGGCCAACTCCGCGTAGCGTTTGATAAAAGCGATCGCGCCTTCCTGAACCGTTACGACACTCCGGAAAAAATCTCGTTGGTCGGGCCCGGCGGTCTCGAGTCTGGCCTGCGCCTGGTTTCGCAAGCCGACGGGACCAAGCTCGAGCCAGGTCACCGTATTGGGACAGATATGTCCCTGGGCATGGTCCTTCTGATTGATCTTAACGACCTTAGCGATCTCGCTGACTTCGGGTCCGATCTTTGATCTAATCACGTCCTCGAGACAAATGCCTTCCCAATAGGGATAGATCGTTTCACGAAAATCACCTATGTCCTCAGGGTGCACCTGGAACTTGTCTTGAGGTCGCGTCGGCAAGGTCTCAATCTCTTTGCCAATCCAGGAACTACCGGCTTCCGGAAAGACAACACCGCCCCGAACTCCCGCGGTACGATTTCCAACGATCAGTTCCTCGGGGTCGATTTTAATCTCCATTTGCTCGAGGGAGGCTTTCAGACTCATCGCCCGCTGAAGCGCTTTTGGGGCTCCGTCGTTCTGTTGGTACGATCGCGTGATGATCTTGGCCTGCTCCAAGGACATGTAGCGCGGCTCGGCAAGCATTCGCGACTTGAGGCGCGAGATTCGATCGGTCATTTCCAGGATTCTCAAATCCGACGTTTTAGTCATAGTCACTCCTCGTTCTTGCCGCTGGGAACGGAAAACGGTCGACGACGATAAGAAGCCTAGGGGGGATACCACCTAGGCTCCCATCGGAAGCAAAAGATTATTCTACCACTCGGGAGCGGTGAAGTCGTCGATGTTGCTCAGGTCGACGATGTCCGGTTCAAAGAAGTTGACCGGCTCAACACTGCCGCCGTCGATGAGCGTTCGCGCCATGCGCAGCGACTCGGTGGCAAAGCGCTCAAAGTTCTGCATGATCGTCACGCTCTGCTCGCCACGACGTACCTGGTCAAATCCCGCGCGGTTTCCATCCACCGCCACAATGTAGGACTCGTCCATGCCTGCCGCCTGCATCGCCCGGATAACCCCGGTCGCGCCGCCGTCCCAGTGCACAAACACACCGTCGATCTCCTCCCCGTGCTTGGTGATCATGTCTTCCATAATCGCCATCGCCTGGTTGGTGTCCCACTGCTGCGTCGCGTTGTAGTCGATGACCTCGATGTTGGTCCCCGCGATAATCGAGTTGAATCCCGTGTTGCGCTTGATCTGCGCATCGTGTCCCGACTGTCCACCGATC